>JAYKIM010000200.1:0-3516 GCA_035286245.1 Cyanobacteriota bacterium | reverse complement strand
CCCCCCCGGTGACCATGCCCGACCACTGCCCCCAGTGTGGCGAGGCCCTGGTGAAACTGGCGGAGGAGGCGGTGACCCGCTGCATTAACCGTTCCTGCCCCGCCATTGTGCAGGGGGCGATCATCCACTGGGCCCGCCGCGATGCCCTGGATATTGAGGGGTTGGGGGTGAAGTGGGTGCAGCAATTGGTGGATCAGGGGCTGGTGCACTCCGTGGCCGACCTCTACGGCCTCCGGGTGGAGGACCTGCTGCCCCTAGAGCGCATGGGGCCCCAACTGGCCCAGAAACTGGTGGGGGCGATCGCCGCCTCCAAAAGCCGCCCCTGGGCAGCGGCCCTCTACGGCCTGGGGATTCGCCATGTCGGCACGGTCAACGCCAAAACCCTGGCCCAGCATTTGCCCTCGGTGGCGACCCTGGCGGCGGCCCCCAGCGATCGCCTGGCCAGTATCGAGGGCATCGGCCCCGAGATTGCCCAGGCGGTCAGCCAGTGGTTTGCCAACCCCGCCAACCAGACCTTAATTGAACGGTTGCAGCAGGCCGGCCTGACCCTGGCCAGCGCCGAGCCCACCGCCCCCGCCGTCGATCAACCCCTGGCGGGTAAAACCTTTGTGCTCACCGGCACCCTCCCCCACCTGACCCGCCCCCAGGCCACGGCAAAAATTGAGGCGGTGGGAGGCAAGGTGGTCAGCAGCGTTAGCCAGGTCACCGACTACGTGGTGGCCGGAGACAATGCCGGATCAAAATTAACCAAGGCGGAAAAGTTGGGGATCCCGGTCCTGGATGAAACGGCCCTGCTCGATCTGATGCGCAGGGTTGCCGATGCTTAATCTGGATAATCGTTGTTGGGCGTGACATGGTGCCTAATGTCTCGCAATGGTATCTGGACCACTGGCATGGCAACTATCAGCATGCACCTACCGACGACAGAGCCTGGTTGAAGAAGGGAGATTTTGGCAGCCGGGTACTTCACAGTGGTGCCTGGTATAGCCCGTCCTCACTATTGCCGTTCTACTTCTTGCAAGATGCTCCATCTTCCCAGGTATCGGAATCATGGCTTTGGCTTTTGGATTGTTCGCGAGGCCCCAGGATTGGCAACTGTAAGGGAGTAGGAGGATGGGAGGATGGAAATTTTTGATCAGGGGTGAGACCCCTCTTTTAAATTTCCCTCTTGCCAGTGGGATCAGGTAATGAAGAATTATTTCTATCTCCATCCCTCTAGGGATTAGATAAACTTCTATGAGACTCTATATTCCTACAAAAAGCTACTAAAGTCACCTTGAATTAGACAAAAACTGACCTTTCATGACCTGACAGTATCTTCTAAAAGGGGGTCAGACCCCTTTTTTAGACCTATAAAAGTGGACAAGACTTCAGTCTTAATACATGGGATAGAAGTTGTCAAGGGTGTGTCAGCCCAGTACCTAATCTAGAAGCTAACCGCTACCTTGTTAATTACAAACCCTGATGATCGGTATTATTCATGTCTTCATGTTCTGCTTTATCTTTGAATCCCTGATTTCAAAGATAAAGCGGTCTGAGAAGAGAAGCTTACAACCGATTTCTTCAGACCTTATTTTCCTAGCTTGGCTGTATTTACCATGAAAGACCTTGACTTCCTATCCACCCACCAGCCGATTGATTTGACCCGGTTTGATGCGATTGTGATCGTGATTATTGCCGCTGTTTTGACCCTGATCGCCGATCCTAATCGATCCCCCTCCTTCGCACCCCAGGGGCAACAACCCCTTAACCGCGATAACATTGAGGACGCCCACTGGATGGCCCCTTCATCCACTCAACCGGGTCACCAGACGGAAATTCGCTCCCTTGCCCCCAGCTCTGTCCTGGGGGAAAACTCCCTGGAATCACCCCAGACCTTGATGGCAAGCACCAACAACACTAATATTGCCCAGTGGAGTTACTACACCCTAGATCTGGGTACGGATATTCGGGTGACGGGTGAAATTCTCGGACTCTAGGGGCCTTAGACTCTAAGTCCTTCACTGAGCCCAGTAACGATCTGAAGCGCTACTCCCCTATGGCCCGGGTCTACTGATCATCGGTTTCAGGCCAGGGCACATCTGCCAGACCCTGGGGAGAGCCCAAGTTCAAGCTTATTATATTATGGTGGCATGGCCGAGGGATTTATGCCAAAATTGGCCTGGCCCTTAGTTTTTTAGCCGCTTCAGGTAACCTGTTATGCTGCAGCGTCTTTCCCAGTCTCGCCCCGTTGATCGAGGGTCTTTGTTATTCTCTGGGACAAATCAACCGAAGTTAAGCTCCCAGCGGTCCTGGCCACGGATGATTTCCCAGCGTCCCCTGCTGGTTATTGGTGCCGTTTGGCTGGGGTTGATCTGTGTGTCGGCCCTGGCCTACCACCAGCTCATGCTGACCAAACCCGATCCAGCGGTTAATCTACCCCCCCCTACCCCTTCGATGGCGGCACCGCTAGCCCCGGTGTCAGTAGAGGGGGCCGAGTCCTTGAGAGTTCCCGCCAGTACTCCGGTGGAGGCGCCAAAGACGAGCCCGATAGGGGCTGGCTGGTTGTTGAGTTTAGTGGGTTTGTGTGGGCTTGGGTGTTGGTTAATCACTCGACGAGCCCAGGTTGCCCCCCGTCGATCGGGGCCTGGGGTTGTCGCTAGACCCAGGCTGACAGCCCCTCCTTCCCGTAAACAGTTAACCCCCAAGCGTCTAGCTCCCTACCGGCCGGATCAGGATACGGTGGTGATGGCTCCTTTCCTTGCTAACCTCCAGGCACCCCCTGAAGGTCAGCCTGACCCGAAACCGGCTCCGCTGGTCCCTGATTTGGTGCCAGACCAGGAGGACCTGCCCCTGGACTGGTCAGAGGCTAGCCTGGCCGATAGCCTTGATCTGCGCCAGCGTCGTTCCCTGTCTTCCCTAATCTAATCCTTCGTCGCTGTGCCCCCCCTTGAGCCACCTGCCGGTCATTTTCCACCCCGACTATGTTGCTCCCCTACCCCCTGGGCACCGCTTCCCCATGCCCAAGTTCCAGCTTCTCTGCGATCGCCTGCTGCAGGACGGGGTGATTAACCCGGAGCAAATTTATCAACCCGGCCAACCCCCCACCGCTTGGCTAGAGTTGGTGCATCAGCCAGACTACGTCCAGGCCTACTGTGGGGGGCAACTAACTGCCAAAGCTCAGCGTCGAATTGGCCTGCCCTGGAGCTCAGCCCTGGTGAAACGCACCTGCACCGCCGTTGGCGGCACCATCCTCACCGCTAAGTTAGCCCTGCAGTACGGCCTGGCCTGCAATACGGCGGGGGGCACTCACCACGCTTTTCCCGACTACGGCTCCGGGTTTTGTATTTTTAACGATCTGGCCATCGCCGCCCGAGTGCTCCAGCAACAGGGGCGGGTCAGGCGGGTGTTGGTGGTGGATTTAGATGTGCATCAGGGAGACGGCACCGCCTGGATCTTCGCCCAGGATCCCAGCGTGTTTACTTTTTCCATGCACTGCGGCGAGAACTTTCCGGCCCGGAAGCAAACCAGTGACCT
>JAYKIM010000199.1:0-16332 GCA_035286245.1 Cyanobacteriota bacterium | reverse complement strand
TAACTGACGGCGTTGCACCAACGCAGTTTTGATCTAGTCCCAGCTAATCCGTCGTTGTTTGCTTTGGGCCTGTACCCCAAGGTGAGGTGGCTAGCGGGTTAGGCCCAGTGGCTCACAGACCCTACTGTGAGCCCTGACTTTGCCCACCCTTCGAGAAGCCAGCTACACCCCAAACCCCTCTGCCAAGCTTGGGGGATGAGGGCAAAGCGACTTGGCGATCTACTGAGGCTGACTTCGCCGCGCTGAATCGGCCACTATTGGGTGGGGTGGGCAAATGATCCAACCAGGTGGGCATTGTAAAGGATGGACTACGGTGATAAAAACCTCAAGCAGCACAGGGTTCGCAGAGGTCTCGGGCCAATCCCTCTTCGTAGACCTGGGTTGCCTGAATCGCCTCGGTCACCACTTGACGGATGGATTGGCCCCCCTCTACCTGTCGTTGCCAGCGCTGGGCTTCGTTACCCTCCCGAAGAATTTTCTGCAGGGGACTGAGGAAACAACTAATACCGTTGGCCTTAGCGATGGGCCAGACCTCTTGGTAGAGCTCCCCAATCCAGTCGTGGGCGATGATCGGACGACCGTCCTGCCAGTGATGCAGGGTAGCCTCCAGACTATGGCGAGCGGCGGCCTGCTCATTGGCGTCGCTGAGGGCCACCAGGTCGGCATTGCGACGGTCGGCGGGGAATTGGCTGGCCACCAGGGGATCGAGGGATGGCGTTTGCAGCAGTTGGATCAACCGGGCCTCCAACAGAGCCGTCACCGCCAGCAGTGCCACCGGGTCGATAATCAGGTCACAGATCCGTAGTTCCAAACGGTTCAGGTTGTAGGGTCGGCGATCGCCGTTGGGGCGCACCGCCGACCATAGATGGCGGACATTTTGCATGGCACCTGCCGCCAGTTGGGCCTCCATCCAGTCAATGTGGTGCTGGTGGCTCTCAAACAGGGGCACCAGGGCCGGAGTTTTAGGAAACACCTGCCAACGGCTGGAATGGGAACCGGTGACCTGGCCATTTAAAAAGGGAGAGGAGGCGGTTAGGGCCAGGTAAAGGGGAGCTTCCACCCGCACCAGGCGGCAGGCCCGCATCAGCAACTCGGGGTCCGCCATACCAATGTTGATGTGCACACTGGCGGTCACCACCGTGGTGCCGTAGGTGTGTTCGATATAGCTGTGGTAAGGGTTACCCGGATCGGAGCGGAAGAATCGATCGGTGGGGCCCAGGGCCAGGGTACTGCCGGGAATCAGGGTGTAGTTACCCAGGGTTTTGAGGTAGCGGCGCAGTTCGTGGCGGGGGCGCACCAGCTCACACAGCAGTTTTTCGTACTGGCACAGGGGCGGGGTGGTGTACTCCACGTTACGGCTGTCGGGCTCCCGGACAAAACCATTCAGATCCGCCACAATGCGATCGGAAAGGCCGACGATATCCCCCTCAGGGGTGCCGGTGTAGATTTCGACTTCAAACCCCTTCGACAACAACACGGCATTCCCCTATGACGGCAGTAACCTGTGACTCTCTCCTCCATCCTATCGGCTAGGGGTCATCCGGGAGGGGAAGAACAGTCCAGGGTTTTGAGGGGAATGGGGCGACCCGCCGCAAAGGCCCGGGCAATGGTGTCGCAGCGCTCGTTGCCCGGGTCACCACTATGGCCCCGCACGTAGATCCAGCCTAGGGGTCGCTCCAGACTTCGGTTCAGGTCGATGGTCAGGGCATCGAGCACCTCCCAGAGATCACGGTTGAGCACTGGTTTTTTGGCCGAGTTTACCCAGCCTCGTCGCTTCCAACCGGCAATCCACTGGGTAATACCCTTCAGCACGTACTCACTGTCGGTGTAGACCGTCACCATGTCGCGCTGGCCCCGGTCCTGCAGCCAGGTGAGACCGGCGATCGCCGCCTGCATCTCCATACGGTTATTGGTGGTTTGGGCCGCCCTACCCCCCAACTCATGGGCAGGGCCCGCCGCCGTATACAGCACCGTACCCCAGCCCCCCGGTCCAGGATTACCAGAACAGGCGCCATCGGTGTAAATACGTTGAATAATGGCCATGGTTGAGAAGTCAGGAATCAGTGGTCAGTGGTTTTTTGCTACTGGATTCTGAATTCTGGATTCTGAATTCTGAACCCTACCATCGCTCCAGGGTAAAACCAGGCATCATCATACTCCAGGTGGGGATATCCGTCTCGCTCCGGCGTAGAAGCCGACTCCTTCCCACGTTACACTGATAGACAGCGATATTTGCGCAGGTTCGGTCTATGAGTTTGGAAATCACTGCGGTACAGGCCCCCTACTATGGCGATGCCATGTATCGTACGCCCCCCCCAGATTTACCCTCCCTATTGCTGAAGGAGCGGATTGTTTACCTGGGGCTGCCCCTGTTCTCTGGAGATGACATTAAGCAACAGGTGGGTATTGACGTCACCGAGCTGATCATCGCCCAGTTGCTCTACCTGCAGTTTGATGACCCGGATAAGCCCATCTACTTCTATATCAACTCCACCGGCACCTCCTGGTACGACGGCAATATGATTGGCTACGACACCGAAGCCTTCGCCATCTGTGACACCATTAATTACATTAAGCCGCCGGTCCACACCATTTGCATTGGCCAGGCCATGGGCTCGGCAGCGGTGATCCTGGCCTCCGGTACCAAGGGGTTTCGGGCTAGTCTGCCCCACGCTCGCATTGTGCTTAACCAACCCCGCAGTGGCGCCCAGGGTCAGGCCACCGACATTGAAATTCGTGCCAAGGAAGTGATCGACAACAAGCGATCGATGATGGAGATTCTGGCTAAACATACGGGGAAACCCCTAGACCAGGTCATGCAAGATACGGACCGGATGTTTTACATGAACCCCCAGGAGGCCAGGGACTACGGCATTATCGACCGAGTCCTGGAAAGCCGTAAGGGATTGCCCAAGATACCGGCGATCGCCGCTGGTTAAGGCCCCTCTTCCTTCCCATCCCTGCCCGATTACCTCCCCCATTAATTCAAGGTTGCAACAACACTATGCCCATCGGTACCCCTAAGGTTCCCTATCGCCTTCCTGGTAGCCAATACAGCCAGTGGATCGACATCTACACCCGCCTCAACCAGGAACGGATTATCTTTCTGGGGCAGGAGGTGACCGACAGTCTGGCCAACTCGATTGTGGCAGCCATGCTCTACCTCGATTCCGACGACAACACCAAACCCATCTACCTCTACATCAACTCCCCCGGTGGGTCGGTGACAGCGGGCATGGCCATCTATGACACCATGCAATACATCAAGTCCGATGTGGTGACCATTTGTCTGGGCCTGGCGGCCTCCATGGGGGCCTTTTTGCTAGCGGCGGGCACCCCAGGCAAACGCCTGGCCCTACCCCACTCCCGGATTATGATTCACCAGCCCATGGGGGGCACCGGTCGTCAGCGGCTACAGGCCAGCGATATTGCCATTGAGGCCAAGGAAATTCTGCGGGTACGGCAGGAGCTGAACGAAATGATGGCCCTCCACACCGGTAAACCCATCGAGCAAATCGAAAAGGATACCGATCGGGATTACTTCATGTCCGCCGAAGAAGCCGTAGCCTATGGCCTAATTGATCGGGTGATCGAAGACCGTAACCAGGAGTTAGCCTCCGCCGTAGCAGCGACGGCTTAGTCCGATTCATCGGTGGGTGGTCCCTGCCGGTGAATCAACTATCCTGGAACTGAAGACTTTCCCCGATCTGCCGTCGTTTACTATAGATTTGACGCAGGTGACGTTTAACCGTAGCCAGAGAGAGGTACAGTTCGTCAGCGATAGACTGTACACTACATTGCCGCTGTCGTAGTCTCCAGACCTGCTGCTCGCGCGGGGTAAGCCGCAACTCCAGGGCCTTGAGCTGGGCCTGGCTCAGGGCAGCGGAGTTAGGGTCCTCCAGCATCACCAGAAAATGGCCCGTCTCGCTATCAGTCCCATCCAACCACTGGACCCGGGCCCTCAGACGATAGCCCTGGGGCCCTCGAAAATCTTGGGTAAGAATCAAAGGATTGCCGGGAAACAGATCCCGCCCTTCTAGGAGGTAGCTGCAGATGGTCCAAAGGCTGGGGGGCACGGGCGCCATGTCCGTTCCTTCCCACTGCTTAAGCTGGTGGGCCAGGGTTTGGCCAAGGTGGTTAGCGTGGAGTAACTGGCCTGCCTGATTAATGATTAAAATGCCCTCGTTAAAACCCTCCAGAACGGCACTCAAAAGGGCCGGTGGACTATTGTCCGTCAAACCCTCCAACGGGGGGAAGAGGGTGGGCAAGGGCAAATCGGGAGGAGAAGGGCAAAGGGTAACCATAGGAATTTACCAGGTAGAGACCAGAAAACGGTTAAGGATTGCTCCTATGGCTGTCATCATACTGACCCAGGTGCCAATTCCCTGACTGGGTGAGACCCCCTATCAATGTGGATTTGACCGAACATCTACCTAGCCCCTGACCATGGCGATAGCTACCATGGGCCTGACCTAGCCCGGGCAGGAAAATCGGTTAGTGGAAATTGCCTGCGCCATTTTTGAAGAGTGTTGCCAAAATAGAGGTAACGATTCCTACTACTATCCGGTTTAGTAACTATGGTTTTGGCGTCCCACTACCGTGTGCTTGGGCTCCGCTCTGGAGCTAGCTTTACCGATGTCAAGCTGGCCTATCGTCGGCTGGTCCGCTTATATCATCCCGACGTCAATCCTGACAATGAAGCCGCCAAGGAAAAGTTTATCCAAATCACCCAGGCTTACCAGGCCGTGGTGAAAACCCTGCCCCAGCCCCTACCTACTCCTAAAACAGAAGTTTCCACCGGAGAAACTCCAGTTGTCAGAAAAGTCAGTCCATCTGACCAGGTTCCCTACACCTCAGCTCCACCCCCGCCCCGCCCCCCCCTACAGGTCAGCCAACCACCGGGGGGTTCGAGGGCCGATCAAGATCTGAAACAGTCTAGCTTTATCCAGTTACAGGGCTTACTGAAGAGTCGGCGCTACCCCAGGGCGGTGGCCCTGGTGGAGGGGTTGGTCCATCGTTTTCCCCAGGATTTGGAGGTGCGGCAGTGGCAGGCGATCGCCTATTATCGCTGGGGTCAGGCCTCCCTCAATCTGGGGGATAGGCTAAAAGCCGAAGCTTGCCTGAAGAAGGCCTGGCGAGTTGATCCCTACAACCGTTCCCTGCGGCAGGCCCTACAATACGAGTTTTCGCGGCTACAGCGACTGTCGACCCCTTTGGAACGAGTTTCAAGTTAGCAGTCTATTCCAACGGATCCAGACCACGCCGGCTGTAGTCTAGCCTAAGCTTGAGACCGAGGGTGATTTGTTTCATCACCCAATAGAGTGTGGTGACTATCAAAAAGGTCAACCCAATCATGGCCATGGGCCATTTTGAGGTGAGGGCATTCAGGGTGATCATCACCACATCAAGGGGACCGGTAACCAGGTCCCAGCTATTCAGCCGAATAAACCGACCGAGAAAAACCCCCAGGGCACACAGACCATGGATCAACAGCTCCACCGGTAAGACCCAGGCCTTAGCGCCATGCTGCTTAAGATAGTGGTTGAGATTCAGTAGGGAAATAACGTAGGCTTCAAACCCTAGTAAAATCGCTGTCATATGGAGCGGGATGAAGACCAGGGCCGCAACCCAGTTTTCAAGTCTTCCAGAGCCAATGCCACGGATTAGATGAATAATATCCGTAAGTAGGTAGGGTGCATTGGGCAAAAAGGCCAGAAAAATAACCACCCCTAAGCTCCATAGCCAGGCCCGTTGGGGTTCTCTCAGACGGGTGCCCCAGCGACCCAACAGAAAAGCAAGGCCGCCAGCCAGCAGGAACCATCCTAACCTTAACAGGGCTCTACCGTTCCCGCTCAGACTGTCCCTCACTAAACTAGTCCAGGCGTTGGCAGCTTCTGGCAATTTGGGCCAGAAGCCAACCAGGCCAACTATCCCCACCAGGAAGCAGGCTAAACGAAACCATCCCTGGGGTAAGGCCTGGGGACGAAATAGGCGAAAACTAAGCAGCAGGGGAATAAAGGCTAGAAATAAATTCCAAGCAATCCAGCCACTGTAGACGTTATTAAGGGCAGGGGCTATGGCAGTCAATATAGAGTTGATCATGGTTATAGGTCTTTAATGGATGGCATCCCCTTTGGCTATTTTAAAGGCAAAAACTCTAAAGAACTGGTTAACGGGCATGAAGGCTTGGTTAGCTATCCGACCCATTGCCGGCCCAGGGACGGCGCAGGTATAGGGGCAGATGGTTGCAGTCATTGAAACAGCGAACGAAGGGGCCGTAATCCAGCAGCTCCACCAGGGAAAGGGCGGTAACCGGCATTGCCAGGCGATCTCGGTAGCGTCCCACATCAATCCCCAGCAGGGTACACAGCATAATCCGCAGGGTGGCCTTGTGGGCCACAATCAGCACGTTACCGTCGGTGTAGGTATCTTCAATTTCCGCCAGGACATTGGAACTGCGACGGGCCACCTGCATGGCCTTTTCCCCTCGAGTCGGGCTATTCCAGGCGGGGTCCGCTAACCAGCGGATGTAATCATCGTGGAATTGGGCATTGACCTCCTCCGGAGCTAGCCCCTCCCATTCCCCAAAACCCAGCTCTCGCAAGTCCTCACGGCACTGAAAGGGTAGACCGGTGGCCTGGACCAGGGGCTGCAGGGTAGCCTGGGCATGGTTTAGGGAGCTACAAAACAGCGCCTGCCAACCCAGTTGACAGTAGGCCTTGGCAAAGAACTCCGCCATTTGTTGACCGTGGTCGGTGAGGGGCACCCCATCCCGGCTACAGTAGCGACCGGTGCGGCAGTACTCGGTTTCTGCGTTGCGGAGGAGGTAGAGCCTCAGGGGCATAGGGGTAAGCCTCAGGTGCAGGGGAGCGATCTCAGGGCGTCGCTCAGGTGGGAGCGATCGGCAATGGTATGAAATAGTGGCCCCCGCGGCGCTAGTTCTACCACGCTGACCGCCGCAACGGGCATATCCAGACGATCTCGATAGCGACCCACGTCAATGCCCAGCAGGGTACACAGCATAATTCGAATGGTGGCCTTGTGGGATACCACTAGAATGTGACCGGAGCTGTGGGTGTGCTCAATCTCATCCAACACCTGGGCGGATCGACGGGCAATATCCACCGCCCGTTCCCCCCCCACGGGGGCATACCAGGCTGGGTCCGTAAGCCAGGCGACGTATTCATCATGGTGTTCCCGGTCCACAGCGGTGGGGTGCATCCCCTCCCAGCGGCCATACATCACCTCCCGCAGCCCCGACCGCAGTTGCATCTGCAGGTGGCAGCGATCGCAGAGGGGCTGAGCCGTTTCCACCGCTCGCCGCAGGGGACTAACGTAGGCCGCCGTCCAGGGTAGGGCGGCATAGCTATCGGCAAATTCCTGGGCCATGGCCAGGCCAGCCTCGGTCAAGCCCGGATCATTTTCAGGGGTGCCACAGTACCCGCCGGTCAGGCTATAGGCCGTCTGGCCATGGCGTAGAAAATAAAGAAAAACCCCCATTGGTTTCCGGCGACAACGGCAAAGACTACAGAGCTGGCAGCCTAGGATCAGGGCTGGGCTGCCCTCTTCTCTACGTTACAGGGTTGGGGTCAGAAATCAGGCACTGCAAACAAAAGGTTTTTTCCAAAAACTTATCTAAACTCAGTGGACCGCAAAGTCCCCTGGGCCCCATCACCTAGCCCCTCTCTCAGGCTGGAGAGAGGGCAAAGTCAGGACTCAAGGTAGGATTTGTGATCCACTGACACTAGTAAACGCCCTTAACCAAGAGGACTGGTGAGGGGCGCTAGATCCGAGGACCTGCCTGAGGGCTAGGGCAGCCTGGCTTAAATCAAGGTCAGCAGATAGATCAAGGTGAATAGAATAATCCACACCACATCAACGAAGTGCCAGTAAATTTCCGCCATTTCTGGACCGGTGTGGGTGAGATCGCTGTAATGGTTAGCCCGCCGCGATCGCCACAGCACTCCCAAAATCAGGAGTAGGCCGATAAACACGTGGACGCCGTGGAAGCCGGTCATCAAGTAGAAGCAGTTGCTAAACAGGTTGGTTTTTAAGCCGTAGCCCAGGGTCATATATTCATAGACCTGACCCACCAGAAACACCGCCCCCATGGCGGCGGTCACCCCAAACCAACGCCGTAAACCGGCCAGATCATTGTTCTTGATGGCCTTGGTGCCCAGGTTGATCACCCAACTACTGGCCACCAGGATGATGGTATTCACCCCCGGCAACAGCAGCTCTACCTCCGTGCCCTCCGGTGGCCATTGGGCAATGGTACTGCGGAAGACTAGAAACACGGCAAAGAAGCCACAGAACATCAGAAATTCCGAGGCCAAAAAGGTCAACAGCCCCAAGACCCGCAAATCCTGATGGCCTTCGCCATGGGCGGGAATAGGAGGGGTGGAATCGAGGGTGGTTTGCATAATGATTAGAGAGGATAGGGGGTAGGAAACGGGGACGCCGGGTTAGGCCTGCTCCCCTAGGGGTTCGAGTTGATCCCTGCCGTATTCGTAGGGACCATGGGTGACCACCGGCAGCACTTCCCAGTTTTCGATGATCGGGGGGGAGGCGGTTGTCCATTCCAGGGTGAGGGCGTTCCAGGGGTTGGGACCGGCGACGGGGCCCTTGATCCAACTCCAGATCACATTGATATAGAAAGGAATCACCGATACCGCCAGGATGTAGGCCCCGAAGGTGACCAACTGGTTAAGACTGATGAATTGGGGATCGTACATCGCCACCCGGCGGGGCATGCCCTGCATACCTAGTTGGTGCATGGGGGTGAAGGTGAGGATGGTGCCAATAAAGGTGAGGACAAAATGCACCTGACCCAGGCGCTCATTCAGCATACGACCAGTTATTTTAGGAAACCAGTGGTATACCGCCGAGTAAATACCAAACACCGAGCCGCCAAACAACACGTAGTGGAAATGGCCCACGACGTAGTAGGTATCGTGGACGTGGATGTCGAAGGGGGCCGCCCCCAGGGTGACCCCACTGAGGCCGCCAAACACAAACATCGACAGCAGCCCTACGGCAAACAGCATGGCGGTGGTAAAACGAATTTTGCCCCCCCAGAGGGTGGCCACCCAGCTAAAGATTTTGATGCCGGTGGGCACCGCCACGATCAGGGTGGAAATGGTAAAGAAAATCCGCATCCAGGGAGCCGTGCCGCTGGTGAACATGTGGTGCACCCAAACGAACAGGCCCACCAGACAAATGGTGAGGGAGGAATAGGCGATCGCCTTATAGCCAAAGATCGGTTTACGGGCGTGGACCGGAATCACCTCGGACATGATGCCGAAGATGGGCAAAATCATCAGGTATACTGCCGGGTGGGAATAGAACCAGAACAGGTGCTGGTAGACCACCACGTTACCCCCCGCATCGGGCTTAAAGAAGGAGGTGCCAAAGTTGATGTCAAACATCAGCAAAATCATCCCCGCTGCCAACACGGGGGTGGAAAATAGGGCCAGGATCGAGGTGGCCACCATGGCCCAGCAAAACAGGGGAATCTGGTCCCACTTCATGCTAGGGACTCGCATTTTCCAGAGGGTCACCAAAAAGTTGACCGAGCCTAGGATGGAAGAGGTACCCACCAAAACAATGGCCAAAATCCAGAGGGTTTGGGCAACGTTGGCGGTAATTTCACTGAGGGGAGGATAGGAGGTCCAGCCCGCCTGGGCCCCACCAAAGAAAAAGCTGGCCAACAACAGGGCCCCAGCCGGGGGATTCAGCCAGAAGGCCAGGGCATTCAGCTTAGGAAAGGCCATGTCCCTCGCCCCCACCATCAGGGGGATCAGGTAATTACCAAACCCGCCAATGGCGGCCGGCACGATCCAGAGGAAGATCATGATGGTGCCATGGTTGGTCAAAAAGGCATTGTAGAGATTGGGATTGAGAAAATCGGAGTCGGGGGTAGCCAGTTCGGTGCGCATCAGCACCGCCATAAAGCCCCCCACCAGGTAAAAAATGAAGGAGGTGACCAGGTACTGGATGCCAATCACCTTATGGTCGACATTGAAGGTGAAATAGTCATACCACTTCCATTTGTCTGGATGACCGTGGGTGGAAGTGGGGATCGGGCCATTGAGTTGCAGGTCTGCTTGGGCCATAGGAGTATGTCGAAAGAGATAAACAAAAGCGGCTTTTACATTGGATAGGTTGGATAGCGCTGACCTCAAGGGTCAGGAGTTCCTACCAAGACGGTTTAAGACGTTTAGGCTGGCCTCAGGTCAGCGATCGCCGGTGGCGATACATCCAAGTGGGTGGCCAGGCGATCCATATAACTTCCCTGGTCCTGAGCGGGTGCCGTGGCCAGGGTCGCCCCGGCCCCTGGAGCCTGGGCCAGTCGACTATTCACCCAAGCCCCATAGTCCTCAAGGGAATGAACAATCACCTGGGTGCGCATGGCCCCGTGGTAGGCACCGCAAAGCTCAGCGCAGACCACCGGATAGGTGCCTTCCCGGGTGGCGACAAAGCGTAACTCTGCCGGCTGCCCCGGCAGGGCATCCTGCTTGAGGCGAAACTGGGGGACCCAGAAGGAGTGGATCACATCCTGGGCCTCGATCAATAGCTGCACATCCTGACCGACCGGCACGTGCAACTCCCCATCGATAATGCCCGTGTCAGGGTAACGAAAGATCCAGGCGTACTGCATGCCGGTCACATTGACGGTTAAATCAGGAGCTACCCCCTCCCCCTGGGGGGAGGCGCCAAAGCCATAGACTTGAGGGTCTCCAGCTGGTTCACCCGCAACTGCCGCCACCAGAGGGTCAGGGGTATCCCCCATGGTTGCCATGGCCCCATGGGGGGCCGACGCCACCAAGGTACCTTGGTGATGGTGGCCACCGGGAGAAAATCCACCCATGTCTTGAAACACTAAAACGCTATAGAGCCCTAAACCCACCACGATAATGGCGGGAATAGCCGT
The DNA here is from genome assembly GCA_035286245.1 of Cyanobacteriota bacterium. Taxonomy (GTDB): domain Bacteria; phylum Cyanobacteriota; class Cyanobacteriia; order Phormidesmidales; family Phormidesmidaceae; genus Nodosilinea. The sequence goes on along the minus strand of JAYKIM010000199.1, from coordinate 5,399 downwards.
CCAAAAAGCCTCCAAAGGAAGGTTGCCCTCAATCGGTAGGCCATCCCCCTCATCCCCAGGACGACGCCGAAAACGTATCAAGGAGTAGATAATCGCCCCCTGCACCACGATGAAGAGGGCGGTACCAATGGTGACCATCACGTTAAACAGATCATCCACCAGGGGGGCTTGCTCAGAAGCCTGCTCAGGCAGAAAATGATTATTCTGTCCGAACCAAAGACTAATTAAGGTGACGGCTATACCGATAACCAGAGTCCAAAACGGGGCGGGAATTTGTTGCATAACCAGTCTCCACCAGGCAAGGGGCAGGCCTGTTACTGCTATTACCGATCAAACATTGGCTCCAGAGCTCTGCAGGTACCCCTACCTTAGCCCTGGTATTTATCTCCCTGTATCCTAAAACCCAAGTTGGCGAGAGCTTAGAAAACTTTTGATTTACTTTAGAGGTGATCGGTATAACTATGGTCAGGGGCAAGTGCTCAGGAGAGATACCCAGGCTGCTGAGTTTTAACCCCTGCTAGCCAGGTTTTCTTAATAGGTTTTTAATGCGTTTTCTTAATATTCTGATGGGCGGTTTCCTTAATTTGGGCAAGTTAAGCCCATGTTCCTCAGCAATGTCGTGGCTCGGGTCCAGGAGGTTTCCTCCTGCCCCTTGCCAATTAATGCTGGACTGGATTTAACTTGCCTCCGTTGGCCTACAGGGTTGCGCTATGACCACATCTCCCCAGACGATGACCAGCCTACTACAGTGCGGAGAGGAGTATTTGGCTCGGGCAGAGTTCGCCCAGGCCCTTGAGCTGTTTACCACCGCCCAAAGCCTGGCAGAACAGACTAATGATCTGGATGCCCTCCTGCAGGTGCTACCGCCCTTGTCCACCATTTACCTCGATCAGGGAGCCGCTGAACGGGCCATTGATCTGGGGAAACGGACCCTGTGCCTAAGCATCAAGGCTCAGAACTCTAGCGCCAGCGCCATCTGTCATCGACAGCTAGCCAGGCTCTACCGGGCCCAGGGTAGGTTTGAAACTGCCCTGGAACATCTGGAGGCAGCCCTGGCCCTACAGCCCAGCCCCACCGTCGGCCAACTACGGCCAGCGGCTCCAGCCTTAGCGGCCCTGCCGCCCCGGTCGTGGCCAGACTATCAGGTCCTGCAAGTGCCTATGTTATTTCGCCACATTGTTGAACAGGCCCACATCGGCGTAGCGATTTTTCAAGAGGGACGGATTGTTTACTGCAACCGCTGCTTTCAACGGTGGATAGGATACCCAGGAAAGACTCCAGACAATGGTATGTCCTATCTACCCTCGTCTATTGCCCCTTCATCTCCAGTTAGCTACCAACCGATTCGGTTAGAACAGATCCTGCCCGGAACAGACTATCAATCCTTGCTAGCCTGTCACTGGCCACCCACCATGGGGAATCAAGTCCCTGACCTGTGCCGCAGTGAACGACAACTCAACTGTCAGAATGGGGTGATCATGGAGGTGGAATTCTACGCCTCGGTGATTGACTTTAACGATCGACCGGCGGTTCTCACCTTTATGCGGGATATCACCGAACGCAAACAGATGGAGCACCACTTAAAGGACTCGGAGGCTCGCTACCGCAGCCTGTTTGACCATGTGCCCATGGGCCTTTGTCGGTTTAGCCCTGAGGGTAAGCTGTTGGATGCTAACCCTGCCTTGGTGGGAATATTTGGGTTTAGCGATCGCAACAGCTTCTTAGCCGCCAATACCCTCCAGCAGTCTACCACTAGCCAAGCCTGGCAAACCTGTCTGAGCCAGGGCGGCCCTCTCAAACAATGTGAGCTACACCTCTGCCGTCAGGACGGGCGGAACCTCTGGGTGAGGGTAATTGCCCGAGCCGTTACCGAGATTAATGGCCAGGTGATTTACTACGAAGGGGCGGTTGAGGATATTACCGAGATTCGAGCCGCCCAGGCCGCCCTGGAAGAACTTGCCATTCGCGACTCCCTCACCCATATCTATAACCGTCGCCATTTCCTTGAGGTGACTAAGCGGGAAATCGCCCGGGCCAGCCGCTTCAACCACGCCACCAGCCTGATCCTGATTGATATTGACCACTTCAAGACAGTGAATGATACCTACGGCCATCTGATGGGGGATCAGGTACTGCGGGACGTGGTCCTACGGATCAAGGAAAATCTTCGCGAGAGTGACATCCTAGCTCGCTATGGCGGTGAGGAATTTATTGTGCTGATGCCGGAAACCAATGCTATTCAGGCCTGGTACGGCGCAGAACGACTGCGTCGGGTAGTGGGGGACAGGCCCTTTGCCATTGGCCAGGAGAACCTGGCGGTGACCATCAGTGTGGGGGTAACCAGCTGGTTACCCTGCCCATCACTTCCCCCCCTGGAGGGCCTGCTTGACCAAGCGGATCAGGCCCTCTATAGGGCTAAGCAAAATGGTCGGAACCGCACCGAAACCCTGCTGGTCCAGCCCCCTCTATCCCTACAGGCAAAATCCATCAGCTCCGTTGGTCTAGCCTAACTGGCAATGTAACCATGCATGGCGGCCTTGCGACGCCGTAGGTGCTTCAGGGCCTGTTGCTCTAGCTGACGTACCCGTTCCCGGCTGATATTCATGCGGGTTCCCACCTTTGCCAAGGAGAGCTCATTGCCGTCCTCCAGGCCATAGCGGAGGGAAATCACCTCCTTTTGCTGGGGGGTAAGCTCCGATAGCAGGTTGCGAATGTCCTGCTTTAGGGCTTCCTGGGCGGTAAAGGTTTCTGGAGAAATGCCATCGTCCTCCAGGAGCTCCTGCAACTCGGTGTCCTGGTTATCCCCAATCCGAACATCGAGGGAAATGGGTTGGCGGGACATGACTAGAAACTCACGGATTTGTCTGGGATCGAGCTCTAACTCCTGGGCAATTTCAGCGACGTTAGGGCTGCGACCTAGTTTTTGGGAGAGCTCCCGCTGCACCCGCTTGATCTTGTTGAGCTTTTCAGTGATGTGGATAGGCAGACGGATGGTGCGGGCCTGTTGGGCAATGGCTCGGGTAATGGCCTGGCGAATCCACCAATAAGCATAGGTGGAAAACTTATACCCCTTGGTGGGATCAAATTTTTCCACACCCCGTTCCAGACCCAGGGTCCCTTCCTGGATCAGGTCCAGAAATTCTAGGTTGCGCTTCTGATATTTTTTGGCGATCGCCACCACCAACCGCAGGTTGGCCTCAATCATCTTGCGCTTGGCCCGCTCACCCAACTGCACCTGGCGGTTCAATTGCTCTACCGTCAGTTGGGCCGCCTCCGCCCATTCGGCCAGGGTCGGTGATCGATCCAGAGCAGCCATCAGTTTATCCTTCAGTTCCAGCAGCAGCATGTAGGCCTGCACCTGCTTACCGAAGAGAATTTCCTCCTCGTGGGTCAGCAGCGGCACTCGCCCAATCTCGTGCAGATAGGTGCGGACAGCATCCACGCTGTAATGGGGTTTAACACTGGGTATGCGGGTTTTGACGTTAGACATAGGGAACTCACCTCCATTGACAATGCTGATGCCACCGTTCACCAAGCCTATTTACTGAACGAATGGAAAATCGAAATTTACCCTGAGGGGACAGGACTGAGGGTTACAAAACTGATGGAATCACTACCCGTTTCCTAGCCTTTGGTCGGGAGAAGGGGGGGTGGAGTAGATAGATACCTGAACGTAATGAGAGTGAAGGGCAACCCCGAACAGCCGTTTCTCTCCTGTGGAGTGGAGGTTCGCCCGCATAAATTAAAAACTTGGTAGCTGATGACCATCTGATTACCCTCCCAGGGTAGGCCAATATTTCTGAACGGTAAAGCCTTTTCAGACTTCGTAACGTTTAATGACTCCCCCAAGGACGATTTTGTTTCTAACGAATTGGAGGATAACTGGAACTCCATGAAGGCGGAGGCCGGTCAGCACAATTACTCCCTCACGGCTTTTGGATACTAAACCTTTTGCTCAAAGCTATAGCAGTTAACCGTTCAGTTAGGACAAGACTACGATGTCATCTGGCTATGGGCTGAGACCCAACGCTTTGCTCGGTGGCCTGAGCTAAATGGCTACAGCTATCACTATGGCAATTCATTATCAAAAAACAAAGTAACTCTGGTCTGCATCGGATGCTCCAATTTGCCAGACTTGGCAGGTCTGCCGATTTATCCATCGAATCTGGGGAACAACCTTATTATCCAGGTGATTCTAGTTTTTCTATTAGGGCTTACCCCAGGGGAAAACCGTACACACTGCTACTTTTCCACCAACTCCCGAAACCACTGACTACTCCAAAAGCCATCGAAGGCGGGGTCGGTGCGGGCCTCTTCGCGGTAGTCAGGGTCGAGGCGCACGGCCTGCTGTAGGGACTCAAGGGCGACATCGGTCTGACGTTGTAGGGCATAGCAAACCGCCCTATGGTAATGGGCCTGGGCGTAGTCACCATCCAGACCAATTGCCCGATCAAAGCTGACCAGGGCCTCCTCATCTCGCCCCAGCTTGACCAGGGTGAGACCACGGTTATCCCAGGCCTTGGGGCTGGTGGGGTTAAAGCGGGTGGCCTGCTCAAAGGAGGTGAGGGCCTCATCGTAGCGCTCCAACTCGAGGAGGGAAAGGCCTCGATTGAGCCAGGCGATGGCGTCGTTAGCCTGGATCTGCACGGCTCGGTCAAAGGACTGGAAGGCGTCCTCGTGGCGCTGTAAAATCCCAAAGGAAACCCCCCGATTGACCCAGGCCTCGTGGTATTCAGGATTGATCACCAGGGCTTGGTCAAAGGCGCCGATCGCGTCCTCCCGACGCTTAAGGCGACCCAGCACCATGCCTCGGTTCAGCCATACCTTGGCATCCTCAGGGGTCAACTGGCTGAGCCGATCAAACACCTCCAGAGCCTCCTCAGGACGGCGTAACTCCCGCAGTAGCAGGCCTTTTTGGTATAGGGCCAGGCTGTGTTGGGGGTTCAACCTGAGCAAATGATCCAGGGAGTCCAGGGCTGCCTCTAGTTGCTCTAGCTCCTGTTGAGCCTTAGCCCGGTTGAGCCAGAGTTTGACATTGCCTGGCTGAATCTCCAGGGCCCGATCGTAGTCCGCCAGGGCCAGGAGGTAGTCTCCCTGGGTCAGGTGGCGATCGCCGCTGTCGATATACTCATCCGCCGTCAAGAACAGCTCGGGTCGATTGGTCTCTAGCCGGCCCAGCTTATCGGTAAGGGTGGTAAATTGCTGGCGGGTCTCGCTCATAAAGGAGTCGGCCAGGTACTGGGGGGTGACTTCCCCGAGGCGAGCCATAATCTCCTGTTTCTGGCTCTGGGCCTCGGCTTGAATGGCCTCCAGCCGCACCTTGTAGCTCTGCTGCAGGGTGGCCAGATCGGTCAGGGCCAGATCCCGGCCCGCTTCAACATCGGCCTGGAGTTGGCTAA
>JAYKIM010000198.1:0-9236 GCA_035286245.1 Cyanobacteriota bacterium | reverse complement strand
CAAAAGCATAGGGCCGCCCGGGCCTGGGCCAAGCGCTGCCATTCCGCCTCGGTGAGATGAATGCCGTGGGCAAAGAGGGATCGTTCCCCCACCAGGCCCGCCTGGTCGTAGACATCCAGGTAACCCTTATGGTCTGGGAAAAGGGACTGAATCCAGGCCACCTCCTGCTGGTTTTCGGAGAGGTGGGTGTGGAGATAGACATCGGGGAACTCCTCCAGTAGGCGGGCCGCCAGGCGCAGCTGAGCCGGGCTGGAGGTGCCGGCAAAGCGGGGGGTAACGGCGTAGAGCAGCCGCCCTCGCCCATGCCACTTTTCAATCAGGGCCTTAGACTCCTGGTAGGAGGACTCGGCGGTGTCGCAGAGGCCCTCCGGGGCGTGGCGATCCATCATCACCTTGCCGCTAATCATGCGCAGGTTGCGGGCCGCCGCCGCCTCAAAAAAGGCCTCCACCGACTGGGGAAACACGGCGGCAAACACCAGGGCGGTGGTGGTACCGTGGCGCAGTAGCTCATCTAAAAATAGGTTGGCCACCTGGCTGGCGTGGTCGCGATCAGCAAACTGGAGCTCGGTGGGGAAGGTATAACGCTGCAGCCATTCCAGCAACTGTTCCCCATAGGAGCCAATCATGGCGGTTTGGGGATAGTGGATGTGGGTGTCAATCAATCCAGGGAGGATCAGCTTGCCGCTGTAATCGAGGATGGGCCTGTTCCCCAACTGGTCCGCCAGGTCAGGGTAGGGGGCGGTGGCCAGGATATGACCGTCCCGAATTACCAGCAGACCGTCCGGCAGGTACCGCACCGCCTCCGCCTCCGGTACCAGGAAAGGATCGGCCACAAAGTCGAGCAGGGTACCCCGCAGCAGGCGATCACTGGGTAATAACCTGGGTAAGTCCATCAGCCAGCCCTAACCAAAATAGCTGGGCTCATTCCCCGGCGTCCACTTAATATTGCAGCCGATGCTAGGCTTTTGATCTGGGCCCAGGGGTTGCCCGCTCAGCACCGCCTCCAGGGCCTGGCGTAGGTCAGCGCCGGTCACCGGCAGGCCATTGCTGGGGCGACTATCGTCTAACTGGCCCCGGTACACCAACCGTCGCTGCTGATCAAACACAAAGAAATCCGGAGTGCAGGCGGCGGTGTATTGCTTGGCCACCGCCTGGGTGGCGTCAAAACAGTAGGGGAAGGTAAAGCCCTGCTCCTGGGCCTGGGCCTTGAGGTGTTCGGGGCCATCCTGGGGATGGGTCTGGAGGCTATTGGCGCTGATCGCCACCATGGCTACCCCGCGGGGTTGGTAATCCCGGCCGAGTCGGGCTAACTCCGCCTCCACATGCTTAACAAAGGGGCAATGACGACAGATAAACATCACCAGCAGGGCTGGCGCCCCAGCAAAGCTGGCCAGGCTAATGGTTTGGCCGGAAACCACATCGGTGAGGCTAAAGTCTGGGGCAGCGGTGCCCAGGGGTAACATTGTCGATTCCACCATAACCATGGGCTGATCTCCGAGGGGTTACTGCAGCATACCCCTACTATAGAGCCTCCTTTCCCACCTGATCGCCGCCCCTTGGCCAAGGTTTTAGGGGTAGCCTTGAGGGCTGGTTTGCAGATTTTTCGTCATTACCTGACTTGAATACTTCAGTAGGATAGGCTCAATAGGGGTAGCTATAGCCGTGGGCACCTACAAGGGAACGGAGGCGAGCTAGAACGCCTACCCAGCTTTGACTGATCACCGTGTCCTAAGGGTTCTGGTCAAAGCTATCAAACCGCTTTTCCCTGCTGTTACCTGACCAGTGACCATGCTGTTTAAGAGACTAAATCTGGGTTTGGCCTGGCGCCGGATCCCCGCCTGGCTAGGGCTGCTGGTCTGGGCAGGGGGATTGCTGGCCATCCGCCATCCCCAGCAAAGTTTAATGGCCCACGATGAGGGCTACTACGCCCAGCAGGCTCGCTGGATTGTGGAGACCCAGGATTGGGTTACCGTGGGCTGGTGGGGGGCACCGGTGTTCGATCGCACGATCGGCGCCCAGTGGCTAATCGCCCTCAGTTACCAGGTCTTTGGGGTGCAGGAGTGGTCCGCCCGCCTACCCAGTCTGGTGGCTTCCCTGGCGGCCATCCTGCTGACCTGGCGCTTGGGTCAGCGGTTACAGCCCCTCACCAACGGGGTCTGGGGGGCGGCTATCCTGGCGGTAATGCCCCTCTGGGTGCAGTCTAGCCAGCTGGCCACCCAGGACATGGTGCTGATCTGTTTGGAGCTGCTTGCCCTGTGGGCCCTGCTCCAGAGCGAAGCTGCCCCCCGCCACCGCTGGGGGTGGGGGATGGTGGCGGGGATGGCCCTCAGCCTGGGGTTTTTAGCCAAGAGCGTGATGATTGTCCTACCGGCGATCGCCCTACTCCCCTACCTGATTGGGGGCCACCGATCCCACCGTCACCTGGCTAACCCGGGGCTATACGCCGGGCTGATTTTGGGGTCAATCCCCAGCGCCCTGTGGCTCGGGGCCAGTGTGGGGCGCTACGGCCTCCTACCCCTCCAGCAGTTGCTGGGGAAGTTGGTGCTGCTTTCCCAGGCCGGCTCCGCCGGTGCCACCCCGGCCACCTTCCAATCCACCACCACCGCCGCCTACTACCTCTGGCACCTGCCCCTCACCACCTTCCCCTGGGTGGCGGTGGCCGGTCTGGGGGGCTGGTTAGTCTGGCGTCATCCCCAGGTGGGGCGCCGCCGCCTCTGGCTGGGCTACCCCCTGGTGTTACTGCTGTTGCTCAGTCTCTTTGATACCCGCACCTGGTACTACTCCCTCCAGCTGTATCCCTTTGTGGCCCTGCTGGCGGGGGTGGGGTTAACCCATCTGGGGCGGCTCTATCGTTGTCGGGCTCCCCGTCGCCACCGCCTGGCCCTGGGGCTGGTTTGGGGCCTGGGGGTGTTGGCGGTGCTGTTGCTCTCCGCCGGAGCCGCCCTGGTGCTCACCCCCGCCCCCCTGGTGTCAGCTGAGCTACGCCCCTACGGCTGGCTGGGGCTAATGGGGGGGCTGGGCTGGTTAGTGCCCTGGGGGCTAGGGCTTTGGCGCGGTACTCGGGTCAGCCGATCGCAGCAAGCCCTCTGGCAGGGGGGCTGGTTATTGGGGCCCTGGCTGGGCATTGCCGCCGCCTTTGCCACCGGGCTCTGGGGCAACTACTGCGGTGACCTGAAGACGGCCCTGGCGGCGGAGCCGATCGCCGGTGTGCTGGCTGCCAATTCCATTTACATGGTGCAGCCGGGGGGCGATGGGGACAGTATTTTGCTGAGTTTCTACACCCCCCACCTGGCCACGGCCCTGACGGATTGGCGGGACCTGCCCTCCGAATCCTACGGGTGGGGCAATACCCAACTGGTGCCGGTGACCGCCCCCGATTACCAGGTGGTGGCTACCCTGGGGGAATGGCAACTGATCCGGGCGCCCCTGCTGCCCCGCCTCACCCCCCGGGGTTAGTTAGGGGAGAGGGGCAATACGCAGGCTCTCGGGCTGGCCAGGGTTACCCTGGATCGCCAGCCCCCGCTGATTGGCATGGAGATGGCGGACCAAGGCGTAGATAGTTTCCATGGCCTCCGGGTAACCACAGCGCTGGGCCAGCTCCACCAAGCTAAGAGGTTCAGGGCTGTGCCGCAGGGTCTGGACCACGGCCTGCTGGAGTTGCAGGATGCCCGCCGCCGCCTTTTTGCCCGCCTCCACCCCGGGCTGGTGGTAGGCGTTAATGTTTACCAAGGAGGCATAGAGCCCCACGGCCCGTTCATAGAGGGCAATCAGGGCACCCACACTGGGGGGGGTGACCTCCGGCAGGGTGAGGGTGATGGACTGGCGGTGGTTGTCGTAAAGGGCCTGACGAGTGCCCTGGAGAAAGCCAAACAGGTAGTCGCCAGCGGTGACGCCGGGATCTAGATCCATAGAGGCCTCGTCCCGATCCTTCAGGACTTCGATAAAGGTGACAAAGAAGTTGGGTACCCCCTCCCGCAGTTGTTGCACGTAGGCATGCTGGTCGGTAGAGCCCTTATTGCCGTAGACAGCGATTCCCTGATGCACCACCTGGCCAGCCAGGTCGGTTTCCTTACCAAGGGACTCCATCACCAGTTGCTGCAGGTATCGGCTGAATAACAGCAGGCTGTCCTTATAGGGCAGCACCACCATATCCTTTTCCCCCTTGCCCTGGCCGGCGTAGTACCAGGCTAGGGCAATCAGGGCGGCGGGGTTTTGATGCAAATCCGCCACGCGGGTGGCGGCATCCATGGCCTTAGCTCCGGCCAGCATCGCCCGCAGGTTAATGTTTTGCAGCGCGGCGGGCAATAACCCCACGGCGGACAGCTCCGAGGTGCGCCCCCCCACCCAATCCCGCATGGGGAAGGTGGCCAGCCAGCCCTCCTGCAGGGCCTGCTGCTCCAGGTGGCTGCCCCCACCGGTAACCGCCACCGCCTGTTTGGCAAAGGGCAGACCCAGGGTTTCAAAGCGGTGTCGCACCTCCAGCATGCCGTTGCGGGTTTCAGGGGTGCCGCCGGATTTGGAGATGACGATCACCAGGGTGGTGGCCAGGCGATCTCCGAGGCGATTCAAAATTCGGTCGATCCCCTCCGGGTCGGTATTGTCGATAAAGTGAATGGCCAGGGGGGGAGGATCGGGGGCCAAGGCCTGGGCCACAAACTGCGGACCGAGGGCAGATCCACCAATACCAATGGCGAGAATGTCGGTAAAGTGTTCCTGACCGGGGGGATAGATACCACCGGTACGCACCTGGCTGGAAAATTGCTCAATCTTGGCCAGGGTATCAATGATATCCTGACGTAGCTCGGCGGTGGGGGCCAGATCGGGATCCCGGAGCCAGTAGTGACCCACCATGCGGTTTTCGTCTGGGTTAGAGATCGCTCCCCCTTCAAGGGCCGCCATATCTCTAAAGGCTTTTTCCAGACGGGGCTGCATCTGGGCGACGAAGGCGTCATCCATGCCCATGCGACTAATATCCAGATAAAACCCCAGGCCGTCGTGGTAATAGAGCCAGTCCTTGTAGCGTTGCCAGAGAGCGGTGGCGGTCATTCTCTTACTCCTCACACTAAGCCCGTGCATCCCTAGTTTACTGGAGTGGGGTTTAGCCGCAGCGAAATTCTAAGGAAAACCTGGAAGCGACCCTGGTCAACCCCTACTCCGTCGATTTAAAGGCCCGTAGGCGGTTCGATAGGCTACGAATCACCTCCAGAGCAAACAAGGGGGTCTCCTGGACTAAAAACTTAAAATGGCTGGCATCTAAGGCCGCCAGCCGACAATCAGTTTGGGCCACCGCCGTGGAGGCTCGCAGGGGCGGAATTTGCACCAGCGCCCCTTCACCAAATACATCCCCAGCTCGAATCGTCTCCACCACCTGGCCCTGCACCTGGAGCGTCACCTCGCCCTCGATGACGCCGTACATGAGGTCCCCCACCTCACCTGCCTGAAAAATCACCGTACCGGCAGAAACGGTCTTGATATCGGGCGACTTGGCAAATAGTTGAATTACCTGGGCAGGTTCCAGCATGGTGGGGGCCTCTATAGTCGTGGGAAAAGGTTACAAAACAGCAATCAGAAACTTGAGAAGAATTTTATAGTGCTGCTGTCCACACCAGGTTAAGCACAGCTTAAGCCAGGGCCAGGGAGAGAGACCCGGTTCCCCTTAAGGATTGTGATATAAACCATTGATTCTTACAATGGAATGATTAACTGGTGGTCATAATGACCCAGGAGGGGGCCATGGTCAGTCGTCCGATTATTCTTGGCATCGTTGGGGACAGTGCGGCAGGGAAAACCACCCTAACTCGCGGCATTGCCCAAATTCTTGGCGAAGACCAGGTGACCACCATATGTACCGATGACTACCACCGCTACGATCGCAAGCAACGCAAGGAACTGGGGATTTCCGCCCTACATCCCGACTGTAACTACATCGATATTATTCAACAACACCTGGGGTTGTTGCGCATTGGCCAACCCATCCTCAAACCCATTTACAACCACAGTACCGGGGAATTTGATCCACCGGAATACATTGCTCCCCGTCGCTTTGTGATCGTAGAGGGGCTGCTGGGCTATTCCACCCGGACCTGCCGTGATGCCTACGATGTTAAGGTTTATCTGGCGCCCCCGGAAGACCTGCGGGCCAACTGGAAAATTAAGCGCGATACCCGTAAGCGGGGCTATACCCCGGAGGAGGTGGTGGAGCAGATCAGGGCCAGGGAAGCTGACTCCGAAGCCTTTATTCGGCCCCAGCGGCAGTGGGCCGATGTGGTGGTTAGTTTCTATCCGCCTGATAAGGCCGATGGCACCGATGAATTACTGCTGAATGTGCGGTTGGTGATGCGTCCCACCATTCCCCACCCGGACTTTAGTCACCTGTTAGAGAGTAAACACGGCGCCACCCTTAGTGATGCCGTACGGTTGGAGTTGGATCGGGATATGGGTAAGCCGGTGGATGTGCTGGAAATTGATGGTCATGCCACGGCGGAACCAGTCCAGGAACTGGAGCGCACCCTCTGCAATGAGATTCCTTACCTGGGCAAGTTTTGCAGCATTGAGGGCAACACCGATATTGGCAAGGTGATTGGCACCACCGGCGAAACTCTACAGAGCTATCCCCTAGCCCTGACCCAGTTATTGATTACCTACCACATGCTGAAGGCGGCTAACATTTTTGATTAGCCCGCTGTCTCAGCGTGTTGTTCAGAAGAAGGTTGATTCCCCCTGACTAACCTGGCCAGTGGTCGGGGCAGCTCACTGAACTACAATGGCAGACAACGAACCTAGGGGAGCCATGGTGCACGCCGTTCCTTGCCCCCGCCTTTCTAGGCTTAACCTTGACCGCTGACCAGGTGTTTGTGGCGAGACTGTGAGGTTTACCGCCGTCGGGGTCCCTAAAGGTGCAAAATCAGCCGGGCAATGTTGAGGTAGATCAGCACCCCCAACACATCCACGGCGGTGGTGATAAAGGGGGCGGACATCAGGGCTGGGTCAAATTTCAGGGCTTTGAACAGAAAGGGCAGGGCGGCACCGGCGAAGGTGGCAATGATGGAAATTGCCACCAGGCTGAGCCCCACCGACAGGGCAACGCCAAAATTCCGCTCTAAAAAGTAGGCCCACACCGTTACCGCCGTCCCCAACAGCAGCCCCAGGATTAACCCCGCCAGGGTTTCACGACCGACAATCCGGACCATATCGGTGGGCTGCACCTCCTCGGTGTTAAGACCCCGGATCACCACCGTGGAGGATTGGGCGCCGACGTTGCCCCCCGCCCCAATTAACAGGGGAATAAAGGCGGTCAAAATTACCATCTGTTGCAGCAACCCCTGCTGCCCCTTAATCACCGCACTGGTGGCGGTATTGGTGACCAGCAGCACTAACAGCCACACCACCCGTTTGCGGGCCACGGTGATCAAATTGGTTTTAAAGTATTCGTCCCCCACGGTTTGCACACCGCCGGCGGTGTAGATATCCTCCGTCACCTCCGCCTCAATCACATCCATCAGGTCATCAACGGTGACAATCCCCACCAGCCGCTGCTCCCGATCCACCACCGGCAGGGCCAGGAAGTCGTAACGCTGGATCAGGCGGGCGGCCTCCTCCTGGTCTGTATCGGTTTGCACAAACACCACCTCGCTGGTCATGATCCTGTGGATGGTTTGATCCGGCTCCGCCAGTACCAAATCCCGCAGGGAGAGGGTACCAATCAGATGGCGGAAATCGTCGGTGACGTAAAGGGTATAGATGGTCTCGGAGTTGCGGGCTAGCTGGCGAATTCGACCCAGGGCCTGACTGACGGTCAGGGTTTCCCGCAGGGCGATAAATTCTGAGGTCATGATCCGGCCGGTGCTGCCCGCCGGGTAGCCCAGTAGCAGGGCGGTGGCCTGGCGCTCGGTGGGGTTCATCTGCAGCAGCAGCTGGCGCACCACCTTGGCGGGCAGCTCGTCAAACAGCCGGGCCCGGTCATCGGGGGACATGCGATCGACGATGTCTAGCACCTCCGGATGCTTCAGTTCCTCCAGCAGGCTCTGCTGCACCTTGGCGGGCAGGTATTCGTAAACGGCGATCGCCTCATCCTTGGGTAGCAGGCGAAAGGCCACGGCGTGGAGGGTGTCCGGCAACTCATCGATCAGTTCCGCCACATCGGCCGCCTGCATGGGAATCAGCACGGAGCGAGCCGCATCGAAGCGACTGGCCTCCAGGACTTCCTGCAGGGATACCTCTACCTTCTCCTCCACCATAGCCTGTTCACCTGTTCTCCATTGCGCCCTGGGCTGGGGAGTTTAACCATCCCCATGCCTAGGTTGCCACCTGCAGCGAGGGCTCCACCGCACTGGCCAGTTGCCGCAACATGGTGGCGGTGGTGTCAAAGTCAACACAGGCATCGGTGATGCTCTGGCCGTAGGTGAGCTGCCGCAGGTTCTTGGGGATGGGTTGGTTGCCCCCCTGCAGATGGCTTTCAATCCTCACCCCCAGGATGTGGCGAGACCCATCCCGCACCTGGTTGGCCACATCCTCCAGCACCAGCACCTGGCGGGTGTGATCCTTATTGGCGTTGGCATGGCTGCAGTCAATCATCAGCCGGGGATTGAGCTCCAGCTTGGCCATCTCGGCGGCGGCCCGGGCCACGTGCTCTCGGCTAAAGTTGGGGCCATCCTTACCGCCCCGCAGCACCAGATGGCAATCGGGGTTGCCGGTGGTGGTGACAATGCTGGCCAGGCCATGGTGGTTAATTCCTAAAAAGTGGTGGGGTTGGCTGGCGGCCACCATGGCGTTGACGGCGGCGGCGAGGCTACCATCGGTGCCATTTTTAAAGCCAATCGGCATGGAGAGGCCGGAGGCCATTTCTCGGTGGGTTTGACTTTCGGTGGTGCGGGCGCCGATCGCTGTCCAGGCGATCACATCGGCAATGTACTGGGGGGTGACCGGATCTAACAGTTCGGTGGCGGCGGGTAGCCCCAGGTGGGCCAGATCCATCAGCAGCTTGCGCGCTAACCGCAAACCGGTATTAATATCGTAGCTACCGTCCAAGTGGGGATCGTTGATCAGCCCCTTCCAGCCGATGTTAGTGCGGGGTTTTTCAAAGTAAACCCGCATAACAATCTCCAACTGACCCGACAACTCGTGGCGCAGGTTCACCAGCCTCTGCCCGTAGTCGTAGGCGGCATCGATGTCGTGAACCGAGCAGGGGCCGACGATTACCAGCAGACGCCGATCTTCGTTGTAGAGAATGTGGCGGA
>JAYKIM010000197.1:0-6962 GCA_035286245.1 Cyanobacteriota bacterium | reverse complement strand
TAAAGCCTTGCACTCCGATCGCCCACAGCCCCGCCACAGCAGTGGCCAGATCCGCCGATGCCACCGGCCAGGCCAGGTAAACATAGTCGAGGCCCAACTCCGCCAGGGCAGCATGATGCATGGTGGGGGAGAGACTGTGGCTAATCGGGTCGCCAAGGACACCGAGCAGTTGGGTGCGGGCGGTGATGGCCATAGGCTTGTCAGCAGCGGGCTACCTTTCCACTCTAGCCTGAAACCAGGCCACAATCTGGTCTACCACGGCCTCAATGGAAAGACCATCGGTGCTGAGTTCCAGGGCATCCTCCGCCCGCTTAAGGGGGGCTACCCGGCGGCTACTGTCCTTGAGATCCCGATCGGCGATGGTCTGTTCCAGGATCTCCAGGTCCTCCAGGGGTTGACCCTGGGTTTGCAGATCTCGCTGGCGGCGACGGGCCCGCTCCGCCACCGAAGCCGTCAAGAAGATCTTGAGCTCCGCCTGGGGAAACACCTGGGTACCAATATCCCGCCCCTCCATGACTACCCCACCCTGAAGACCGTAGCCCTGCTGCTGTTGCAGCAGCACCTGGCGGACCACCGGTTGAGCAGCGATGGTAGAAACCAGGGCAGTGACGGCGGGCTGGCGAATCAGGGCCGTCACCTCCTGACCATTCAGCCAAATACGGCTGGGGTAGGCCACCCAGGCGGGATCATCGCCGGTGGGAGCCAACCGTAACTGGCAGGTGGGCATTAACTCCGCCACCGCCACCTCATCCTGGGGGTCTATCCCCTGCTCTAACACCCGCCAGGCGATCGCCCGGTACATGGCCCCACTATCCAGGTAGAGAAGGTGGAGTCGTTGGGCCACCTGACGGGCTACGGTGGATTTACCGGCCCCAGCGGGACCATCGATGGCCACAATGGGTTGGCGTTGCCGCAATAAGATGTTATCAATCAGGCGAGTGGCCCCAAGGTGGGCCGCCACCGCCAACAATCCTACGGTCTCCACCTGCTCGAGGGGAACCAGGCTATGGGGGTGAACCAGTTCAATATATTGGGGGGTGAGGGTTGGCACCCTCGACCATTCCTCCTGGACGGCAGCAATCAGGGCGGCTGATCGCCGCTCCCCGGCCTGGAACTGGACCTGGGCCCGTTGTAGGCCGCGGTAGATCACCGCGGCCTGTTGCCGCTCTGTCTCACTTAGGTAGGTGTTGCGGGAACTCAGGGCCAGGCCATCGGTCTCTCGAATGGTAGGGCAATCCACCAGTTCACCGGGCAGGTTAAGCTGCTGGGCTACCTGGCGTAGGATCGCTAGTTGCTGGGCGTCTTTGCGGCCCAGATAGGTGCGATCGGGGCGCACCAGATTGAGTAACTTGGTCACCACCGTCGCCACCCCCTGAAAATGACCAGGTCGATGGGGGCCGCACAGCACCTTCAGCATAGTCTCCGGCGGCACCACCCGGGTGAGGGCCTCGGCCTGGGGCTGGGGAGTACCGTAGAGCTGCTCCACGCTGGGCATAAACACCACGTCCACCCCCGCCTGATGACAGATCTCCAGATCCGCCCCAGGGGTGCGGGGGTAGGTGGCCAGATCTTCCCCCTGGGCAAATTGGGTCGGGTTGACGAAAATACTCGCCACCACCAAATCGTTTTCCTGACGGGCCCGATCGAGCAGGCTGCGGTGACCCTGGTGAAGGTTGCCCATGGTCGGCACCAAGCCTAGGGTCAAGGGTTCAGCCCACCCATTCAAGGGTGACTGGCGACACTGGTGGAGATAGCAGGTTAGACCTGCCACAGTCTTAAGTACCCGCACCACCTGTTTCCCTCCGCCGTTCCAACTCGCCTGTGCCAGATTAACATCTGGCCATCCTAGAGCAAAGTCATTGCCCTGGCTCGGTAATCTTATAACATTAGCGTTTAGTTCCCTGCGGCCACTATGTTCCCAGCTTTCCCTCCAGCGGCCCTCCCTGACTTCCCGTTTTTCCCGTGGCAAAAAATAACCTTCCCGATGGATAGTTCGGGAAGGTTTGAAAAGTTGAGGGAAGACTCGACTGGAGGATACCAGCTATCTTTACTTGGCGACGCAAAATACCGTCAGTATCTATTGACTGGCCAACACCTCAATCGTAACCCGGCCTACCCCAGCAGCCCTTAAACCAATTTGACTGGCAGCAGCGGTGGAAAGGTCAATAACGCGACCATGACCATAGGGCCCGCGATCGTTAATACGAACCACCACCTGCTGTCCCGTATTCAAATTAGTGACCCTCACCCGGGTGCCAAAGGGCAGCGTGCGGTGAGCCGCCGTCAGCGCATTTTGGTTAAATACCTCCCCACTGGCGCTGCGACGACCATGGAACCCAGGACCGTACCAGGATGCCATACCGGTCAAGTTGGAAAGCACCGCCGGTGATTGAGGGGGGGTGGGCGTTGTAGACTCCAGCAGACCCTCTACCCTGGCCAGGGCAGGAGCATTGCCAAGGAGGCGACGGAGACGATTAGCCACTTGCAACGTATCTTCTGAAAGATTGCCGGTGGTGTCTGGCAAGATAGCCCGATCGCTAATAGCAATTAAATCTTCTTTTGCCCAACTTACCAGGTAGGCATCTTGAGTATCATCCCAACGAGCGGAAATCTGGCTGGAGTCGGAAACCTCCGACAACTGCTCTAAACGACTTACCAATTGCTGGGCCCGCAGAAGAACCTCGGAAGTACCACTGGGATCAGGGTTGGACGTTGAATCAGTAACGTTGGCTAGTTCATTACCAACCAAGGTAACCACTGGCAGGTCCCGGACGTAGACAGTGGCAGCCTCTCGACCATCCAGGGAATGGTTCAGAACCATCAAACCACGATCATCAGCGAATCCAGCGGAATTGACCAGAGGGGAGAGATTCACCGATAAAGCAGGGTCTTGAATCGACCCTTCGCCAGACAGGGGGGTGGCATTGGCCACTAGGCGCTGCTCAGCAGGGGCAGTGGGGTTAGCCGGAAGGGCTTGAGTAGGAGAAAACCCCCTAGAATCTTGGGCCTGGACTGGGACCTGTGCTCCAACCATGGACAGGAGAACGGCAACCGTTAACCCGCCCAACATAGAATGTTTCATACACACCAGAAGAGATCAACAAAAAGAGAAAAGGTCTAACTCCATAGCCCGCGGAGGGAATCGAAGAGGTTGCCTGTGGCAACCTTATGACCCGATCTCGTTACAAAGGTTTACTCTTAACTGTTCATGGTTAGGTAACTTAGCATGAACCCCTGGGATTGGAAATCCGTGGTTTTCTCCTGAAACTAATTCGTGGCTGGAGAATATTTTCCCAGGTTCTGTTCAAAAAGTCGTCAACCTTGCGCGGGACTTAGGCTCGAAGCAACTTGACAGGATTGATTTTACTTTTAATTTTCTTATGGGTTTTAATTTTGCCTTATGGAAAAATCATGGGTCTATTTACTTAGGTCCTATCCCAGTGGGCGAAGTAGGATGGTGAAACTAGCTTGTTCGGATCCTGAAAGTAAGGAAAGACTTTCCTGAATTCTGAAGAGATTGCCCTTAGTCGAGCTAGCCCTGGAGGTCTATTCCTCCCCTAAAGGGTGGGAGAATAATGACGTAACGATATAGTTTCCTTTACTAGGGTCCCCCATAATTGTCCTATTTTCGGGCCAATGGAGCTGATCACCCAGTGGTCTGGCAGCCGGTGGAGACCGCTTCAAGCCCCTCTGATGGAGAACCTTTGCCATGGATTATCGTGAGGCCGGCGTAGATGTAGTGGCTGGGCGAGAGTTTGTTCGGCGTATTCGATCGCTGGTAGACAGTACCCGACGGCCTGAGATTTTAGGTAACTTCGGAGGTTTCAGTGGGCTTTGCCAAATCCCCACGGGCTACCGAGAACCGATTTTGGTGTCCGGCACCGATGGGGTAGGCACAAAGCTGAAGATTGCCCAGGCGATGAAGCAGCATCAGACCATCGGTATTGATTTAGTGGCCATGTGTGCCAATGACATTTTAACCAGCGGGGCAGAGCCGCTATTTTTCTTAGACTATTTGGCTACTGGAAAACTAGACCCCGGAACCCTTACCCAGGTGGTGGAGGGTATTGCGGCCGGCTGCCGCCAGGCTGGCTGTGCCCTGCTAGGGGGAGAAACGGCGGAAATGCCCGGCTTTTACGCCCCCGGGGAGTACGACCTGGCGGGGTTTTGTGTCGGTGTAGTGGAGAGATCCGAGGTGTTGGACGGTCATCAGATACAACTGGGAGATCGGGTGCTGGGGCTAGCCAGTAGTGGGGTCCACAGTAACGGTCTGAGCCTGGTGCGCCGTATTATCGAACAGGGAGACCGTTCCGACCGGAATGGGCAAGGATATAGCTGGACTGACGTTATCCCCAGCTTGGGAAAGCAATCGCTGGGGGAAATTTTTCTTACCCCCACCTGTCTCTACGTAGGACCCATTCTTGAGGCCCGAGCAGCCGGGCTGACCATCCACGGCATGGCCCATATTACCGGTGGTGGATTACCCGAAAACCTCCCCCGTTGTCTGGCGGAGGGACAAAGTATAGCCATCAACCCTTCAAGTTGGCCAGTGCCTGACCTGTTTAAGTGGCTGTCTCAGGCTGGCGAAGTATCTTGGCCAGAGATGTACAACACCTTCAACATGGGCATCGGCTTCGCTGTGGTGTTGCCCTCAGAGCAATTCTCCCAAGGAATCAACTGGTTTCAACGTCACGGCCTGACAGCCTATGCAATCGGTGAGGTAGTGGAAGGCAAAGGAGAAGTAGTGGGATTAGCCTAATAGACCAGGCTAACCATTTTAGCTTTTTCTAAAGAATCAGGAGAGTAGGTGACTTCTTCCACCATGCCAGGCTTACCCAGGGGTGTTACCGGACTATTATTGTAACTAACCATAACCCCCCCCGCATTACCAGCCCGAATGGTCAAGATTTTCTTAGCCTGCACAAGACGGGTATGACCGGGCTGTAAAATGCCCTCAAACTCAGTAGTGCCGTCGGTAACGATGCGCAGCCAAGAGGGGGAGGTGAGGGTCATCTCTACCTCAATCGGAGAGTCAGGGGCAGTTAGCTCAGCCTTGGGAATACTAGCGGAAACCCTAGACGAAGTTTGCACCTTGCTTTGATTGAAGGGGTCTAGGGGGGGCAATGCCGATAACTCCGGAGAATTACGTTGTAACACGTAGGAGAGACCACTGATGGCAGCCACCAGGATAACAATGTAAGTGGCATAGAGATGGAGGGGACGCAGTTGAGCCGATGAGAACGCTTTGCCCTGGGCCGACTGAGGAGTTGTGGGGATAAATAACTGGGCGGCTAAGGTTTCTCCGTCCAAACCCAGAGACTCACCGTAACGACGAATTAAGCCTCGCAGGTAAACCGGCTGGGGCAAGCTGTGGTAATCTCCCTGTTCGATAGCAGCTAAAAGGCTGGCACGAATCAGGGTCCTGTTGGACATTAACTCAAGGCTATGTCCCTGATTTTGACGGTTGGTCTGCAGAATGTGACCGATCTCTAGAAGTTGCTCTTGGTACCAAGTATTTGGATCAACCAACAGATTTGTCTTCATACAGGAAACATAGACTGGGAAACGGCAGAGAACACAGGGTTGTAGGGGGAGAACAATGATAACCCACAGCAGAGTAATAGCTACTTAATTTAGCAACTGAGTCTTAGTTGTTAAAATTTATAAACACCATAACACTACGTAGGCACCTTATTAAAGTCAATCCCTAAAGTTCAGTAGTTTAAGTTAAGTATCGTCTTGTTGTTGTGGTGTAAACAGCACGTGGCTCAATGGCAGGCTAGTACAAAATCACCTCATAGATCAGCTAGCACCTAAGGAACAAGACAGGTTCACTTACATCCAAAGCCATAATCTTTACACTAGATGGGGATGACAGCTTGTAGGGCATTAATGGGCTGGCCTAGGGGTTTAGCAGACTAAAGCCTCAATTTCTGACTTGGTTAGGGTTCGGTAATCGCCACAGGGGAGATCGCCCAGCCAGACATCCCCCACGGCTAATCGGTGTAAACTGATTACTCGGTGCCCAAAGGCGGCGGCCATCCGGCGAATTTGACGATTACGGCCCTCCCACAGGGTAATTTCTAACACACTACTATAGGCATTGGGCTGCCCCACCCTCTTAACCTGGGCCGGTCGGGTTACTCTTCCGTTAAGGTTAACACCCTCTTGCCAGCTGGCCAGGGCCTTAGGGGTAAGGCTGCCTTCCAATTGGACGCGATAAACCTTAGCGATGTCGTGCTTAGGATGGGTCAGGCGGTAGGTAAAGTCTCCATCATTGCTAATTAACAAGGCTCCAGTAGAATAAGCATCCAATCGACCCACGGGGTGTAGACCAAGATCTCGGAGTTGATTGGGAAGGGCTTCCAGAATAGTCGGCCTACCCTCGGGATCGTAGCAGGTGCAAACCATACCCAGGGGTTTATGAAGCAGGAGATAGTGGCTTGGAGGACGATACTCTGGCTGTAGGAGCTGGTCGTCGACTTCCACCCGATCGCAGCTCAAATCAGCCCGTTGTCCTAGGTAGGCCCGTTGCCCATTGACTGTAACCCGGCCTTTCTGGATCCAGACCTCGGCTTCACGACGAGAAGCCAGGCCATGCTGGGCAATAAGTTTTTGTAAACGCTCTGGCTGGGGTACATCGGGGACCATAGACTAAGGCTCACCAATATGCCACCAGTATAACCTTAGCGACCTTATAGGTGGCTAAGGCTAGGTCTCTGATTGCAGGATATAGGATTAGCGAATTAACCCTGTTCTAAACGGGTGCATCCCAGTCTTGCAAATCTCAGGATGAGAACTGACCATTGAGGTAGGCACAGCGATGCCGGAGCACTTGCGGAACATTGTCTTCCTTCCACTGAGCACCTGAAATCTTTACTCTCCTGCCGATCTGCTTGATCGTTGACTCCACTGCCCCCGAACCAATTGAAATCCCCTCCGCTTGGTAGTAGCTGTAGTTG
>JAYKIM010000196.1:0-22733 GCA_035286245.1 Cyanobacteriota bacterium | reverse complement strand
TCTAAACTCTGGCCCCTAACAGCTCAGGCCCGGTGGTTAGATCTAGAGATCTAAACCAAGACGCTCTTAGGATTCATCAAAGGGTTCTAAATCCAGCAGGTAAAGATAGGGCTCTGCCAATTCTGGCCGCTGAAAGGCCAGAGCCCTGAGCAGGTGCCAGTCTTGTAACCCTTGAAAGGCGTTGTCGTAGGCGTCGGTTTCCAACCGGCGGGCTAGGTCCGCCACGTTATCCGGCGTCATTTCCGAAACCATTTCCGGTGAAACATGTACGCTCAGCATTCTGCCCTTCCCCCTTGGCGATGCCCCCTGCCCAGCAGGCAGCTGGCCATCGACCCTAACGCTCACCCCTCTAGGATAGGACGTAACGCTTCAGCTCCGTTAGCTCCGCCTCAAATCTTCGCAAAATTGACAAACCAGAGCGATGACCTCCGGCGAAACTTCATGCCCCATGGCCAACTCGTGGAAGTGGATGGGTTGCCCCTGCTGCTCTAGGTGGCTGCGAGCGGCATAGGCGGCCTGAATCGGTACCACTGGGTCAAAGGTGCCGTGCACTATGGTAAGGGAGCGAGGGCTGACCGGCGTTGAAACCGGGCCGTGGAGGTAGCCACTCAGACTAATCTGGCCCGCCAGGGGTAGTTGCCAGCCCACATCCAGGGTCATCGCTCCCCCCTGGGAGAAACCGGCCAGTACGGTCCGCTCCAGGGGGATGGAGCTGGGGGCGGCGATCGCCTGCAACCATTCCACCAGGGCCCGTCGGCTGGCCTGTAGGTCAGTCTGTTGGCCGAAATCATGGGGTTGGCGAAAGTCATAACCCGGCGGAAAGTTGTACCACATCCGCCCCTTTGGCACCTGGGGATGGAGCCACGGGGCCTCGGGGAACACCAGCTGAAATCCCGGTAGCCGCAGGTAGGGGGCCAGGTTGCCCAGATCGGCCGCATTCGCCCCCCAGCCGTGCAAAGCCACCAGGCGCCAATCAGCGGTCTCCTCGGGGGGCTCATAGGTGAGGGTATCTAGGGTCACAGTGTTTTCAACCAGTTGGAGTTGCCAGAGAGCTAACCTCTATGGCTATAGCCGATGAAGAGAAGAGCCCTCACACCCCTCAGCCAGCCGTTGAGATTAGGTATTGGCTTTAGTGTAGTCCCTAACTGGTCCCTAACTGGTATCAGGGTCACATCACCTGGACCGTCAGATGGTCTGCCACCAGAGCCTCAATCCCCTCCGGTGGTAGGGGTTGGGAAAAGAGGTAGCCCTGACCTGACTCACAGCGCAGGGCCTTCAGTTGGGCATAGTGGCGCTGGGTTTCTACCCCCTCGGCCACCACATCCAGCCCTAGATTCCAGGCTAGGCGCACAACCGACTGTAGAATTTCTAGCTTCTCAAAGTCCTGATCGGCATTTTCAATAAAGGAGCGATCGATCTTCAAGCAATCAAAGGGAAAGCGGTGAAGATAGCTGAGGGAGGAGTAGCCGGTGCCAAAGTCGTCCACCGCCAACCCGATGCCCATGGCCCGCAACTGTTCCAAAATGGCCACAATTGACTCGGAGTGGTGAATTAAGACCCCCTCGGTAATTTCCAACTTGAGCCGGTGGGGGGAAAACCGGGTTTTGGCCAAAATATCCTGTACCTTCTCCACCAGATTTTGTTGGGAGAACTGCTTGCTGGACATATTCACACTTATGCTCAGGTTGGCCATGGTGGGGTGTAACTCGCTCCAGGTTTGCATTTGCTGACAGGCTTCCTCCAACACCCACCACCCCAGGGGAATAATTAAGCCCGTGGCTTCGGCGGTGGCGATAAACTCCCCTGGCATTAGTAGACCCCGCTCTGGATGCTGCCAGCGCACCAGCGCCTCAAAGCCAATAATTGCCTGGGTGCTGAGGGTAACAATGGGCTGGTAGTATAAGCGCAGTTCCTGGCGATCCAGAGCCTGGCGCAGCGCCATTTCGGACTGTAATCGTTGATGGCGTTGATTTTGCAGAGAACTGTCAAAAATATGCCAGTGGCGGTCCGGTAGATCCTTAATTTGGTACATCGCCGCATCGGCATCCCGCAGCCAGTCCTCCGCCTGCTGATACTGCTCTGACCCCAGGGCAATGCCAATACTGGCGTCGATATAGACCTCATACTGCTGCAGGTAAAAGGGTTGAATAATGGCGTTGCGCAATTGTTCCGCCATGGCGATCGCCACCGTCGGATTAGGAATATGCTCCAAGAGCACCGCAAACTCGTCTCCGCCTAGGCGGGCTACGGTATGGTGCTTCGATAGATGATCCTGTAATCGTTGACCTAGCTGGGCCAGGAGTTCATTGCCAACCCGGTGGCCGAGGCTATCGTTAACCTCCTTAAATCGATCCAGGTCCATGAATAACAGCGCCATAGAATTGGTCCGTCGATCCTGACCGAGCACACTGTTCACCCGATCCATAAAAAAGGTGCGGTTAGGCAGATTAGTCAGTTCATCCTGGAGAGCCTGGCGCTGTAGGGTGATCTCCCTCTGTTTACGTAGGGAAATATTCCGGGCTGATAGAATACCCGCTGCCTTTCCTCCATCAACACAGGGACCGCCGCTCAGGGCCACCCAGAGGGGGGACGCCGTGGGCCCGGGCAGGGTTAAAATCACCTCTTCGTTTTCCAGCAAATCCCCCCTGAGGATCCGCCGCAGAGGTAGTTGATCCTCCCCTAGGGGACAACCATAGCGGTCCAGGACACGGTGATCGGAGTGCTCCCTGACGCACCACAGGCTGTCCAGGTGATCCTGCAAGAAACTCATCGCGGCTTGGTTGCAGAGCAGGGGTTGACCTTGACGATTCACCACTACGATGGCCTCGGGTAAACTATCCAGGAGGGTAAGGCTGATTGAACTGGGCTGGGAGGCAGGGTTGTACATGGTGACGGAAAGACTCAGGAGGGGAGAGGCATCTAGACAGGACGGAGGGGATCGACCGTCAGTTCGCGGGGAAATCCTAGAACCTAAACCCAAATCCTAAGGCAGGACCTGGGTGCAAATCTAGAGTTCCCAGGTGTGAGGTTGGGTTTTCCTGCTAACGTGATATGGCTATGGCCCGCGGAAGGGCGTCAGAACGCCGACCCAGGTTACGGTTTCACCGATCAGCCTGATCCTAAGGTTTTAGCTAAAGCCATAATTCACCCGGGGTTTGGTAGCCCAGGCTGGGCAATCACACCCTAAACTTAACTTGGTAGATTTACCCGGTGCATAGGTCATTATAAGGAACAGCCCTAACCTGGCGGATGGTAAGCAGGTCTAGCAGCAGTGGCCGTTGTCCATCAACCCAAAACCACTGTTTTAAGCCGTATGGAGCACATATTACTAGGGGGACGATACCAGGTGATCCGACGACTCGGCTCAGGCGGGTTCAGTCGGACTTTTCTGGTATCCGATCTGCACCTACCCAACCATCCCAAATGTGTGATCAAACAGCTGAAGGTACAGGATAAGGACACCGGCACCCTGGATATGGCCCGCCGTCTGTTTGACACCGAGGCTCGAGTTCTATATCAGTTGGGTAGTCATCCCCAAATCCCCACCCTGCTGGCCCACTTTGAGGAAAACCAGGAGTTTTACCTGGCCCAGGAATACATTGAGGGCAGCCGGTTGACTAGCCAGGTGGAGGAGGGTAAGCCCTGGTCTGAAACCCGCGTGGTGTTGCTGCTGCAGGAGGTGCTGGAAATTCTTGCCTTTGTCCATCGCCAGCAGGTGATTCACCGGGACGTTAAGCCCTCTAACCTGATTCGCCGCCATCGGGATGGCAAGATTGTGCTGATCGACTTTGGGGCCGTTAAACAGGTCACCTCCTCTCCCCTGGTGGACGCCGAAACCGGTGCCACCAACCTGACTGTGGCCATTGGCACCCACGGGTATATGCCCAATGAGCAGTACGCGGGCAAACCTCGCTTCAGTAGTGATGTTTACGCTGTGGGTATGCTCGGCATTCGGGCCCTCACCGGTATCCATCCGCAAAAGCTAGGGGAGGATCCGGTCACCTGTGAGTTAGCCTGGCATGGGCAGGCTAACTCGGTGTCATCAGCCCTAACAGAGGTGCTCGACACCATGGTGCGCTACGACTTCCGCGATCGCTACTCCACCGCCCAGGAGGCCTTAGAAGCCCTGCAGCGCCTACCGACTCCCCTGAGTGGGGGGATTACCAGTCAGTTGTACCAGGTCTGGCAAAAGGGCACCGCTGGTTTGGTGCCGAGCCCCCAGTCAACCCCAGGAGAGGCAGTCTTGGTACCGGCGGAGACCTCGGAAATTACCGCCATTGCGGAGGATCAAGAGGCCACCTCCCTATTCCCCATGGACCTGGTTTACAGTACCAGCGGGAACGGCACCGCCCCCCCGGTGACTCCGGTGGAGGCCCCGCCCCTCCCCCTACTGGATTGGCTACCGCCTCGGTGGCGGCAAATGCGCCATAAACGCTCGCTGGGGGTAGGGCTGTTGGGGGTGCTAGCGGTGGCCCTGGCGCTTTGGCGCAGTGGCTTAACCGTTGCCTTTGAGCCCAGCCGTCGCGCCGTCAGCCCCCTCTTACCCACCCCCGTTCCCGCCCTGGCCACCGATCTGGGTTTACTGTTGCCACCTCAGGAGAAGGCCGCTTACCTGGTGGGCCGAGGTAATCAATTAATGACCAATGGTCGCTATCCGGAGGCTCTAGATATCTACAATGAAGCCATTGCGGTCCGAGCCGACCATGCCCCAGCTTACCTGGGACGGTGCCGGGCCCTGATCGGGTTGAAACGGCCCAGTGAAGCGATCGCCGCCTGTGATGATGCCCTCGCCTACCGCAGCTACTACCCCGAGGCTACCCGCAGCAAAGGTAACGCTGAGGAACAACAGGGAAAACTATTGGCGGCCCTCAGCCTCTACGAAGCCACCAACCGCCTGATGCCCGCCCTGGCCCTGGCCTGGTTGGATCGGGGGCGAGTGTTACAAAAGTTGGGGCGATCCGCGGAGGCTTTGACGGCCCTAGATCAAGCCATTGCCCTGAATCGAGAATCGGCGGAGGCCTGGACCATTCGGGGGGAAGCGGCCTGGACCCTGGAACGCTATGATCAGGCGCTTATTGCCTTCGACAAGGCCCTGCAGGTTAACCCTACCTACCAGCCCGCCCGGCTGCTGCGGCAACAAGCCCGCCAGACCCTGGGTCGCTGACCCACACTACAGGACCCTTACCCTCACCTCGGTTTCCAGCCGGGACTCGACTCGCGCCCCCTCCACCGTGGTACCCGAAACCGGCGCCGTATGCTGGGGAAAGGGGCTGGCCACCAGGGCCACATGGCGATCGCTAACCGCCAGGCCATGGGTAGGATCAAAACCCCGCCAGCCCCCCCCTGGGATATACACCTCGGCCCAGGCGTGCAGGTCCCGATCAGAGACGGTGCTGTCCCCCTCTTCGTAGCCACTGACAAAGCGAGCCGCCAGCCCCGCCGCTCGACAGGCGGCCATGAATAACACCGTCAAGTCACGGCAACTACCGGTTTTTCTGGCCCAGGTTACCCCCGCCGGCCAGGGCTGCCCGGTGGGCCGGTGGATATACTCACAGCTTTCGTAGATGCGTTGGTTGAGGGTGGTGAGGAACCACCCCACATTCCCCTCTACGCCGTGGATAATTTCCTGGGCCAGATCAATCACCCATGGCGAGACAACGGTGGTGGTGGGCGGGTGAAGATGGGCGTGGAGGCTCGCCGCCAGGGTAGCCGGATAATCAATGGGCAAGGTGACGGCCCAGGGCTCCGCGAGATAATCAAAGGGGTTGTGGCGGTAGGTGACCACCTCCGACTCAGCCTGGATACGAAGATGGGGGGTGGGCTGCGGGGCAAACCAAAGCCGTAGGGTCAGATTACCATCGGTCTCCACCACCAGGGTTTGTCCCAGGGGCGGTGGATCTACCTCTAGCTCAAACTTTTCGACCTGTTGACTGCCATCACTGCGGGGCCGCAGGCGCAGGGTATGGGCCTGTAGGGTAACGGGCTGTCGGTAGGTGTAATGGGTATGGTGATGAATGTGATAGCGCATTGACTGGCAGGGCTAAGCTCCTGACTAGGAAACCGAGAGGGGACCTGGGCCCTAGCCCGGGCATTGGGGATTAGGCAGGACATACCGAAAAGCTGCCGCCACCCTACCCAGCCCCTGTAGACAATAGTTAACTAACGTACAGAATTATATCCGGATCCATGGAATTCTTACTGTTGGAGAGAATTCTGTGGCTTGGAGTTTGGCTAGAATCGATAAACTTTAGATGAAACCCAGGTGGGGATCGCTAATTTAGCCATAGCATTTGAAGATTAAGCATTTATAAAATAATGTTGCACTGCCTATATTAGCCCTCCATAATAAAGAAAGTTAGGATGCTCGTTGATTATTGGCTCATCCATAGATTTACTCCTTGAGGAGCAAGTTGTCTTTTCAGAAAAATATCCTATGTCAGAAATTTACTTAAATATGGTTTGCCTTTTAAAGGTGAGCTGACTCAGTGAATGGGGCTGTTAGGAGTAATTTTTGCTATTTTTTCGAGTGACCTTACTCTTTTTTATTTTCAATTCTTTATGTTGACTGTCTATGGTATTCGGAAAATCTCGCCTTTGATTTCCTCGAGATTTATTGGTGTTTCGTGATTCTAATTAGGAAATATTTTTGACGCCCATGGCAGGTGACCTTGCTACCCAAAACCTTACCGGAGTAACTAGATGACTAACCTTTCCCAACAGGTGCATTGCCCCAACTGCGGCCATTGGGCCGAACGCTATCACCTCCAGGCGGATCACCTGATCCGCACCCAATGTTCCGCCTGTGACTACCTGCTGATTACCTGTTCCCTCACCGGCAAGGTAATTGAAGCCTATGCTCCTGGTTTGTTTGTCGGCTCAGCGTCCTAGGGATGGCCGTTCAGGAAACTCGATTAATCCTCCGGCAGTGTTTGCTGCCGGGGTCAACAGGTCTGGTGGATATTGGCTTGGCCCAGGGGAGGATTGTGGCCATCGCTACGGATTTGCCGGGATGGGATGATCCTGGGGTGCAGGTCCTAGCGGTTGGCAGCAAATTGGTGAGCCCGCCCTTCGTGGAGTCCCACATTCATCTGGACTCTGTATTGACGGCGGGCCAGCCCCGTTGGAACCAGAGTGGCACCCTGTTTGAGGGGATTGATATCTGGCGCGATCGCAAGGCGAGCCTCACCGCTGCCGATGTACAGGCCCGAGCCCTGTCGGCCCTGCGCCTGCAGGCGGAGCAGGGGGTCCTGTTTGTCCGTACCCATGCCGATGTCAGTGAAGCTAACCTGGTCGCCCTGCGGGCCCTGCTGGATCTACGGGAGGCGGTGCAGGATTGGATTACGGTGCAGGTGGTGGCTTTTCCCCAGGATGGGGTTTATGGTAGCCCCGGTAATGTTGAACGGCTAGAGGAGGCTCTGCGGCTAGGGGCGGATGCGGTGGGGGGTATTCCCCACTACGAATTTACTCGCGAGGATGGCCTGCGATCGCTAGACTATATTTTTGAGTTGGCCCAGCGCTACGACCGCCTGATCGACATCCATTGCGACGAAATTGATGATGACCAGTCCCGGTTTTTAGAGGTGGTGGCGGCCCTGGCCCTGCGATCGGGGCTGGGCTCCCGAGTCACCGCCAGTCACACCACCGCCTTTGGCTCCTACAACAATGCCTATGCCCTTAAGCTGATGGGCCTGCTGGAGCGGGCCCGGATCAACCTGGTGGCCAACCCCCTGATCAACATCACCCTACAGGGCCGCACCGATACCTACCCCAAGCGTCGAGGGCTGACCCGCGTCAAGGAGCTCTGGCAACGGGGCCTAACCGTCAGTCTGGGGCATGACTGCATCCAAGACCCCTGGTATAGCCTGGGCACCGGCAATATGCTGACGGTGGCTGCCATGGCCCTCCACCTCTGCCAGATGACGGGGCAGGAGGAAATTGCGGCATGCTACGCCATGGTTACCGATCAGGGTGCCCTGACCCTTAACCTGGCGGACCAGTATGGTATTGCCGTGGGTCAGCCCGCCAACCTGATTGTTTTAGACGCAGATAGCCCCTACGATGCCCTGCGTCGCACCGCCACCGTTACCCACGTTATTTCTCGAGGTCGGCTGTTGGCGCAAACCCAGCCCCCCCAGGTGCGCTGGTCAGGGGAAATGAGTCCCGGTTAAATTAGTCCCAGTTAAAGTTGAGGGAACGGGTAGAGGCGGAGGGGCCGAGGGCCGCCAGGATCTGGCGACCGTAGCTACGATGGTGGATCCGGCTATCCAGCAGGGCCACCATCCCCTGGTTGATCCGCACCGGCCCGATCACCCGTTCCAACTCTGCCATGGCGGTGGGGAAGAGGTAGAGGCGGAACCAGTCCTGGCGGCGACGCTTATGGAAGGCGACCCGTCCCGCCACCAGGGGGTTTTCGAGGGAGGGTAGGGGTAGGGTGGCCACGATCAACAGATCGGGCACCGGTAGGACCAGCTGATATTGCTGCCAGAAGTGCCAGCTACTGACCAGGATTGTATTAGCCTCCAGTAGCGGTTGCTCCAGTTGTACCCGAGAACCAAACTCCGCCGCCAGGGCAGCGGCTAGTTGTCCCTTCAGGGGTAGATCGTTGACTAAGATCACCGTCGGGCCCTGGCGCGACGCCTTAACCCAGACCAACAGCCGGCGAATTTCAGCCTGGAGGTGCTCCTGGAATTCGGGGGTATTGGGCAAGGGTAAGTGATCCGGCAGGTAGAGCCTGAGGGCCTCGGATTGGCGCGGTGGGGAAAATTTTAGACAGGTCAGATCATCGAGGCCAATCCGTTGTCGGAAGACCTCCGCTTTACTGTCTTGATCAAGGGCAGCACCGATTAACACCACCGGCTGTTGTTGCCACACCTGGGCTAGGGGGGGAGCCAGATCCATCGGGGCACAGTGGAGGGTCATGCGGCCAGTGGGGCGATCCAGGCCAAACCAGAGCAGGTGATCAGGGGAGGACAAACGCTGCCAGAACCGTTGCCAGGGGGGGGGCATGGGCCCCTGCCCAGGATTGGCGGCCAGGCTGGTGAGCAGGTTTTGTAATAATTGCTCCTCGCTGGGCTCAAGCAGGTGACAGTGGTAGGGATTGGGGGGATGGTGAAAGGCGGCATAGGTGAGGGCCACCTGGGTATCCCTAAGTTTTTGACCCTGCTGGGGATAGGCCAGGCCCAGTTGGTGCCAGTCCTGGGGGGTAAGGGTGGCGGTGAGCTGGTCCTTCAACCATAGCTCCAGATCATCGGCATCGTCCACCAGGGTGGGGATACCGGGGGGAAAGCGATCGCCCCCCTCCAGGCGATCGGCGAGCCATATCCCTGGGTCAGTGATCAGTAAACCGCTAAAGTCAGGGTGGGGCCACCGATCTCCCACCTGGATGGGCTTAGGCAAATTCAGGGTTTCCTGGAGGCGGGGCAGGTCACTCATCAAGAGGCGCTGCTGAATCCCCGGGGGGGCTACTAAAATAGCCGGTTCTGGCCATAGCAACAGGGCCACCAGGTAACTGAGGCGATAATCGCCCTGGTAGGCCGACAGCCCTCCCACCTGCAGTAGGGCGCTGCGTTCCAGGCGTAGGGCCCGGGCCACCAGTCGCGCTAAGGTGAGATGGTGGGGCCAACTGGCCTCGCCACAATGACGCAAAAATTCCCGGAGCTGCTGGTGTACCTCGGCCTCAATCACAACGGCAGGGCTATGGTTAGACGGTAAGCTTTTATTGTCGCATAGATATTCTGCCCGCCTATCTAACTAGCGCAACCCGCTAGCTAGGGCAACCGACCTTTCCCCAGGGAAAACGGGACAGGCCCCAGCTGGCCGGGGTGACGCCCTATTTTCCCTCCAGGAGGCGGATTAATGATCAATGCTTCAATATTTCCTGTTTACCTTCTGAGGGGAAAGGCACCGTGTCAACCATTGCCATTGTGGGTCTGGGGCTAATTGGCGGATCCCTGGGGCTGGATTTCAGTCGCCTGGGCCATCGGGTGCTTGGTATTGCCCGCCGATCTGCCACCGCTGAGACGGCGCTGGCCCTGGGGGCGGTGCAGCAGGGGGGTACCGACCTGGCCCTGGTGCGATCGGCAAACGTGGTATTTCTTTGTACCCCCCTGGACCAGCTGGGGCCGACCGCCCGGGCCCTGTCTCCCTACCTGGGGGAGGAAAGTGTGGTGACCGATGTGGGCTCGGTAAAGACTGCGATCGTGGCGGAACTGGAGAGCCTCTGCCCTAGCTTTGTGGGTGGCCATCCCATGGCGGGCAAGGCGGAGGCGGGGCTGGCGGTGGCCCAAACCGATCTATTTCGGCATCGTCCCTACGTTCTTACCCCCACCCCTCAGACTCAGCCCTGGGCCCTAGACCAGGTGACAGCCTTGGTTGAACCACTGGGGGCAGAGATTTACCGCTGCTCGCCCCAGGCCCACGATCGCGCCGTCGCCTGGATCTCCCACCTACCGGTGATGGTCAGTGCCAGCCTGATCCAGGCCTGTGGGCAGGAGCCTGACCCCGCCATCGGCGACCTAGCTCGGGCTCTGGCCAGTTCTGGCTTTCGGGATACCAGTCGGGTGGGGGGCGGCGTCCCCGAACTGGGAACGCTCATGGCCCGTTATAATCGCTCCGCCCTGCTCGCCGCCCTGGCTGAGTACCAACAGCAGCTGGGCCAACTCACCGCCCACATCGAAGCCGCGGACTGGTCTAGCCTCTACCAATATCTAGAGCAGGCCCAGGCGGCCCGGGGGGCCTACCTGCGAGAGAAGCTGCCACCAGAATGTTAAGGACTGTGTGGATTTTTTCCTCCGCTTTTGGTTGGGGGCAGCCTGTCCCGTATGATCATCCGTAAAGTTTGTAAATTTTGCTAAGATTCTGGAGATTCAAACGTGTCTCTTCCGTTATTAAGCTATTCTCCGTCCAGTCAAAATCAACGCGTTGCCGCCTACGAAGTTGGGGGTGACGAGCAGCCCAGGGTCTTCTCCACCGATGACCTATTTGATAAATCCGAGATGGATGCTCTGATCGAAGTGGCCTATCGACAGATGTTCTTCCATGCCTTCAAGTGGGACCGGCAGCCCTTCCTCGAGTCACAGTTGCGCAATGGCCAGATTACCGTCCGCGATTTCATTCGCGGCCTGGCCCTTTCTACCACCTTTTACAACAGTTTTTACGAAAAGAACAGTAACTACAAGTTCGTTGAGCACTGTGTCCAGAAAATCCTAGGCCGGGATGTCTACAGTGAGCGGGAAAAGATCGCCTGGTCCATTGTAATTGCCACCAAAGGCCTGCAGGGGTTTATCGATGCCCTCCTAGACAGTGAGGAGTATCTCTCCAACTTTGGCTACAACACCGTGCCCTACCAACGGCGTCGGGTGCTGCCCGGTCGAGTCGAGGGTGAGCGTCCCATCCATATTAAAAACCCCCGTTACGATGCCTACCACCGTAACCTGCTGGGCTTCCCCCAAATTATCTGGCAGTCCCAGGTGAAGCGGTTTGTTCCCCAGGAGAAGCAGGTCACCCCGGGCAATCCCCGCATGTTCCTGGATATGGCCCGCAGTATTGGCCCCAGCAGTGCCGCTCCAGCCCGGATATCGATTGGCAATATCAACATTGCCACCGCCGTGCCCTACCGTCAGGTGTCCAATACCCAAGGTTAGTTCTAAGGGCAAATTAAGCCAGGGGGAAATTTTTCTCCCTGGCTTTGCTGTTGGATTGGGAGAGGTGATCTAGGGGACGGACTTGACCGCTCAACGCCGCCCTAAGTCCTGGGCTAATACTTATGGGCAAAGGGCCTGAGCCCTTGCCCATCCTACCTTTCCTGATGACTGAGTTCTGACTACTGACCCCCTCTCAAAGGGCTACAAAATTTATCCTGCCCCCTACTAGGGGTTACCGTTGCGCAGCACCTCGGCCTGTTGTCGGAGGGAAGCTGCCCACTCGGTAGATCCCTTCACCTCGATCAGGCTGGCGACCTTTTCCAGGTCGGCGATCACCGCTTGCCGCACCGCCAGGGGAATATCCGTCGGTTGATTAATCTGTAGGGATGGATCGTTGGATACCTGGGTTAGTTGAGCTTGAATTCGACCTAGATAGGCAGGGATCTGTTCGGGGTCACGGTTGATCGCCTTGGTATAGGTGGCGATCGCCTCTGGGTACTGTTGGTTAGTCGTCAGTGCTTCGGCCTGGGCATAAAGCACCTCGTAGTCGGTGGCAGGCCTTACCAGCAGGCGATAATCTCCCCCATTACCGGCGAAGGATCGGCTGACTACGGTATAGGTATCGGTGGCCGGCAGTTTGATAATAATCGTGGCACTCAAGCTACCGCCAAAATCATCGTTAGTGGCAATCTCCTCCTGGGCAGAATTACGCAGGGAAAGTACCGGATCAAAGCTTTGACTGTCTAACTGGATGGTAACCGTCTCCCCGGCTTGACCGCTAAATCTGTGGATCGCCTCCGCCGGGGCGATCGTCCCCACCTCCTCCACCAACGGTTTTACCTCGGTTTCTGCCCTGGCCATCGGTGGATTGAACCCACCTAGGATCAGGGAACTGAAAACCCACAGTACTGCCCAACCCCTACCTACTTTGCCCATCGTCCAGTACCTTGCCATGCTTCCATCGCAGATTAGCACTTTCTATCCCCCATCAGGGGGCCCTTAGACCAGATTTAATGCTGGAAGCTGTCTAGTCCAGGCTGTTACCAGGGGTCTTATCGCCCCTCTCCTAACCCCAGGTTTGTGCCAAAGTTCACCCTGGTCCGGACTCGATAAATGGGTCGCTGCTGGGACTCGTGGTAGGTACGCATCACCAATTCCGCCAACAGACCCACACTAAACAGTTGGATGCCCGCCAAAAACAGCACCACCGCTAATACCAACAGGGGGCGATCGCCAATATCCTGACGCCCACCAAACTTGACCAGCGCCAGATAGATCGCCAGTCCTAATCCTAGCCCCATGGATCCTAACCCCAGGCCACCAAAGATCTGCATGGGCTGGGTGAGGAATTTTTTCATAAAGTACACCGTCAGCAGGTCCAAACAGACCCGTAGGCTGCGCCCCAGGCCATACTTACTGCGGCCAAACCGGCGCCGGTGGTGTTGCACCACGACTTCGGTGATGCGAGCTCCCTCAATAAAGGCCAGGGCGGGCAGAAAGCGGTGCAGTTCGCCATACAAATTCATATCCCGCAGCACCTCGGCCCGATAGGCTTTGAGGCCGCAGCCATAGTCGTGCAGGTGAACCCCCGTAACCCAGCCAATCAAGCGATTAGCGATCTGGGAGGGAAGGCGTCGAGTCAGGGCCCGATCCTGCCGGTGTTGTCTCCAGCCGCTGACCAGGTCAAAACCCTGGTCTAGCACCTCCAGGAGGCGAGGAATGTCCTGGGGGTCGTTCTGTAGATCCCCATCGATGGTGATAATTATCCGCCCCCGGGCATGGTCAAAACCGGCGGCCAGGGCAGCACTTTGGCCGTAGTTACGGCGCAGAATGATCACCCGCAGACTGGGGTAGCTGTGGGCTAACCGCCCTAGTTCGATTTCTGAGCCATCGGTGGAACCATCGTCAATGCAGAGAATTTCGTAACTGCAGCCCAAGGGGGCGATCGCCTGGGTAAGTCCCCTCAGTAGGGGCGATAGGCTTTCCTCCTCGTTCAATACCGGCACCACCACCGATAGGTCAAGGCTGGGGTCGGTGGCCGTGGGGGATAGGGGGCGATCGCGGGGAGAGATTATCACTGGGGGGGGCAGGCCGGCGGTAGGGAGCCGATTCCACAACGTTTGAGCACAAGGGCCAGTAGCGCAGCCAGGACCTCCGCCAGGGTGCCCACCAGGCGATAGAGGGCTAGACCAGCCAACTTCACCTCCGGGGGTAGCCCAATGGGCAGTAGCCCAAGGGCCACAGCTTCAAACACCCCGACACCGCCGGGGGCCCCCGGTACAACTAAACCGGCTAACCAGGCCAGGCTAAAGCGACTGATCAGCGGGAGCCAACTGTCCCAGTCCAAGGGTTGCAGAGACTGGATCACTAGGACAAAACCAAGCCCCCGCAGGAGTATAAAGACGATTTCTCCCCCCAGGGGTTGTAGAGGATAGCGTTGTAATCTTACCCCAGGGCTGGTCTGAACTTTGGTCCTGAGGCGCAAGAGCAATGTATTAATCCACCTGGGTTGAAGTCCCACCATCAAGCTCAATAGGATGAGCAGCTGCCAAAGCCAGTAAGGACCAGGGTAGGCCAACCCCACGATCAGGGCCGCAGCAGCCATCAGCAGCGGCTCCAGCCCCACCGCCAAGCTAGCCTTAGGAATATCCACGCCGGATTGCCGTAGGGCCTGGAGTCGCCCATAGAAGTGCCAGAGGTTACCTGGTAGGTATTTCCAAATATTAGTGCGAAGATAGATCAGGATGACCCAAGCACCTGAAACCGGCTGCCCCAACCACCGGATCAGCCACCCCCAAACCCAGGCTGACCAGCCATGGGCTAGTAGGGTTACGACCCCCGCCAGCATTAATAGGATAAAACTTGGAGCCTGACTCACCAGGGTGACTACCTTACCCCAGTGATGCCCCAAACTATAGGTGACGAAGGTAAGGCACAGAGCCGTAGGTAACCAACCCAGATAGGCCTTAGCCCGATCCAACCTTAATCAGCCCCTAATACCCGGAAAGAACTCTCAAACTATAACAGTCATCAACTAGTAGGCGAGGGTCTCAAGGGTTTCTCTCAAGTAACGTCTGACCAAGTAATCAAGGGAAAGGGTATCGACTTCAGGGTCAGACAGCTCACCTTTCCAACTTTTAAATCCGGAACTGTTGGCAATGGCACACTTGAGACTGTACCAAATGCGAGCATGATCTGACAGTTGCTTAGGGTCTGCAGGGTGAGAAGATGCCATAGATGCCTCGATAGTGTTTAACAGAGGGTTCTGACAGTAAAGCCGTGGGAAGGAATAGGCAATGGTTTAGAAACTCATTACATCAGTTCAGTTATTGTTACCATAGCTTAGTTTTCCCAAACCGGTTGTTATAGAAAGTACAATTCCCCTAGGTAGACCAGCTTAGCCCCAGCCTAGTGCGGCTGGACGAGACTATCGTTATGCCCAGTGCTAAGGAAAGGCGTCAAAGGGTTACCCCAGACCGGGGTGATTGTCCCTGGAGCCCATGGCGCGATCCTGGCAGATACTACCATATTACTGATCTATCTACCCCTCTCCCCAGGAACCATCCCAGTCACAATCATCAAACCATGCTCAGGGTACGGCGCTTGGTAATCATGCGGAAGGCGTCGATAATATCTCCCTCCCGCCAATCATTAAAGTTATCAATCCCAATACCGCATTCAAAGCCAGAGGCGACCTCCTTAGCGTCCTCCTTCATGCGCTTTAGAGAGTCTAGTTTGCCGGTATAGACCACCTGCCCGGCTCGCATCACCCGTAGGTTGCAGTTCCGGGTAACCTTGCCAGAGAGCACATAGCAACCGGCCACGGCTCCCTTGCGCACCGGGAAGACCGCCCGCACCTCCACCTGGCCCAGGCCCTCTTCCACCATCTCTGGCTCCAGTAGCCCCTCCATGGCTCCCTGGATATCATCCAGCAGATTGTAAATCACATCGTAGTCTCGCACATCTACCCCCAGGCGATCAGCAGACTGACGAGCACCGGGGGCCAGGGTAGTATTAAAGCCGACAATCACGGCACCACTGGCGGCGGCTAGATCAACATCGGTCTCACTAATTTCTCCTGGAGCCGCCAGCAGCACCCGGATTTGCACCTCATTCTGGGGCAACTGTTGCAGGGCTGCCAGAATAGCCTCAATCGAACCCTGCACATCGGCCTTAAGCAACAGGTTGAGGTCCTTGAGATCTCCTTCCTGGGCCTGGGCTGAAATGGTATTGAGGGTAACCCGTCGTGAGGCCATAGCCTGCTGCAGTCGAGACATGCGTTGTTCGGAAAGACGCTTGTCGGCGACGGAGCGGGCGGTTTTTTCATCGGGGTAGACCTCGAACTCATCCCCCGCCGCCGGCACATCGTTAAGGCCCAGAACCTCTACTGCAAAGGAGGGGGTGGCGGCCTCTACCCGTTGCAGGCGATCATCCAACATGGCTCTAACCTTACCCAGCACTGCACCTGCCACAAGGGAGTCACCCACATGCAGGGTACCGTTTTGCACCAGCAGGGTGGCGACGGGGCCCCGGGCCTTATCTAGATTAGCCTCAATTACCGTACCGCGAGCCCGACGGTCTGGGTTGGCCTGGAGGTCTTCCACCTCTGCCACCAGTACAATCATTTCCAGCAAGGTCTCCAGGTTTTCACCGGTGATGGCGCTAACCGGCACCATAATGGTGTCACCACCCCACTCCTCTGATACCAGGCCGTATTCCGTTAGTTCCTGCTTGACCCGCTCCGGTTGAGCCGTTTCCTTATCGATTTTATTAATGGCGACAATCAGGGGCACCTCGGCAGCCTTGGCATGGCTGATGGCCTCAATGGTTTGGGGCCGCACCCCATCATCTGCAGCCACCACTAGGATGGCGATGTCCGTAACCCGGGTGCCCCTGGCCCGCATAGCGGTGAAGGCCTCATGACCAGGGGTATCCAGAAAGACAATCTGGTGGGCCTGACCGGCGTGTTCCACATCGACGTGGTAGGCACCGATATGCTGGGTGATGCCGCCAGCCTCTCCCTGGGCCACTTTGGTCTTGCGGATAGCATCCAGCAAACTGGTTTTACCGTGATCAACGTGCCCCATAATGGTGACCACCGGTGGGCGTCGCTGGAGACTTTCCAGGTCTTCAGCGTCCAACATTTCTGTGACTTTCTTAGCTTCAGATTCCACTTCGCTGGTTTCCACCAGCACCTCAAACTCCTCGGCCACCATTTTGGCCGTGGCAATGTCGAGGGTTTGGTTGATATTGGCGGCAATCCCCTTGAAGAAGAGGGACTTGATTAGCTCGGTTTCGGGCACCATAATCTTTTCCGCCAACTCGTGCACCGTCAAGCCGCCGGTAAGGACTACGATTTCTGGCCGTTCTTGTTTGGGTGCGGCCTCTCGACGATCACGGCGGCCTCGCCCACCGCCCCCATCGCGCTGGGGTGGTCGGTGGCTTTTCACCGTCGGGCCGCTAGGCTTGGCACCAGCCAGCCCCTTAGGTTTGGGAGGACGGGCCAGGGAGATGGAGAGGTTACTAACCTCAACCCCTAACTCCTCCTCGCCCTCTAGATCCTCTACCAGGATCGACTCGATATCCTCATCTTCCTCCAGATGGCCTTGTCCCCGACGCTTGGTCTTACCGGCCTTAGCGGCTTTTTCCCGCAGTTCCAGATCGTCGTCCTCATCCTCCCGTTCCTTGCGCTTGTGGCGAGGAGGAGAGGGACGCCGTAAGCGCCCTTCCAGGTCGAGATCCGCCACCCCAAGCACAGAGATGGAATCTTCCGTTGTGTCTACTGTGCCCTTGGCAGTGGTATCCTTAGCCTCGGGGGTAGGGGGCTCGGGTCGCCGGAGTTTGGGTTTAGGTTTGAGGAGCAAGGTAGACTCCTCCGCGTCCACTTCCCGAATGGGGATAGTGGGACGGACAGGGGTACCGACGGTCGTAACCGACTCCGACGAGTCTATTCGCTTAATTACCGGCCGCACTGGCTTAGGTAGGTCCAGGGTGGGGGCTCCTCCAGAAGTGGGTTCCAGGTTTTGTGGGGCTTCTGAAGAGCTGCGGCTGGAGGGGGCAGTGAGGCGGGGACGTTGAGTTACCGGCGTCACACTGGTGTCCGCTCCCCCCGAGGGACCGACCATGGCTGGTCGAGTCCCCGCTATAACAGGTTTGGGTTTAGGCGTCTCTACCCCACCGGCCTGAATTGGCCCTCGTCGGGGCGGTGGTAAAACGGTTTCACTAGGAGGAAGTTGGGACTTATCCATTAGACTGGCGGCTGGGGATGTAGCTTCAACGTCAGTCTGTTCAGGTTCGACGGATCGCTCGGGTTTAGTT
Organism: Cyanobacteriota bacterium; assembly: GCA_035286245.1. GTDB lineage: Bacteria > Cyanobacteriota > Cyanobacteriia > Phormidesmidales > Phormidesmidaceae > Nodosilinea. The sequence continues at coordinate 4,773 of JAYKIM010000196.1, read as the reverse complement.
GCCGTAACCCGATGCCGACGAATTTCTAAGATCTGCTGTTTTTGTTCTGGTCGGGCCGCCATCTTAGCCAGGTGGGGACGGGGCCGGTCCGGTCGCTGGGAGGGAGACGGCTGGCGAGCGGTTTCAGCGGCAGCTCGAATTTGATCGGCCTCGGCCTCAGCAATAGTACTGCTGTGGCTTTTCACGGCGATGCTTAGACGATCGCAAATCGCCAAAATGTCTTTATTGTCCAAATTGAGTTCCTTTGACAACTCGTAAATCCTTACCTTGCCGCTGTTCATCCCGTTCTCCCTAGCTCGTCTATCTCATAGATTCAACCCGCTTTGTCTCACCAAACGACATCGAACCATTCTACTGTTAAGTCAGTGTAGCGATTCTCTGGTTTCAAGAGCAAGGCTAGCACAGCAATTTCTAAGTTTTTGAAAGGTTTTGCCCTAATTCGGAGCCAACCTCTAACCGTTCCCAGAGCTGGGCAAAAAGGGAGATCGGTATATTGGCCCGTAGCGATCGCCCCAGGTGATTTTTTCGCTCTGCCCGGCGCAAACATTCGACCTTAGGGCATAGGTAGGCTGAGCGCCCCATCCCCTGATCGAGGTGAACCGTCCCATCAGGGTGGCGACGCACAACTCGCCAAAAACAGGACCTAGGTGCTACCTGGCGACAACTAATACAACGGCGGTAATTGGGAGGCATAGGCTCTCTGGCCAAGGGGAAACAGACTTATGCGGCCGGTATTAGCCAGAACCAAGGTCGGGGTCAGGGGAAATAAGCCCTGACCCCACTCTAGCAGTTATTCTTCCTGTTCGGCGTCGATCTCCCCGGTTGTATCTTTTTCCAGAATCTCCTCCTCCTCCCAAGCGTCACCGTAGGCTGCCCGTTCCTCCGCATCGATTTCCTCAGAGGCGGCGGCTAGGGCGGCTAGCTTAGCCTGGCGGGCGGCCTCTGAGGCGGCTCGGGCCTCTGCCGCAGCGGTTTCTGCTGCTAGCTTTGCGCTCTGCAACTCCCTGAGTTTACGATCCTCTTCGGCGTGGTCATACCGGGCCGAATCCTTAATGTCAATTTTCCAGCCGGTCAGGCGAGCCGCCAGCCGTACATTCTGCCCCTCCTTACCAATTGCCAGACTGAGTTGATCCTCCGCCACCAGAACATGGGCCTGTCGTTCCTCCGAATTGACCAGGCGGACCTCATCCACCCGGGCGGGGCTGAGGGCGTTGGCAATATAGGTGGCGGGGTCAGGGGACCAGCGAATCACATCGATTTTTTCCCCCCGCAGTTCATTCACCACCACCTGAATACGGGAGCCCCGAGCTCCGATACAGGCCCCCACCGGGTCCACATCTCGCTCCAGGGTATCTACGGCGATTTTGGTGCGGGGCCCCACCGATCGGGAGGGGGGGTTGGCTTCACGGGCCACCGCGACAATCCGGACTATTTCGTCTTCGATTTCCGGTACCTCGTTGGTGAAGAGCTCTACCACCAGGGCGGCATCGGCTCGGGAGACTAATAGTTGGGGCCCCCGGTGAGAGCCCTCTGATACCTTCTTAAGGGCAACCCGAAAGGCAGCATTGGCCCGGTAGTTGTCGTTGGGCAGTTGGTCTCGCTTCAGCAACTCCGCTTCCACCTCGGGCTGACCTAACCCGCTGCTCACCGCCATGATCACAGATTGGCGTTCAAACCGCAGCACTCGAGCGGTGAGGATAGTCCCCTCCAGGTCTTGAAACTCCTCCTGGATTAATCGGCGCTGCTGGTCCCGCAGTTTTTGAGCCAGTACCTGTTTGGTTTGGATCGCTGCCATGCGGCCAAAATCTCCTTGGTCGGGGGTGACATCCAGCACCACTGTGTCACCGGCCTGAGCTTCGGGGGCCACCTCCCGCACCTCCGCCAGGGCAATTTGGTGGTCCTGGCTGGTGACCTCCTCCACGATGGTTTTGGTGGCTAGCACCCGAAACCCCTGTTCGCCGTATTCGTCGACATCCAGTTCAATGTCAAAATTATCAAAGTAATCTTCGTCGAAGTGATTACCCATCTGTTGGGTGCGACGGTAGCGTTCGTATCCCTTCAACAGGGCTTCCCGGAGAGCATTTTCCACCGCATGCTTGGGCAAATTGCGCTCACTGCTGATGGTATCGATCATTTGCTGTAAATTGGGCAGGTTCACCAGGGACATACACTCACCTCGTCACGCTATGCAAATTGTCAAAAAATAAAAACCCATTTCGTCACAGCCCCGGGGTGGAGCCTACCCCTAGGCAGGGCTCTGGTTACTGAGATCTACCCTTTCCACCAGGGAACGGGGTAAACTCACGGACTTACCCCGTTGACTAAGAACCACAGCCTCTTGATCCCGTCGTAGCAGTTGCCCAATCCAGGTTTCCTTGCCCCGGTGGGGCTGGCTGAGTTGGACTTCCACCATGAATCCTTTAAATACGGTGAAGTCGCGATCGCTCTCCAGCCGACTGGATACCCCAGGGCTCGACACCTCCAGCACGTAGGCATCGGTCAACAGACCCGATTGATCGAGGGCCACCTCCAGGGCCTGACTCATTTTTTCGCAGTCCTCCAGGCTAGTGTCAGCTTGGTCTAGGCGACGCACATCCACCCGCAGTACCGGTGGGGATTGATGGGTGTGGAAAACGGCCTCTACCACCTCCAGACCCAGGGGCTGGGCCAGGGGACCGGCTAGTTCGAGCAGGGGGGCAATGATCGGATGGGACATGGGACTCAGGGACAATAAAAAAGTGGGCCTTGACCCACCTCCCAGAACATTACTGTTTAAGGAGCCTCCACCCTGGGGACGGAGGCTCCCCCATCTTAGCGAATTCTGATACCGGTGGGGCAGTCCATAGTTCGTAACATCAAGGAATTGAGGAGACAGGAGCTAGGAGACAGTACTCAGGAGGTAACCAGTCCCCAGCCACCCTGCCCCTCAATCCTGAGGGGCAGGGTGGCTGGGGGCAGTTCGTGCCACTGGGTAGTAGCTGGCCACCAGGGCGATCGCTAGCCACCAGAGGGTACTGATCTGGGGTCGGTACATCACCGTATCGGCAATGCCCTGACCTAAAATGCCCGCCACACTGGCTACTGCTGCGATCAGCCAATATCCTTGGGGATCTTGGCTTTGGCGCAGGCGTTGCAGTTGCTGCCAGCCCTGCTGAAACACCAGCAGTAATACCCAGAGAAAACTTAACAGACCCAAAACACCCCCCTCCACCAGCACCTCCAGAAATACCGAGTAGGCGCTCAGGGCGGTGTAGCGGGGCAGTTGATATAGGGGGTAAACCTGGTTAAAGGCCTTGTTGCCAGGGCCGATGCCCAGAATAGGGCGATCTCGGATCATGTGTAACACCGCTACCCACACATTCATCCGAAAATTATTGCTACTATCCGACCGACCGACAAACAAACTGAGGGCGCGATCTCGCAGGGCACTCACCGAAAGCACCGCCAGCACTACCAGGGCAGTAGCTCCTCCTAAGAGCAAGGGCAGGGCCCAGCGCCGCCAAAAGGGCGGGAATGTCACACTCCAGTACTGCACCAGCAGGGCTAGCAGCAAAAAACCACCAATTAAAAAACCAATCCAGCCGCCCCGGCTGAGGGTGAGCACTAGACAAAGGGTACTGATCACCGCCGACACCAGGGCCAACCCCTTTGGCAACCAACGGGACCAGGCAAACAGGGCGGCGGTACTTAACATCACCGCCGGAATCAGGTACCCCGCCAGCAAGTTGGGGTTCCCCAAAAAGCTATAGACCCGGGTGGCATCCGCTAGGGAGGAATTGACATCCACCCAGGTGGCCAGGGCGGTGGCACCAAAGAAATATTGCCGTAACCCATAAATCGACACCGGCAGGGTGGTGAGTAGATAGGCTAACACCAGCCAGTTACGGCGCTGGGAATGACGGGCTACCCGGGCCACCATGGCAAACAGTAGTAGGTTGAGGGTAAGCTTACTTAACCCCACCAGGGCCGCCCCTCGCACTGGCGACAACACCGTAGCCACCCCCATTACCCCCCAGTAGATGGCCACTGCCAGGTGAATTGGAGTGAGCCCTCCCTCTGCCTCATCGGTGACCGTGAGTAAAAACCAGAAGGCTGCCACCGCCATGAGCAATACCCCAATCAGGTCATTGGAGACGTAGGGGGCCAGGACATAGAGGATGATCACCAGTAACAACCCCAGCAGATCTCCCCAGGCCAATAACCAACTGCCCTGCCGCCAGCGCCGCAGCGGCCCTAACAGCCGGTGCAACAGGCTAACCTGTCGCCATTGATCAAGGGCAAAGGGAAAAAAGGTAAGCTGTTGCCAGAGGGAGCTAAACATAGGGTGGCGGCGGTCGAGATCAGGCTTTTATATCTTGCCATAGGATGGTAGCCGCCACTGGGCAAGAGAACTGTGCCAGCAATTCTCATTTTGGCAAAAAGCTATTCAACGGCCAGGAATAGGGGTATGGTAATGCCATCTGAGAGAGCTAAGAGAGCCAGAGTTGTTGAAAGAGCGGGGTTTATTTGACAGGCTAGTGAGCTCGTTTCGCCAGCGGTTGTCGTCGCTACCGGACAAACGCAAGGGTAAGAATAGCCGCTATGGGATGGAAGATGCGGCATTGAGCGCCTTTGGTGTGTTTTTCACCCAAACGCCGTCTTTTCTAGCCTATCAGCGGAAGATGGCGGACAGTAAGGGGAAAAGCAATGCCCAAAGTCTGTTTGGGGTTCATCAGATACCGAGCGACAACCATATCCGAGATTTATTGGATGGGGTGGCCCCTGAGAACGTGT
>JAYKIM010000195.1:0-14247 GCA_035286245.1 Cyanobacteriota bacterium | reverse complement strand
CAACCAGGAGCAGCTCAAAACCCGAGACTTTAGGGGCCCAGACTTTTTTGTGGTGCTGGGCACGGAGAAAAAAGACCGCAAAAGTTGGGTGGTCTGGGGAGAAAATGGCCTGTACCCTAACCTGATTTTGGAGATTTTGTCTGACTCCACGAAACGGGTTGATAAGGGCCTCAAAAAAGACCTGTACCAGAACACCTTCCGCACCCCCGATTATTTTTGGTTTGACCCCCATACCCTGGAGTTGCAGGGCTTCCATCTGATGGATGGCCGTTACCAGGCCATTCAGCCCACGGAGCAGGGCTGGCTCTGGAGCCAGCAACTGGAACTGTACCTGGGCCTGGTGGATAACAAACTGCGCTTCTTTAGCCCCCAGGGCGAGCTGATTCCCTCTCCAGAGGAGTTAGCTGACCAAGAACGACAGCGGGCAGAGCAGGCACAACAGCGAGCCGAACGGGCGGAAGCGGAGATTGATCGGCTGAAGGCCCAACTGCGATCGCAGGGCCTGGAGCCAGATTTGTATTAGGCTATCAGGGGGCAAGCGCTGCTTTAGCAATGGGAAATAGGAAGACAGTTCCATTATGCCTGCCCCGGTTCAGCATCTACACAGAGTCAACCGTGACCTTTAGTCAGCCTGTGGTGATGACATAGCCGCTGTAGAGACCGCCGCTCACCTGGGCGCTGGTTTCAGGGCTAACCTTCACCCACAATGACTGGTCAGTCACGTCGGTGTCAGAGGTAGTGGGAACAGAGGGCTGAAGTAGCTGATCAGAAGTTAGCTCCACCTTGACCCTCCTCCGCTGACCTGGGCCGCAGTTTCACGGGCAACCTTTACCCACAGGGTCTGCTCAGGGGCAGTGGTTGCCTCAGGCTTTGGGGTAACTTGGGATTGAGTATTATCGCTGTTTTCTATGATTAACCCCTCGCCCCATTGCGGCAGGGGTTTATTCAACGAACATCGGGGCAAAACCGCCACCTGGCGTCCGGAAGTTGGTGGTTTGGCCCTGGTACAAGCGGGCGGCGACCAGCTGGATATGGCCGTCGTATACGTAGCAGCGGATGTCGGCCTTCATTGTCGTCTCGCCGTCATCGATTGGCACCAGATGTTCGGAGGGCGGCGCGATCTCCTGGGCGATGTAGTCGCCCTGCAGGATGTCCTCGAATACCCGCTTGGTCAGTTTGTCGCCGCGATAGACGGCGCGACTGCCGAAACCGGCCGATGGCTTGAAAAACCAGCGTTTGCGCTCGGCCCAGAAACTCTCGCCCTGCTCCGGTGTCACGCCGACGGTCTTCGGAATACCGGCCAGTAGGATCTTGCGGGTATTCTCGTCGACCCCGAGCGCCTGCAGGGCCGCGTCATCGGAAAGTAGTATCAGGTTGCGCTTATCGGCATACAGCGCGTGGGTGCGCGGGTTCGGGGTGATGACCACACCCCCGTTTTTAAAAATTGTCCGAATTTCGCCATTAGCCGTAGCATCGAGGGAAAAATCGGTCAGCCGGTTATAGATCAGGTCAACGGGTTCGTTGGCAAGAAAGAGTTGCCAGCGGTCAATGGTGAACTCGCGAGGATCGGCAACCGCAGCGGCGATGCCGTGTTCTTCAAATAGGTCCTTAAACAGCGCGAATTCGGGGGCGAGAAACTGTTCGGCCGGGTTCTGATCGATGATGGCGATGCGCCGCAACGGCAGGTCGCCCCGTTCCCGCCGCCACTCCTCGTGGAACATGGCGACGAAGTTGTCCCGCAGCGCGGCGGCTTCCCTAGCTCGGCCGCAAGCGTCCAACAGGCAGGCGTTGAGCAGGCCGCCGCCGGCGTTGGTATTGATCTCGATTAGCTTTGGACCGGCCGCCGTCAGGTGGAAGTCGTAGCCTATGAAAACACCATGCACCCGGCCCGGCAAACGGGCGATGGCCGTCGCCTGGGCGAGCGCATAGGCCTGGTAGGTCGGCAGCGCTATGACCGATTCGATGGCCGCGACAAGCCTGGCCATTGCCTGCATGGTCGGGCTGCTGATGGAGATCGTCGCCGTAGAGAAGAATTGTAGCTGTTGAGCACGAATCTGGTCGATCGTTGTGGCCACCTTCGCCCTGGCCCAGTAGCGGGTTTCCATCCAATTGGGTTTCCTAAAGCTATATGGGCCTGATCTGGAGAACTTATTCAGCCACACCCTGAAAAGGGGGTATCAACTTAGCTCGACTTTATCCAAATGTCAGAACCCTTTCATAGCAGTGGCTTTGACATACCAGATCTCCTCCAGACTTTTCCTTATGTCGGTCAAACGCAGGATATTTGAAAAAGTTTGGCTCCCTGACTACGATCTAGGCACTACGGAAAGTGACTCTAGCTTCAAATGGATAAAGTCGAGCTTAGAGGTTGCTTGAAAAGCCAGAGAAGGTCTCAAACTATACCTATCAAGCAGGATAGATAATACGCTGAGACTCCAACACTTTTGTTCCCTCTTGGTAAGAAACTATACCTTAGCAACCCTTTTCAAATAACCTCTTAGAGACCAGGCCGTTTAGAAATCCGGGTTAAGCAGGGGTAGACCCTCCGGCAGGGCGCTTGGTGGTTAACGGGTTGTCAGGCTACCATAGATGGCTGCTGCCCTGGTTGCTAAAACCCAGGGTGGTTAGCCTTCGCGATCGCCGGCATGAATCTTAACACCCCCGATTCTATTCCCACCGTCACCCCAGAGGAGTTTTTGCCTCCCGTTTCGGGGTGGCTCACCGGTGGGGGCATTGCCTTACTGACGGTGTTGGGTGGGGCTACGGTCCTGGCCGCCCTGCTGCCCTACCCGGTCACCATTAAGGCTGCCGCCATGGTCCGCCCCGATGGTGACCTGCGCCTGGTGGAAGCCACCCTGACGGGCACCGTAGCGGAAATTCGGGTCAAGGCCAACGATCGGGTCAATCAGGGGGCGGTGCTGGCGGTGTTGCGGGATGATGCCCTCGCCACTAAACAACAGGAACTGGGCAGTGACCTGCAGGCCATCACCGCCCAACTCACCCAGGGGCAGCGGCGGATGCTTGCCCTGCAAGCCCAGATTGGGGCAGAAAAGGAGGCTACGGCGCGATCGCTGGCCGCCGCCAGCCACCGCCTGGAGGATCTGGAGCGCTCTGACCAGGATCACCAAGCCACCACCCGATCGGATCTGCGGTCCGCCCAGGCCAGGGTGGGTTTGGCCCAGGAAGAGCTGAAGCGCTACGATGACCTGGCCGCCCGGGGAGCCCTGGGGGAACTGCAGGTGCAGGAAAAGCAGGCGGCCCTCGACACCGCCCTGGCCACCCTCGATCGGGCCCTGGCCCTGGTTAACCCCAGTGATGCCTCCCTCACCCAAACCCGTCAGGAAATTGCCCAGATCCAGGCCAGGGGCAGGGGGCCGCTATGGGGTGTCTATCCAGCCCCACACCACCACCCTCTATAATGGCGATCGCCCCTGTGCCCTGCAAGCGGGGATGGAGGGCCAGGCCCACATCCCCCTGCGGGCGGAGACCATGCTCAGCTTTTGGTGGCGGAAACTACGGCTGGGCCTAGGGGAGTAGGGAAGAGGGAGATAACCATGCTACCGAAGGATGATTTACTCAAGGGGGTGGAGCACCGCGATTGCCTGGCTCGCCTGTTGGACCAGGCGGAGCAGGCCCTGAAAACCTGGGAGGTGGTGTACAGCGACTTTCTGTCGCCCCCCGAGCAGGCAGAGGCCCAGCGGCTGTTTCAGCGCTTGACCGATATTCACATCGCCGCCTGGGGCGGTTACCCCCAGGCGGAGCGCCAGCGCCTAGCCATCGCCCGCCCCGATTTACCCCTGGAGGTGGGGGATATGCCCCTGACCCTGCTGCAGGTGGCGGGTAACTTTATGTTTGATCCGGCCAGCCATCGGGACTTTTTGGGGGCGGTTTTAGGCGTCGGCCTGGTGCGGGATAAAATTGGTGACATTCTGGTGGCGGGGGAACGGGGTGCCCAGGTGATTGTGGTACCCGAGGTGGCGGAGTTTTTGGGGCTACAACTCACCCAGGTGCGATCGGTACCGGTGAAAACCCAGATGATTCCCTGGAGCGAACTGCGGGTGAGGCCGCCCCAGCAGAAGCAACTGACCACGGTGGAGGCCTCCCTACGGCTGGATGCCATCGCCTCCGCCGGCTTTGGCATGTCCCGCAGCAAGATGGTGGACTTGATCAGTGCCGGGGATGTGCGGGTCAACTGGAAAACCATCACCCAGCCCAGCTATGCCCTCAAAACCGGGGATCTGGTGGCGATCCGCGGCAAGGGGCGTTTGACGGTGGGGGAGGTGGCGGTGACCAAAAAGGACCGCTATCGGGTTGACCTGAGTCGCTCCAGCTAGACTTCCTACCAGCTAATGTTAAGGAACCTGAACTAGCCTAAAGCTTGGTATCAATTTATCCAGATTGGTAATGGTAGACCGGAGGGGAATGATAGGTTGAGGGTCCTGGTTTTTGACTGGGTGGGAAGGACGTCCCCTGGTCAAACGCCCGACTTTTAAAAATCCTTTGACCTATGCACAACCTTCAAAAAGACTGGATCAGCGCCCTGGGGATCGCCGCCCTGGGGGCCGGGGTAATTACCTCCTTTGCCGTCAGCCAGGGGCAAAATCCCCTGGTGGGGTTAGCCATCACGGCCTTTGCCGCGGTGTCGGCGGTGGTGATCGATCACTGGATCTGAATCTTCGGATCTGAATCTTCTAAATTTAAATCTTCTAAATTTAAAGTAAGTGGTCTACAAAAAAGCCGGGGGACAGCTTCCCCCGGCTTTTTTATGGTGCAACGTGGAGTCAAGCCCTAGCTATGGCCACCAGTCACCAAACCGGTGAGCAAGGGCATATTGGCCGCCAGCAAATAGGCGAAGGTGGCGCCACCAATGCCGCCGATCAAAAAGCCCCCGGCGAACTCACTCCAACCTTCGTTGGAGTCAAAGCCACTGGGGGGGGTAAAGGGGGTGGTGGCCTTGCTGACCGCTGGGTTAATGCCGGCACCGGAGTAAATTGATAGGCAGGCGGTAAGAATTACCACCAGGGCCGCCGCACTGAGCAGCCCCGCCAGCCCAGGAATATCCGAATCCCGTAGGGGGCCCAACAGGGCAAAGGGCCCGTAGAGCAGGTAGCCGTGGGCCATACCAATTTCCAGGCCCCGTCGTTGGGGAGACAGACCGGAGCGGTAGGCCGGTAGATTGCCAATAAAGGCACGGGTAAAGGGGGAAGAGTTAATGGGGGTTTGCAAGTCGCCGATTTGGGGGTCACCGGCGGGCTTAATCACATCATTCATAGGGATTGGGTTCTCCAACTCAAACAGGTCTCACAGCAACACAGTTACGCTATCTAGATAGGCTATCCAGATGGATTATTCAGACAGAGCTAGCCCTAGGGGTGCAGGAGTAAATCGGGGAAAAACCGGTTGAACTCAATCAAAATCCCAGCGGTAATCACCATCCAAAGGGTGGCTACCACCGGTGCTGTGGACAGGTATTTCAGAAAATTATCCATGGAGGTCTCTCGTAGATCAGGAAGCAAGGATCAAGTAGGTGTCTTGAAAAAGGGATAGGGGGAAACTAGCGGGGGGAAACCGTAATTTCATTTTCCTTAGCGAACATGGCACCACTGGTCATGTCCTTAAAGGCCGCCAGGGGCCAGGCAAATCCCGACAGAGAACACTTGATCGCCAGGGGCACATCAATAATGATTTCCTTCTCCTCAGGATTCTTGCCACTGCGTACGGCGATCAGGTAGGCGCGACCCACCCAACCAATCCAACCGGCGATGTATAGAAAGAGTAGACTGGGAATCAGAAACTCACCAGCGTGGGCCAGGTCACCGTCCACCACCAGGTGAGGCAGCCCGTCACTGCCACAGAGCAAACTGGAGTTACCGTAGAATTCAAATCGCGCCTTAGCCTGAGCAGTGGTGGCATTGGCAGCCCGCTTTAAGAAGGCCGGGTTTTGCCCACAGGGGGTGAGGCCCGATACGTTATCTCCGGCCAGACTGGCGGAGGCGGGGGCGGCAATGCCAAACCAGAGGGAAAGGACTAAAGCTATTGCAAAAAACCGTCGCATACACTGTTCCTCTATTTACCTAATAAACCCAGAGCCTATCAATCAACCCCGGGCAATTGAACAAAAGTTAAGTTTTTTAACAACGTTTCACCTAACTTGTTCACCCAACTTGCTGGCCATAATACCGCGCCATTGAAACCCCCGTAAAGCTAAGATCACTGGGGTGTTTACATCTCTACAAATTTCCCCCGCAGAATCGCTTGGTTACACCATGGTGCTGATGAGGGAGCCACGACCCATTAGGAGGATGCATCGGCTATGACCACGATCCTAGCCCTGGAAACCAGCTGTGATGAGACGGCGGTGGCGGTGGTGCGCGATCGCCAGGTGCTTAGCAACCTGATCTCCTCCCAGGTTGCCCTGCACCAACCCTACGGGGGCATTGTGCCCGAGTTGGCCTCGCGGGAGCACGTGGTTACCCTGGCCCAGCTTCTGCCCCTGGCCCTGGAACAGGCCGGGGTCGGTTGGGGAGAAATTGACGGCATCGCCGCCACCGCTGCCCCCGGTTTGGTGGGGGCCCTGATGGTGGGGTTAACCGCTGGCAAGACCCTGGCCATGGTGCATCACAAACCCTTTCTAGCGGTGCATCACCTGGAGGGTCACATCTACGCCAACTACCTGGCCCATGCCGATCTGCAACCGCCCTTTCTCTGTCTATTGGTATCGGGGGGGCACACCAGCCTGATCGGCGTCCAGGGCTGCGGCCAATACCAAAGCTTGGGGGAAACCCGCGACGATGCCGCTGGGGAAGCCTTTGACAAGGTGGCCCGGCTCCTGGGGTTAGGCTATCCCGGTGGACCGGTGCTGGACCGCCTGGCCCAAAGCGGTAATGGCCAGGCCTACCCCCTGCCGGAGGGTAACATTTCCCTACCGGAGGGGGGCTTCCACCCCTACGACTGTAGCTTTAGTGGTCTTAAAACCGCCGTGGCTCGGCTGGTGGATAAACTGAAACACACTGGGCAGGATGGGCTGCCCCTGGCGGACCTGGCCGCCAGTTTCCAAACCACCGTGGCCCGAAGCCTCACCCGACGGGTGGTGGCCTGTGCCCGAGACTACGGCTTCACCACCGTGGCGGTGGGGGGTGGGGTGGCGGCCAACAGTGCCCTGCGCCAGCACCTGGAGCAGGCCGGCCAGGAGCGGGGGTGGCGGGTGTTGTTTCCCCCCTTAAACCTGTGCACCGATAATGCCGCCATGGTGGCCTGCGCCGCCGCCGAGCACCTGGATTGCGGCCATCGCTCTGGGCTGCAGGTGGGGGCCCAATCTCGCCTGGGGCTGACCCGGGTGATGGACTTCTACCAGGAAACAACTGACCCGCCAACCCAGGCCTAGGGAAGAAAAGCCCCTCCCGACGACGTCGCCGGGAGGGGCAAACAGGGTGCATCTACCACTACTCTTTTCTAGAAAACAGCGCAAATTCCGGGAAAGTTCAGAGACTTCATCGGAGCTTGATATTCTGCGACTATAGTTTGGGTTATCTGTGTAGCTGTAGCCCGCTAGAAGGGCGCGGAGGTGAACCATTGTCCTCTCCCTCTGGGGTTAGGTAACCGTCAAAACCCACTGGCGCAGTAGTTCATTCACCTGGTCTGGCACCTCATCGTGGGGACAGTGCCCCGCCTGGAGGTAGTGCTCCTGCAGGGTGGGGTAGTGCTGGCGAAAGCGGGCCCCCTTGTCACGACAGTTCATCCAGGGATCGGCCTCCCCCCAGATTGTGAGCAGGGGGCAGGCGAGTTTGGCCAGCAGGGTGTCCACCGCTTCTCCCTGGGGAGACTTAAACACCGAGGCAAACACCTGGGGGGCACCGGGGTCATCGGCGGGGCGGCGAATATCCGCCACCAGTTGTTCGGTAACGGCGGTTTTGTCCAGGTAGACCTGCTCCAGGGTGCGGCGAATGATGGCGGGTTGGCGTACGTACTGGAACAGCAGCCAGCTGGGTAGGGGCTGCAGCAACAGAGTTTGCACCAGTTGCCCCAGAGGATTGGCCCGGCGGGCCTGTTGCTGCTCTGAGAAGGGCCCGGCACTATTGAGCAACACCAACCCGGCGGCGGTTTCAGGGTGGTTGGCGGCGGTGCAAAGGGCGCTGTAGCCCCCCAGGGAGTTGCCCGCCAGCACCGTGGGGCGGCCAATTTTCTGGTCGATAAACTCCTGCAGTTGGGCCTGCCAGAGGCCACCGCTGTACTCCCAGTCGGGTTTGGCGGAGCGACCAAAGCCTAGCAAATCAATGGCCCACACCTGGAAGTCCTGGGCCAGGTCAACTATATTTTTGCGCCAGTGATCGGTGGAGGCGCCAAAGCCGTGGATCAGCAGGAGCGGGGGGCGATCGCCCTGCCCCGCCACCACGTAGTGAATGTCCTGGTCGCGCCAGCGCCAGTATTGGCCTGGGAAGGTCAGACCCTGGGGAGGATTAAGGGTTGTCATGCCAGTTCAGTCTGCTACTGCCAGAGGTAGATCAATATAAATAGGATAATCCAGATCACATCGACAAAGTGCCAGAACAGGGAGGTGGCGGTCACCCCCACCTCGCCGCGATCGTAGTTACCCGGCATAAAGGACTTGACCAGCATAATCCCCTGCAGCAGCACCCCCGTCATCACGTGGAGACCGTGGAAACCGGTGAGCAGGTAGAAGGTGCCCCCATACAGCCCGTCGGTAAAACCAAAGGGAAGCCCACTCCACTCCACCGCCTGACCGTAGAGAAAGAAACTACCCATGGCCATGGTGAGCAGCCAGAAGGCCCGAAACCCCCAGAGGTTTTTGGCCTGCAGAAATCGCTCCGCCAGGTAAATCACAAAGCTACTGGACACCAGCACAACGGTGTTAATCAAGGGCTCCCGCACCTCCAACCCTTCTACCCCAGGGGGGAGCCAATCCAGGGCGGTGGTCTTGTAGACAATGTAGCCCACAAAGAAACTGAGAAAGATCACACTCTCTGACAGCAAAAAGACCACAAAGCCAAACAGGCTATGGTCCTCCTCTCCGTGGGGATGGGTCGGGGTCAGATCCTGCGCCTGGGGGTCAAGGTTAACTGAGCTCATGGGCCAACTCCGGCGAGGTAGGGGGAGCAATCAGGGGTTCGTTTTTACCGTAACCGTAGGGCTCCGCCACCACGGTGGGAATCACATCAAAGTTTTCGTGGGGGGGCGGGGAGGCCACCAGCCACTCCAGGCCAATGGCCCGCCAGGGGTTGGCGGGAGCTTTTTCCCCCTGAATCCAGGAGCTAATCATGTTGAGCAGGAAGGGCAGGGTGGAGACCCCCAACAAAAAGGCCCCCAGGCTGGCCAGCACATTCCAGAAGGCAAACTCGGGGTCGTAGGAGGCCACCCGCCGGGGCATACCCATCAGCCCCACCGGGTGCATGGGTAGGAAGTTGAGGTTAGTGCCCACAAAGGTGAGGACAAAGTGTAGCTTGCCCAGCCCCTCATAGTACATGCGCCCGGTCATTTTCGGAAACCAGTGGTAGAGGGCGGCGTACATGGCCATGGTCATGGTGCCGTAGAGCACGTAGTGAAAGTGCCCCACCACAAAGTAGGTGTTATTCACGTGGATATCCACCGGGGTGGAGGCCAGCATAATGCCGGTGATGCCGGCAAACACAAACATGATCACGCCCCCCAGGGCAAACAACATGGGGGTGGTGAGCTTCAGCTTGCCGCCCCAGACCGTGGCCACCCAGGCAAACACCTTGATGCCGGTGGGTACTGAGATGGTCATGGTGGTGAACATAAACAGCATACGCATCCAGCTGGGGGTGCCACTGGCAAACATGTGATGCACCCAGACAATGCCGCTCAGACCGACGATGATAAAGGAGGACACCGCCACCACCTTGTAGCCAAACAGGGGCTTGCGGGCGTAGACCGGCAACAGTTCAGAAAACACTCCAAAGGCCGGCAAGATCATCACGTACACCGCCGGGTGGGAATAGAACCAGAAAAAGTGCTGGTAGAGCACCGGGTCCCCCCCCTTGGCGGGGTCGAAAAAGCTGGTGCCCACGGTCAGGTCCAACAGTAGCATCACCGCCCCGGCGGTCAGGGCGGGCAGGCCAAATAGCTGGATGATCTGGGCCGCCATCACGGTCCAGCAAAACACCGGCATTCTGAAAAAGGTCATGCCCGGGGCCCGCATCCGCACAATGGTGGTGACAATATTCACCGCCCCCATAATCGAGGACACCCCCGATAGGGCCACCGCCACCAACCACAGGGACTGGCCATTGATCAGATGGCCGGTGGGGTTTTGCAGGCTGACCGGCGGGTAAGCCCACCAGCCCGACTGGGAGGGCCCCCCGGGTACCCAAAAACTGGCCATCAGGATCACCCCAAACACCGGCACCAACCAGAAGGCCACCGCATTCAATCGGGGAAAGGCCATATCCCGGGCCCCAATCATCAGGGGCACCAGGTAGTTGGCTAGACCATTCAACACCGGAAAGGTCCAGAGGAAGAGCATTACCGTGCCGTGCATGGTGAATAGGGCATTGTAGACGGTGCGATCCACCAGATCCGCCTCGGGGGTGACCAGTTCCCCCCGCATCACCATGGCCAGGAAGCCCCCCACCAGGAAGAAGATAAAGGCGGTGACAATGTACTGAATGCCAATCACCTTGTGGTCGGTGCTAAAGCTAAAAAAACGTCGCCAAGACTCGGGCTCCCCCGGTGGGGGTTCGGTCCAGTTGGGGGCGAGGGTTTGCAGGTAGGTGTGGGTCATGGGGTGGGGGGAGGTAATCGAACCAACCGTCTTACCAGAGAGCTCAAATTTAAGCATAGCAAGTCCGATCGGGCTTGGGCGGTATCCGAGGGATCATGATTGGGATATTTGCGATCGAGGGCAAAGGGCAGGTATAGGGATCGCTGATCCCTCGTCCCCTAGATCCCCGGGTTCTTGAAGAACCCAGGGATCTGAATCCGTCGCAACCCACCCAACGGCTATGAAAAAAACTCGGCAGGAGATAACCCAAACTCAGGCACTACCGTGGACTCAAGTCGTTCATCACCGCTGTAGACCTGGTCTTCGTACTGACCACTCACCCAGCGGCAGAGGGTTACCTGGCGGGTCTCGGGGTCCACAATCCAGTATTCGGCAATGCCCCGTGCCGCATACTCCGTATGTTTGTAGCGGTAGTCCCGTTCCCGGTTGTCCTGTCCGGGGCTTACCACTTCCACCACCAGGGCCGGAGGGGGCATATCGCGGGTCAGGGTGGCGCGGGGGGCACCGGCCAGAGCTGCAGCAGATTCTTCCGTATGCACCAGCACATCAGGAATGCGGCACCGTGCCCGCCGGCCTGTCACCTCAATCTCAGTGTCTTTGTGACCCAGCAGGGCAATTGGAAAATGTTTAGCTAGTTCAAACAGAAGGATTTTGGCAATGGTGTTGTTCTCGACTGACTCAGGCGGCATTTCGACTAACACTCCATCTACCAGTTCATAGCGCCTGTCGATACCGTCGTCATAGGCCAGATAGTCTTCAAAGGTTAGATAGGTGGAGGGAGAGGAAACGGCTTGACTCATGACCCAAAGGTTCTCCGCTTACCGACGTGGTTATTCCCTATCTTAGTGACCGATCCCATCTCAGGAGTGGTTCACTATGCAAGTTGAGTTTATGCAAGTTGAGTTTATGTATCAGCTACCCTTAGAAGCCATTACTTAACCAACCATGTCTCTTATCAAACCACTATTGCCCATCAAGTCCTGTATGGTGATCGGGTGCTGTGCCCTGGCCCTGACGGCCTGTGGTACCAGTTCTCCTTCTGTCCATAGTCCGGGACCTGAGGCAACGGCCTCCCTACCGGCAGCAACGGGCAGTGCTCCCGAGATCAACAGCTTCACCTTCGATGAAATTGACCTTGGGGGATGCGGCATGACCCTGTGGGCACCGGGACGTGATCCTCGGACAGATGGGGTCTACCTGTTTAACGGTCTACAGCCCCCCGATGGCTCCCCTAAAGCCACCATGCGGATGAAGATCGATGGTCGCATCATGCCGTTTCAGCGGACAGAGGCAGAAGGCGAAGAATACTACGGCCAATTCGAACGTCAAACCTTTACCAGCGTTGATGGTGGCCTCACCGCCGAGGTCAATTCAGAGGTGACCTCTAAGCCAGAGAATTCAGAGGTTTGGGGCGTTCAAGGTACCATCACCGTCATCAATGCCGATGGCCAGGAGACCTCGGTTGAGGCCATCGGCGATGCCGGTTGCTAAACCCCTGGCCCCAACACCATCCCCCCCTGGCAGCTTGTCTGGGAAATTCTCTGCTTCGAACTGCAGGAAAGCCTGTGGACATGGTCATCTACGTCACGGGCGTTCCCATGGCGATCGCGGTGGCGGGTATTTTTGCCGATCGCCCTGCCAAAGACTTCACCGCCACCATGGATGGGCTGCTGTTTACCTCACCGCTGAAGGAATGGCAGTTTTTGGCAGGGCGGTTGGCGTCCCTTAGGTCAACAGGGTCTCATTTCCCGCCTTGGAGTAGACCTTGTGGGAGATTCGGGGTAGCCTGTTAGCACAAGTCATAGGTTTTAGTTATGGGTGGGAGATTGGTTAATTTACGCCTGAGGCTGTGTCTTGGTTTAATGTTCCTACTCGCCATGGTGGCCCCTAAGGCTACCATGGCGGAAAGCCCTGGAAAGGCGGAGATCAACTCGGATTCCTCCCAGGTTCCCGCCATGCCGGTGATGAGCTTCGCGGCCTATGGAGACATGCCCTACCTGATCAAGTTACCCGATGGACGCACCGACGACCAGGTACTGACTGAGGAGATCGCCCCGGCCCTGCGACAACGGGAGGATATTCCCTTTGTGATTCACCTGGGGGATCTGAGTAGACCTGAAACCGCCTGCTCCGATGATTGGCTACGCCAAACCCAAACCTTTTGGGAAAGAGAACTGGTCAAACCGGTGTTTTATACCCCCGGAGATAATGACTGGGCCGACTGCGATCGCGAATCCCTGGCGGTGCGTCAAAGCGAAATTGAGCGCTTGCAACAGGTGCGTAGCATTCTTTTTAGTCGCCCTCAAACGGTCACGCCGGGTTGGCAATTGCAGGAAATCCAAAGAATTCTCGCCAGGGACCCTGGCTCTACCCATCCGGAAAGTTCCCTGGGGTCAATTCGTAGGGTGCTGGCCATGACCCCTAGACAGTTTGCCCAGGAATGGCGATACGAAAGGCAAGCCGAGCTCCCCGAAAATGCCATCTGGTGGCGCGAGGGGGTCCTGTTTGTCACCGTACATATGACCAGTACCGATAACGGTCGGACGGAAATTTTGATTGACGACCCGAAGCAGGCGATCGCCCTGGTGGATGAGCGCGATCGCCAAAACCAGCGCTGGCTGAACCGAGCCTTTGAACTGGCCCAACGCCAGGATACCAAAGCCGTAGTGGTGGCCACCCAGCTCGATCCATTTGGGCGAGCCATCAATCAGGAAACCCCCCTCTCCCGCTGTCTGAGCAACCCTGCCTACGCCGGTTTTTGTAACCAGGTTGAAAGCCTCGCGGAGGGCCTGGGTAAACCCGTTTTACTGCTCCACGGCGATACCAATGCCTATTGCCTGGATCAGCCCTTTGATCACTCGAAAAATCTCTGGCGTCTGAATGCTCCTGGTGACTTTAAGTATGTTGACGCCGTCGTGATCAAGGTCTTTCCCACCGATCTAGACCAGCCCTTTCAGGTGACTGGCTTGCTCTCAGGAACAACTCCTCCATCGGTTTGTGATTACCAATCAGGCTGATGGGTTTTAGCCCAGGGTGTTTTGTTTTAGGTGACCTGGCAGGGGAGCAGGGGAGAGGGAGCAGGGGTTTCTAAGTATTTGCCCTGGGTGAAGGCCGAAGGTGTGTATCGTTTTAACCCTGGGGAGAAAAGGGGGGGTGGATCGGGAGCTAGGGACTGGAAGCCTTTTGCCAAGGGAGCTGTAACCGTTGAGGCTAGTTGCAAACCAGTAAGCGTTAGCGGCTAACGAGAAAGCGTTTTCAGTAAATGCTTAAGTGTTTGCTACTAACGAGTAAGTGTTAAGGGCTAACGAGCAAGTGTTAAGGGCTAACGAGTAAGTGTTAAGGGCTAACGAGTAAGTGTTAGGGGCTAACGAGTAAGTGTTAGGGGCTAACGAGTAAGTGTTAAGGGCTAACGAGTAAGTGGTAAGGGCTAACGGGTAAGTGGTAAGGGCTAACGGGTAAGTGGTAAGGGCTAACGAGTAAGTGTTAGG
>JAYKIM010000194.1:0-8589 GCA_035286245.1 Cyanobacteriota bacterium | reverse complement strand
CTTCGCCCCCTCCTGCATGGCTTGTTTTGACTACGTCAATGGTCTGGCGGATCTGGTGGTGGGCTACATGGGGGCCCCCTTTGGCTGGCAATGGATCGTGGTGCGCAACCCCCGCGGTCAGGCCATGTTGGATCTGGTGGCCGACCAGCTGGAGACCCAGCCGGTGAACAGCCAGGGCGATCGCCGTCAAGCGGTGCAGCAGAGTATTCCCGCCTACGATCGGGGGGTCACCCTGCCAATGTGGGCGGCCCGGCTCATGGGGGTATTTATTGAGCGCCTTGGCCCTAAGGGGCTAGAGTACGCCCGCTTTTCCATTGATTCCCACTTCACCCGTAATTACCTCTACGTCAAGCGGCATTATCCAGAGAAGTTGGCGGCCCATGTGCCAGAGTTTGCCAAGCGGATTGTGGCGCAGTATCGCCTACCTGACTAACCCCAACCCACACCCTAGAGGACCTGGGCCGAACCCCTTGGGACGATGCCCCATCACGGTCTAGTATGATTTTGGTTACAGCGTCGGTCAGATTAACAGGCTATAGTGCGAAGGATGGGGTCAGTTCTCAGTGAGAGCTCTGGCCAGAACCCTTAGGACACGGGTGATTGGTCAACCCGGAGTCCGGTTAGGCGTTCTGACTCGCTTCAACCCCGTTCATCGGAGCAGCGGCGATCAACCCCATTTTCAGGACACCAGGTAATTCCCTTAAGATCAATGCCGCCATCGCCGGTACCCGCCACGGTTAAGCCCCATTCCCTGCGCCGCCGCCTTGGCCACCGCCTGCGGCAGCTAGCCCTACCCACCTTTCTCTACCAATCCAAGCCCAAGGCGGCCGCCATCGGCCTTAAAACCGTTATCCTCTCTAGCGTCATGGCCGGCGCCCTGGTCAGTGGCATCAAGTTCCTGTCGGTGATCGAGCCCATGGAACTGTTCATCTTTGACTGGCTGGTGCGGTCCCAACCCCAGCGATCGCTGCACCCGCGCATTACCCTGGTGGGGATTACGGAAGATGACCTGCGGCAGTATGGTTGGCCGATCAATAACGACCAACTGGCCACGGTGCTGGCCACCCTGCAGACCCACCAACCCAGTCTCATCGGCCTTGATCTCTACCGCAGTACCCTGCGCTCCCCGGGGGTCACTGCCCTGGAGAAACAACTGGCGGCTAAGAACTTGGTTGTGATTAAAAAGGTCTACGCCGAGGGGGAAGGTGAGGTTCCCCCTCCTCCAGGGGTAGAGCCGGAGCGAGTGGGCTTTAACGATTTTCCTACTGATGCCGATGGGGTGATTCGTCGCAGTCTTCTCTACGTGGGTCGGTCCCAAGACTACTCCTTTGCTCTCCGGTTGGCCATGACCGATCAGACCCGACAGGGCGAATCCCTGGCCTTGCGGACAGAGGGAGACTACCTTTACCTGGGGAAGACCCCCCTGAAGGCCCTGGGGGATAATGATGGGGGATATCAAGGGGAGGATGGCTCCGGTTATCAAATCTTGATGCGCTACTCCGATCGCCAGACCACCCCCCGATCTATTTCCCTTAGCCAGGTCCTAAGTGGTCAATTTGACCCTGACTGGATCACCGGCAACATCGTCCTGATCGGCACCACCGCCCCCAGTCTCAGGGACCAGTTCTACACTCCCTTTAGTTTTGGCCAGGGTAACGAACTCACCATGCCAGGGGTGGTAGTCCACGCCCAAATCGTCAGTCAGTTGCTTAACCTGATCGCCGGTGAAGCTGCCCTCTACCGTTTCCTTCCCCCCTGGGCGGAAGGGCTGTGGCTGTTGGGCTGGTGTTTAGTAGCCGGCGCCCTAACCTGGAGTATCCAACGACCGGAGTTGTTACTGGGGGGGATTCTGGGGATGCTGGTGGCCATCAGTGGGGTGGGGTGGCTAGCCATCCACCAACTAGTCTGGCTGCCCATGGCTGAACCGATGCTGGGGTTGCTGCTCACCGCAGCCATTGTCACCATCTATAAACTGGTCTACCGCAGCAAGCATGACCCCCTGACCGGGCTGGCTAACCGGGAAGCCTTTATCACCATGATTCAAAGGGCCCTGCACCAGGCCGCTTCCCATCCGGTGGTTACGGTGTTCATGGGCATCGATCGCGTTAAGGTGATCAATGAAAGCCTGGGCCATCACGCGGGGGACCAGGTACTGCGGGCGATCGCCCAACGACTGCTCAAGCACATGCCCACCCAGGCTCGGGTGGCCCGGGTGGGGGGGGATGAGTTTGCCCTGCTCTTCACCCATCTGGACTCCGAGGCCGCTGGCTGCCAGATGGATCGACTGCAGCATCTGCTCTCCGAACCGATCAACCTGGATGGCCAGAAATTTCCCAGCACCATCAGCATTGGCATGGCCATTAGTCAGCCAAGCTGCGAACACCGCCCCGCCGATCTGTTGCGGGATGCCCATACCGCCATGTACCGGGCTAAGGCCTTAGGAAAAACCCGATTTGAGGTTTTTGCCACCGGTATGCTCACCGAGGCTGTCAACCGCCTGCAGTTGGAGAGTGACCTGATTACGGCCCTGGACAACCAGGAGTTTTTGCTCTACTACCAGCCGATTGTCAGTTTACAGAGCGGGGTGCTGGCTGGCTTTGAGGCCCTGGTCCGGTGGCGCCAGAAGGATCGGGGCTTTGTCCTACCCAGCGCCTTTATTCCCGCCGCCGAGGAAACCGGGCTGATTATGGCCCTGGGGCAGTGGATCTTTCGAGAAGCCTGCCGTCAGTTACGCCACTGGCAGGAGTTGTTCCCCCAACACCAGCACCTGACCATGAGCATTAACCTATCCAACCGACAATTTAGTCAGCCAGACCTGGTGCCCCAGATTGCCGCGGCCCTGGAGGAAACCCAGGTGTCCGGTGAGTGCGTACGTCTAGAAATTACCGAGAGTATGGTGATGGGAGACGTGGATCGGGCCATTGACCTGATGTTGCAGCTCAAGTCCCTCGATTTAAAACTCGCCATTGACGACTTTGGCACGGGTTACTCTTCCCTAAGTTGTCTGCACCGCTTCCCCATGGATACGCTGAAGGTGGATAAGTCCTTTGTCGGTCGCCTGGAGAACAGCAACGAAGATCGGGCCATTATTCATACGATTCTAAATTTAGGACAACAACTGGGGTTGGACGTGGTGGCGGAGGGGATCGAGACCGAGGCTCAAGTGGTTATGCTTAAACAGGCGGGCTGTGACTACGGCCAGGGGTATTTCTTTGCCAAGCCCCTCGACCATCAATCGGTTGAAGCCCTACTGCAACAGACCGACCTCAGCTGGCACCATTGGTGGCGGCCAGCGACGGTTAATTCTTAAACCTTAAAAAAAAAACAGCCAGTCAGTTCATGGCAATCTCAACTGGTTTAGAATGATCCCAATAACAAAGTCGACTTATTCTTTAGCGATCTAGACTAAATACCCTTGGCTTTCTGGTCTAGATTGTAAAGTTATCTTAGGGGCAAAAGGTTTAGGTCAATTTTTTGACTCCCGCCAGCCCCTGTCAAGGCAACTTCCTTTTAACCTGCCTATCCAAACTCCCTATATCAATGATAGTTTCTGCCAACGACTCTACCTTTGAAGCCACGGTTTTAACAGCCGATCTACCGGTACTGGTACATTTTTGGGCTCCCTGGTGCGGCCTCTGCCGGCGAATTACCCCCTTGCTACAGCAGTTCCAGGCTGATTGGCAGGGGCAGCTGCAGGTGGTTACGGTCAATGCTGACGAGAACCTACGCTTGGCCAGTGCCTATCGGCTGATTACCCTGCCGACCCTGTTGTTATTTGACGGTGGTGAGCTGCGTCAGCGGCTGGATAGCTTCCCTGGCAAAGAAGATATGCGCCTGCTCCTGAATGCCTGTCTGGATCAGCGCCTGCCCTTAGCGGGCTATTCTCTGCAGTCCGCCACCTATCCTCAGGGTTAAACGGCTCCTGGGTCTGGGTCCTGGAGGGGGCGGTTATAGTGCAGCATCTCACCCTAGCAGTTCTCCCCGATGACCAAGACAATTCTAGTCATTGACGACGAGCCCGACATCCGTGAGGTGGTCTGTCTGGTACTGGAGGAATTGGGTGGTTGGCAACCTGATCAGGCCGGATCAGGGCAGGAGGGGCTAGCCAAGGCTGGGGCCCAGCCCTGGGACGCAATCTTGCTGGATGTGTCGATGCCAGATATGGACGGGGTAGCGGTATTTAAGGAGCTTCAGGCTCGCCCCAGTACCCGGGCTATCCCGGTGATTTTGCTGACCGCCAGGGTGCTGAAGAGTGATATAGACCGGTTTACGGAACTGGGGGTGGCGGGGATTATTGCCAAACCCTTTAACCCCCTTCAGGTATGGCGAGACCTGGCTACTATGCTAGGCTGGCCTACGGATTAAGTTGTAGACCTGTCCTAAGCCTTCGACAAAAGCTATGGATACTCCCGAACCCCAGCAGCCTGCCCCTACCCCCAGCTCTCCGCAAGAACGACAGCAGCGCCTGGGGGAACTGGCAGCCGTGTTTCTGCGCCTGGGATCGGTTGCCTTTGGCGGACCAGCGGCCCACATCGCCATGATTGATGATGAGGTGGTCAACCGGCGACGGTGGATGGGCCGGGAGCAATTGCTAGACCTAATCGGCGTCACGAACCTGCTGCCCGGTCCAAATTCCACCGAACTGGCGATCCACATCGGCTATGAACGGGCCGGCTGGGCGGGGCTGTGGGTGGCGGGGAGTTGTTTCATCCTGCCGGCCATGGGGATCGTTTGGCTATTGGCGTCAATCTACGTCCGGTACCAAACCCTCCCCCAGTTGGAATGGTTACTCTACGGCATCAAGCCGGTGATTATCGCCATTATTCTGCAGGCCCTCGTGAAGCTGGGCCAGAAGGCCCTGAAGGATGGGCCCACGGCGATCGCCGCCCTGGCGGTGGTGGTGGCCTATTTTTTCCAGATTAATGAAATTCTGCTGCTACTGGTGGCCGGCCTGGCGGTGATGTTGATCAAGAATTTACGAGACGGCGGTAGGGCGGCCCTGCTGCTGCCCTTTACCGCCAGCCTAGCCCAAACTGGCGGGCCAGCCCCGGCAGCAACCTGGACAGGGCCCATCTGGCTCCAGTTGTTTTTATTTTTCCTCAAGATTGGGTCCGTGCTCTACGGCAGTGGCTACGTGCTGCTGGCTTTTTTACAGCGAGATTTAGTGGATCGCCTGGGTTGGCTGACCTCCCAAGAGCTGCTGGATGCGATCGCCATCGGCCAATTTACCCCCGGCCCAGTCTTCACCACCGCCACCTTTGTGGGCTACCTGGTGGCGGGTAATGCCGGGGCGATCGCCGCCACCCTGGGGATTTTTCTGCCGGCCTTTCTACTGGTGGGGCTGGTGAATCCCTGGATGCCGGTGCTGCGCCGGTCCCGCTGGTTTGGCGGGTTTCTAGATGGGGTGAATGCGGCCTCCCTGGGGTTAATGGCAGCGGTGCTGTTTACCCTGGGGCAAACCGCCCTGGTGGATGGGGTGACGGTGGGGCTGGCGGTGCTGGCGGCGATCGCGGTGTTTCGGTTGCAGATGAACTCCGCCTGGATAGTGCTGGCGGGAGGCCTGGTGGGGTTTATCGCCCGGCAACTTTGAAGGGATGAAGATTTAAATATAGCGGATTTCGTTTGGATGAAGTACATACACGAAGAGCCCTCCCAGCCCCCACCTCGCGCAGCGGCCCGGAGGGCATAATTTGGGGGGCTCAAGAGTGGATCTGAGCAGATAAAAGTCTAGGGGGCTGAAGCTGAGAAAAACTGTATCTTACTGAACCGAAAACCGCTATAAACAAATCTAGTCAGGGATATTCATTAACAACTGTCCAGGCCCCCCAGGGGATGATTTAGCGAAGCAGTCTCACCAGGTCAGCGGCTAGTTCCACATCGTGCACCCGGATCAGGTCTGCACCGTACTCAATGGCCAGGGTGATATAGGCCGCCACCCAGTTTAATCCGGGTTTTTTGCGCGGGATGGGAATCAGCACTGGATAGTTGAGCTGCTTAAATAGCCCGGTGTCTCGAATCACCGCTAACTGCTAACGGGTATAGGCCAGGTAATCAACCTGGTAATTGATGGCTATGCCCGGATCTAAAATCAGTTGTTCAATCCCCTGTTGACGAAACCCCTGCAGGCGAGCCCGCAGGACATCAATCGTTTTCTGAGCCTTGTTATCCTCGATTTTTAGCTCCCCCACCTCGAGGGGGTTCCTGGCCTCAACGTAAACCGGAATCACTGGGCAGTTATACCGCTGGATAATCTCCACCATGGCGGGCTGGGTGAGACCACTGGTGTCATTAATAATGGCCGCTCCCTCTGCCAGGGCGGCGGCGGCCACCTGGGGTTTCCAGGTATCCACCGAAACAATCAACTCCTCCGCCGCTAATAGCTTTAAGGCCGGCAGTAGCCGTTCGATTTCGGCCTCGGGGGTGAGCAGTTGATTTTCATAGTGGGATGACTGGGCCCCCAGGTCAATGATATGTGCTCCCCAGTCCCGATAGGTTCGGGCCAGGCTGAGGGCCTGTTCAGGACTGTGGGCAATGGTGTGCTTTTGCTGTGAGTCGGGGGAGAGATTAATTACTCCCATGATGTGAGTTTTGTTTTGAGTGAAGTCCAGGTCGCCAAATCGGGTCTTGAGAATGCGGGGATTAGTCATGGATGGTAACTGTCTAGGATCAAAAGGGGAGTAACCAGGACTGGTACCCGGGGGTGTAAGTCAGGGGACCCTGCAAGCGGGGGTCAGAATTCAGCAGCCAGGGAAAGTAGGTGGAGTGAGGCCAGGGTCTCCTAGCAGAATAGGGTGCGACCACCATCCACCGTAATCACCTGCCCGGTAATGTAGGTGGCCTCTTGGGCCAGGAATAGAACTGTCTTGGCAATGTCCAGCGGTTCCCCCATGCGGGATAGACAGGTTTTTTGCTCCATGCGACTGGCGGTGTCCCCATCCAGGGTTTGTCCGTCGGGCAAGAGGATCAACCCAGGGGCAATGGCATTCACCCTCACCCTCGGTCCCAGTTCCTTAGCCAGCACCTTGGTCACCATCACCAGGCTGGCCTTGGAAATGCTGTAGATGGGGTAGCGGCGCAGGGGGACAGTGGCGTAGATGTCACAGAGATTAATCATAAATCGAAAGGATTCGGGAAACCCCTGGTAGGCCAGGTGGGCCAGGAAAAAGGGGGTTTTACCATGGCAGTTTTGGAGCCTTTCCCATTGGTTGGAAAGGTCCTCCAGACTGGAGTCGATCAGGGACGTCGGTTCAAATAACGAGGCATTATGCACAATGCCGTCCAGCCGGCCCCCATGGGACTGCACCGCTTCTATAATCTGCCGGGCGGCCAGGGCTTCGGTGAGATCGGCTTGCAGGGCCCAGGCGGACCCCGATCGCCGGTGATTGAGCTCTTCTACCAGGGCTTCTGCCTCCCCCTGGGAGCGATGGAAGTGAAGCACCAGGTTAAAACCGTGGCTATGGAGTAGCTCCGCGGTTACCCGGCCAATGCGTTTCACCCCTCCCGTAATTAATACGACAGGGTCTGTAGATCGGGGTAGGCCCATTTCTCCACCTCTGCTTTGGAGTACATGGTTTGGAGCATAGGGCATAATCATTAAGGTGTACCCCCGATACCCGGGCCAAAATCACCCTTTTTGCCGAAACCTACTTCAAGGGCAACATTTTGATGGCGACCCAACCGATGGATTGGGTGTCCCCCGCCAGCGCCGGATTCTACCAACTCCAGCCCCTTACCGAGACCCAGGTGGGGAATTTTTGCGATCGCGCCGGCCCACCCTACCGGCCACCCCACCCCGACAGGGAGCCGACTACGATCGCGCCTGCCAGAACTTTCTAGCCCAGCTGGCCCCCGATCGCCTGGGCCGGGAGGCCATGGCCCAAACCCTCTCCAACCCAATGGAACTCACCCTGGTGGCCCAGATGGTGGCGCAGGGAGAACAGCCCGACCTGCTCAACCTGCAACAACAGCAGTACGACACCACGGCCCGCCGCTATCAGCACATTCACCTGCACCAGCCCTTCCCCCTGGTGGAGTTTGGGGAAATGGCCTACCAGATGCGCCTGGCGGATGACTTTACCATTCCGGCCGAACCCTGGTTTAAGGAGTTGAGCGCGATCAAGCTTCACCGGCACTGGTCGGGCTGGAACCGCTGGGGTAATGCACTTGAATACCGTGAAGCCTCAGTTTTGAGCGATAGACACCACTAAGGTACTCCCCACTCCCCCAACTTAAGAATAAAGGCCCAACACCACCCCCAGAAGACGACCAACCGCGATCTCACCCCCGCCAACAGCGATCGCAGAGCTGTACATGCCGATCACAGAGGTGTGTTTAACGATCACACCCATGCAAACATCGATCACACCCCTGTGTTTAACGATCACACCCGTGCAAACATCGATCACACCCCTGTGTTTAGCATGCACTCAATGGTGATCGACATACACATAGACCACAACAACGGTTTTTCGCGAAATTTTAACGATCACACCCCTGTGTTTAGGATGCGCTCAATGGTGATCTTTATGCACATAGACTACAACAATGGTTGCACGCGTGTGTTTAGAATGCGCTTAATGGTGATCGATA
>JAYKIM010000193.1:0-16299 GCA_035286245.1 Cyanobacteriota bacterium | reverse complement strand
CATTGGGATTACGGACGTCGATCAGCAGCATATCAGTGCTGCCGTCCAGCATCTGCTTCAGCTCTACCACGGTAATTTCAGCGATTTCCGCCAGGTCTCGCTCCGCCTCCGCCTGGGCCTGGGGAATACCACAGAACATTTCGTAGTCAATCAGTTCCTCGATCACCGGCCGCACCGGGTTAGGCCGCAGCTTCAGTTCCCGGAAGGTCATATCCAGGGCATTGTAAAGTAACAGCCGACCACTCAGGGTGCGTCCTACTCCTAAAATCACCTTGATGGCTTCGTTGGCCGGGATGGTGCCAATAATACCGGGCAACACCCCCAACACCCCTCCTTCAGCACAGGAGGGCACCATGCCCGGCGGTGGCGGCTCGGGGTACAGATCTCGATAGTTGGGGCCGTCTTGATAGTTAAATACCGTCGCCTGCCCCTCGAACCGGAAGATCGATCCGTAAACATTGGGCTTGTTCAGCAGCACACAGGCATCATTAACCAGGTAACGGGTGGGAAAGTTATCGGTACCATCCACCACCACATCGTAGGGCTGGAAAATATCCAGGGCGTTATCGGCGCTGAGGCGGGTTTCGTAGAGATCAACCTGACAGTGGGGATTGATTTCCAGAATGCGTTGTTTGGCGGAGGCGATTTTAGGTTTACCGACCCAAGACTCACTGTGGATGATCTGGCGATGCAGGTTGGATTGGTCTACCACATCAAAGTCAACAATGCCAATGCGGCCAATGCCCGCCGCCGCCAAGTAGAGTAACAGGGGCGAACCCAGCCCGCCGGTGCCAACGCAGAGAACACTGGCCGCCTTGAGGCGCTTTTGCCCATCCAGGCCGACCTCCGGCAGAATGATGTGGCGGGAGTAGCGTTCATACTCCTCCTTGGTCAGTTGTATGGCATCCAGATCGGGATTCAGCATAATGGTGAGAACAGCAATGAAATTAGGCCAGCCGCTGCCAGCCTTGTCCACCTTTCCAGCTTAGGGCAAGAGCGCAATTTTGGTGGCAGATGGTAACAGGATGTTGAGGATTACCTCCGCCGGTAGCTGGTCACCAGGATATAGATACTAATGAGTAGCACCCACAGGGGAAAACCCATCACCACCCAGCCCAGATGATCGATCTGACCAATCCGGAATAGCATCACGGCGGCCAGACCGTAGCCTAGCCAGGCCATCCAGGCGGGGATCGCGTGGGTCCGGATGAAAAGGGTAGAGGTGGAAATCATAAAGACCCCCGCCATGCGAATACCGTAGGTGCTGAACAGAGCATTACCGGCGTAGTGATAGGGTTGCCATCCTGAGGCACTAGAAAGACCAGGGGCCAGAGCTTGGGAGGCACTGACCACGCTGCCAATCAGGGCTGCGCTAACAAACAATAGGGCCACAAACAACAGACCACTGCCCAGAAAAATAGTGGCGAAGAATTGATCCTCCCCTTCTCCCAATCGGTCGCGGACTACCCCGATAAACCAAAGGAAGGCGATGCCGGCAAAGGGAATCAGGTTGAGGGCCAGCAGCAGGTGATCCTGCCGCCCCATCCACCACAGCCTCTCCCCATTGGTGCTGGTGGGTATGGCGGTAAGTAAGAGAATCAAGCTGATGATCAGCAAAATCGAAAAAACTATTCCAGCAATCCCCGCTGCCTTGGGTGCCCGGGTACGCTGGGGATGTCGCGATTGATGGGGTGCCATAGGTTCCTCTTGTTAAGCTGATTCTTCGCTATCGGGTTGGGCCATCATGTCGATCGCAGCGGTAATCGCCAGAACCAATACATCATTTTGCCCCGGCTCAATTTCTACGCCGTAAACATCGGCAAGGCGAAACCACCGCTTCGAAACTTCCGCCAATTTGTTTCTACCCGCCGTAATACTGTATTCGTGATCCACGAATATTGCCCTGTGCCTCTAATTCTGGACCATTGCCGATGGTGACGGTCCAACGATCTCGCAGGGGAGTGATCAGAGCCTTTTTGACCACGGCCAACTTCTCACCCTGACTATTTTCAATCGCCATCGCCTCCTTAACCCGCAGCATTCGCTCTTGGATTTGGCAGAGGGTATGCCCCTGCAGGTCCTCAAACAGCAGGGTTTGTCTAACCCGTAGGGCCTTGCCGTCCACCTTAAAGACCCGATTACCGGCCTGGTCCTCAATATAAAAGTCATCCCCCAGGGAGATCAGGCGCTGCCGCATTTTATAGATGGTGTTGCCGCTATGGCGATGGCCAAAGCTACGATCCTGTTGACGTTCTTCCCGGCGATCTGAATTAGGGGCTCGATTAATCATGACTGCGGACTCCTGTGAGGACTAACTGAATTTAAAGGAAGCTGGACTAGTGCTTGATCAAGCGTCAAGTGACGAGCTGGGGCCATCAGGGGACGAGGGAAATTTACTGCTCGATGGCCTGTTGATAGACCGCCAGCCTTGAGCAGCAGGGGTATCCATGGGAACCCTAACTCACCTTGGCAACGGAGGTTTTTGATAGTTTGAGGGAGCTATCGGGGGATAGACCAGCCTTCGGGGTCGACCGGCTCAACGGTGGGGTGGCTTTACGGCCATGGCCTGGCTGACTGGCCCTGAGGATACGACCCAGTTGACTGGCGCTCAACTTAATGCCGGTTTCCTGCTCCATATGGTTAGCCAGCTTTTGTTGACTCCAGGTCTTAAAGCCATAGCCCAGATCCTGGGGTTTTTGGCTTACCACCTGGAATAGTCGATCCAGGTAAGCGTCGGTTACCTTCTGATAATTACCCTGCATACGCTTGTCCACCAGGCTATCCAGATCCCAGGGGTCACCGTGGACTGACCAGTAGGCAACCTTGCGTAGGGAGCACCCTAGCAGGTCGGCGATTTCCCGTTGAGTTCTACCCTGATGACGCAGCAGTAAAATCAATATCCGTTCCCGCACATCGGGGTGGGGATGGAACTTAAGCTGCTGCTGTAGGTAGTGTTTAACCTCAGGGGATAGGTCGTGATTGGGGTCCATAGGTCGAGGATATGCAATAGGGAAATTCGCGAATGGCTCTTCAGCCAGGGTCTAAACCACCTCCGGTTTAACCGGTTTTTCTAAAAAGGCTTGAGTTGCCTCCCGATTACTGTCGTAGATGCGTTGCCGGCCTATTTTGACCAGTAAACCATAGGTCTGGAGCCGCTCCTCCAGCCGACCACTCACCCGGGCCATGGCAAACTCGATAGATTGCTCCTCCAATCGTTCGATGACTTGCTCCAGGGCCTCAGCCCCGGTCACATCAATGTCGGTGATCGCTTCCCCATCTAGCACAAACCACTGCAACGGAGGCTGGGCGGTCTCCGCTAAGTCCTCAACCTGCCCTTGGAAGAAATTGGCATTGGCAAAGATCAGGGGGGCACTAAAACGATAGATTAGCAGGCCTGGGGTAGGGGAGGCCTCCGGATAGCGGCTAGCGGCTACAAAGCGATCCTGCCCGGGGGCGCCAGCCAGCACCGCCGTGCTGGGGGTGGAAACTCGCCCCAGTAGATCGATCAGGGAGAGTAGAAAGGCAATCAGGATGCCCTTGAGGGGACCTAACACCAGAACACTGATCAGACAGGCGATCGCCACCCAAAATTCCGATCGCCGCACTCGAAACAGATGCCGCAGTTCATCCACCTCAATCAGCTTCAGCACAGCGTTAGCCACAATCCCCGCCAGAGCGGCGCTGGGTAAGAGGGCCAACTGGCGGGTGAAAAACAGCAGCACCAGGGCCACCACCACCGCCCCCACCAAACTGGGCAGTTGGGTACGGGCACCGGTGCTATCCATGGCGGCGGTGCGGGAGGCACTGGTGCCAATGGCAAAACCACCGGTGAGACCCGCGGCCAGGTTAGAGGCACCAAAGGCAAACATTTCCTGGTCGGGATTAATGCTGTAGCCACCCCTCTGGGCGTAGCTACGGGATAGCAATAACCCCTCCGCCAAGGTAATGCCCGCCATGGCCAGGGCCCCTGGTAAGAGCCGTCCCCAGTCCCCTAAGCTGATCTGGGGGAGGGTCAGACTGGGCAAACCCGCGGGGATCTCCCCCAACACCTTCACTCCCTGCTGATCGAGGTTAAACTGCACCACCAGCAGGGTCATCACCAGCAGCGCCACCAGGGCCCCGGGCACCTGGGGGGCAAACCGTTTCAACAGGCGAATGATGATAATACTGCCAACCCCGATCGCCACGGTGTAGGGATTGGCCTCCACCACCTTGAGGATCATCTCAAACACCTCGCGAAACCAGCCCTCCGCCTCTACGGAGATGCCCATAATTTTTTTCACCTGGCTGGTCAGCACCTCAATGCCCAGGCCACTAATGAAACCCGCCAGTACCGCCTTAGAGAGAAAGTTAGCCAAAAAGCCCAGGCGAAAATACCAGAACAGGAAAAAGATCAGGGCGCAGAGCAGGGTGACAGCAAAGGTTAACTGCAGGTAGCGGGGCTCTGTGGGGGTGGCTAACCCTGCCAGGGTAGAGCCCATCAAGGCGGCCAGGGAGGCATCGGGACTGGCCACCAATTGCCGGGAGGAACACAGTAGGGCAAAGGCGACCATGGGCAGAATGGCGGAGTAAAGCCCCACGGTGGCGGGTAACCCAGCCACCTGGGCATAGCCAATGTTAAGGGGAATCATCAGGGCTGCCAGGGTGATGCCAGCCAGGATTTCCGTCGGCAGATTGCTGCCCTTCAGCCCCCGTAAACCCTGAAAAAACTCAATCTTCATGGTTCCATGCTCGGTGGTACATTTTCCTAAGAAACAATAGAAAAGCTGACCTCTTTTCTCTCTTTCAGATTCTTATACCGGCTAGGGGTAAAGTAATCTTTACGGCATTCTTACCTGAGGGCAATCTAGGCCAGCGGCCACCGGCCCCTGCAACCAACCAGGCAGTAGCTAGCGGTCAAGGCCTCTCTATTATCGAAGTGGGCTAGAAAAATCAGTATTCGAAAAACGCTTTTCCCTTAGGGGGCTGAGGCAACAGCGACGCCTTCCTCCAGGTAGCACTGTTTCTCCGGGACCGAGAGAGAAGAGTTTTTCACCAGTTGTTGCAATTTCATCGGGATTAACCTCAGGGCGCTTTCCACCGCGGCCAGGTTCTCCCCCAGATAGCTGCCAAAGTAGGCGGGGGCATCGGAGTTGACGGTGACGCAGAGCCCCAGATCCATCGGTTGAACCAGGGGGGTTACGGTTGGGGGTCGGAGGTCAGGGAAAATAACATCAGGGTTTGACGACAGCATTGCTTGAGCTGTTCACCCCAGGTAGGATCGGGCACCGCCAGGCCAACAAAGCTCCAGTCGTTAATGGTGGATAGGGTCCATTGCTTGCCACGATGGTCAAACCCCGCCACCTCCAGGCCAATCACCCGGAGATGTCGACGACCCGGCTCACTATGGCAGCGAATCTGTACCAATAAACTACGACATCTCAACCGACGGCTCACCCCAGGAAAATGGAACCCCAAGTCAATGGAGTCAGGATCCACTAGATCGCGAGTTTCCCGATCATTGGACCAGGGCTTTAGATCGGCCCTGAGATCAGGGAAAGTAGCCTTAAACAGGCCCACTACGGTAGCGATTTTACTGGCGAACTCGATGGTATTGGCTTGTTCTGCTGCGTTCACGCTGATTTTGCTAAAGGCGGCACTCTCTTAGCATAGGCTAACCTTTACGTTACAACAGTTAACTGAGTTACTGTGGGCCAGGGGATAGGAGAAGATTAACCGCAGCCCCTCCTAGCGGGGACGGCACATCTCGAGCATGCTCAAGTCCTGATCGGTCATGGTAGGAATGGCATGGAACCCTGCCAAGTTAACCGGAGAGAGGCCCTGGGGTAGGTTCGTGGCGGCGATCGCCGTATCGGCCACCAGGGCGACGCTATAGGGATAAGCTTCCTGGCTATAGCTGTCAACAATGGTCATGGCTAGCTGGTTTCCCTGGACCTGACCCTGGAAGCAATCAAAGGAGGAACTGGGGAAATACACCGCACCATAGATCTGGCTACCGGTGCTTTCCAGGACCATATAGCCCTGGCCAATCTGATTAGGGGTGGGCACCTGGCCAAACAAATAGCGCCCAGGGGCGGGAAATCTTGAGGAGGTGGTCTGGAGGGCTGCTGTGGCAGGTGACGTCTGGGCCAAGCTATGCCCTGACTGTATCGTTAAGCCAGCGGAGATCAGGCCTAGGCAACTGATTAAAATACTCAAACGGCTAAGGGGACGGTGCAACCTGGTCAACCAATTAATGGGCAACGGAGCAGTTTCAACAACCCTGTAGTCAATAAACACCATTTTATCCTCCCCTTAGGTCAAACCCAGATATAGCCAGACAAATACAAAAATATAGAAAACAAGCTAATACGAATAAATTAAGGCTCTGTATTGATTCTTTCTCTACTCTAGAGTAATTTTATGATTTGGTTAAGTAGCTTTGTTGTTATCTTAACAACTCTTTGAAGTTGACCGTGTGATCGGCCTCATCATTATGTCAGAAGCATTCTAGCCATTCGCATCAACTTTTGTCAGTCAACCAGCCGCGGCGGTCAAGTGCTAGACCTCTAAGGTCAGCAGAAGCCGCCAAATTTTCGGTAGTCAGTATCAGAGGCTGGGCAATCCATATCCTTAACTTCAGTTATAGAGCTCTCCAGCGCTAAACTGATTTGAAGCGGTGCCAGCTGCTTAACTGTCCCGGACGGTTATAGCTTTGAGGTGGCGGCCCATGGCAGGGCATTTTACTGGGGCAGTGGTTACAACTCAAAATCCCGAATTCAAAAGCCTGCCTACCTGCTGACCACTGGTACCTGAATCCCTTGACTATCGCTCGTCCCAGATTAGGTCGCTATTGTATTAACTACTCATTCATATCTTTATAGGTGGCTACTGCAGAGGGCGAAATACGGTTGAGGTACCGGAAAATCCAGTACTTAAACACCGTATCGAGGATCACCGGGAAAGTGGCAATAAAGAGAAAGATAAAGTCCCGACTGGCCGGTAGCCCCAGGTGGCGCGACAATCCTTCCAGAATAATTTCCCAGCCGTGGGGGGAGTGGAAGCCCACAAAGGTGTCGGTAAATAAAATAATAATGAAAGCCTTAGCACTATCGCTCAGACCGTAGACAATCTCATCAATAAAGGACTTGAGATTAGCCACCTCTGGCTTACGGAACACTAATAACAAGGCAAAGGCGATGGCCGCCAGAAGATCGGCAAAGACATTCTTTAGTGCATTGGTACTGCGGTGCCGGTATTCCTCCTCAATCTCTGCGGCTTTTTCCCGTACCCGCTGTTCAATAGCTGCTTCGGAAAGGGCAGGGGTTTTGCTGATTAGGGTCTCAAACCGTAACCGCTCTTCAAAGTTTTTCAGCTCATGAAAAGCCTCTTCCTCCATCTCGATATTTAGGAAAACGTCCGCTGGGGTATCTGGCCGTAGCCGCTCCACCACAGGCCCAACCACAAAGGTTTTGCTGAATTGCTGGGTGAGCAGGGGCACTATTATCATCAACAGCAATAAACGAATAGCCCCAGTGGTTCTGACCTTAGAACGTCGAAAGTCTTGGATAACCTCTTGCTCGGAGTTAGGATCCAGGTCCTGACGGATGCGATCTACAGTGCGTAGAATGGAACGGGGCAGAACATTGACACGGTCTACCAGATTATCACCGGGGTTGGTAGCTTGATCAGCGGCGCGGGGAGTTGCGATTTCTCCTGGCTTGACGCCACTATAGCCTTCCTGGCGAGCGGGCGATCGCCCAATTGCTCCCGAGCTTTGCCTATCTGGCTCTGACCTGGCTCCATCGGTCAGGGTAATCAGGCGGTAGCTCGAGTCATCTAGATTTTGGTAACGGTTTAATACCTGATCAATTAGCTGCAATTGCCGAAACCAAATCGCCTGGCGATCAACTCGACTAATGGCCAGGTCGTCGGTGCCATCTCTGGGTAACTCCACCTCTAAAAGCGATGAATTAGACATCCGGGTGACCGTACGGCTAGCTCGAAACACGGCTAGTCGTACCCGGATCAGGGTGAGATTTTTCTTCAGCTCCCCCTGAAAATAAGCCATTGCCGCCTCTCCATAGTCGCCATAGCGTGAGGAAATTGGGTTGCCCCCAAAGTACTCGCGCTCCATGGTCTCAATGGTTTGGGCCGCTTCGTAGGCTTGGCTGAGGGCTCGTTCTGGCGTGCGGGAAAACCACTGCTGGGTGTCTCGGAGAAAATTTGAGATGGCCATGGATAGGGAAGGGTGAGACTAAATAAACGTATCGATGGGGCTGTAATCCTGACCTAGGGTAAAACCCGACTACATAAAGGAGGAGAGGATTATAATTGATCCCCGCCCTAGATAATGGAGTCTTTTTTACTGACTAACCGGGTAAAGCAAGGCAGAAAGGAAAGTTGGTTTACAAAAAACTATGTTTCTTCAACAGATTTCATGTTCTAGGGGTTAATGCCTTTTGAGCTGAAACATTTTTGGAAAATATACCAATAAAGGTTAAATGATTTAGAAAAGCCCAGTCAATCAAGGGCGACGGATCTACTATAGGAGGTGAAATTTAGAGCACGGCGTCCTATGGATTCTATACAGGCACAGGTCGTTGTCTTAACCGACAAAGTTGACGCTCTCCATCAAATGATTGATCAGATCAACGCTCAAATTTCCATAATCCTAGCCACAGCCCAGGAAGCTAGTGGTGAGGTTTCCCATCTCGTCCCGACAGGCCAGGACCAGGGCCAGTTCTATGGCCAAAGTCTTCTGGATGCGGTGTGCGAACACAAGGATGTTTTGGTCGACAGTGCCTACATGAGTCTGGATCGCCATCCTCATCAGGCCAACTTTTCCCAAGATATTCAAATTCAGCGCCTAACCGCCCAACTGACCGCCGCCTACAACCGTATTGCGGCCCTCGAAGAGCAATTATTAGCCGCCCGAGCCCATCTGTAAAAAAGGGTTGCCTCCCCAGTGCCCTGACATGGTTCAATAAAAGCAATGGCTATAGCTGCTCAGGAGGCGGACGATGGGTTTTCTAGTATTTGCAATTTTTCTCGCTCTGATGGTGGGGTTAGCCCTGGGGCTTTATTTTGGGCTACGGCTGGTGAAACTGATTTAGCCTTAGTTGGTCCTGGCATAAATCTACCTATTTCTCCTGGCTAGTAAGTTTTGGCTTTTGGTTTCCCTTGAAGTGTTGCCACGTTCATGTTGTAAGCTATTAGCCAGGTTCTAGGCGGTAGGGCGGCTTTGGCACTGCTTTAAGGATGGCAGGGCCACACCAGCTTTTAGTAATTCTGACACTGTGACGAAGTGGTAACCCTGGGCCCCGTAGGTGCTGAGTATGTTCTCTACTAGGTCAACTGTATTTTGCCGGTTGGCTTCAGGGTCTCCGGGCTTAGTTCCCGCTATGGCATCATGGAGCAGAATAATGGCTCCGGGCTTCAGCTGTTGCTCCAGGGTGGTGGCCATGTTTTTCACAGAAGGTGGAGATTGGGCCCAGTCCATCAGGTCGATATCCCACAGAATTAAGGTGCGTCCCAGGGGTTTAACCGTTGAGGTGACGGCTAAACCGGCTCGACCGTAGGGCGGTCGAAAATAAATCGGATCGGGATACTGGATTTGCTTAAGCACAGCATCGGTCTGGCCGATCTCCGCCTGAATGGTGGGGGGCAGGGTCAAATTCAGGTTGGGGTGATTAAAGGTATGGTTACCCAACTCGTGCCCCGCTGCCATTAGGTCCTTGAGAATGGCTAGGTACTGTTGGCCATGGCGACCCAGGACAAAGAAAGTGGCCTTGGCCTGGTGGCGTTTCAGAACCTCAGAGATCGCCGGTGTGTACTGGGGATCTGGTCCATCATCAAAGGTCAGGGCCACTATCTTTTCAGGGGTTTCTACACAAAAGACTGCTGTTCCAAACAGCTGGGGTAGCATAAATCGTTGAGGCCACAGGTACAACGCACTGACAGCCACAACGAGGCTCAGGAGAAAAACCACAAGGACCTTAATGGGTCCAGGTAGGCTGCGCCTACGCCGATAGGGAGTACGGGTCATAGAATTGGTTCGTTTTTTGAAGTAGCCATTCTTTCCAATTTAGTCGATATTTCCCTCCCCTAGGTCTTTGGCAGCCTCTGCATCACCGCTAGCAACAACCAGCCCAGTACATTGACCCGGGCATCGTAGAAGGGAATATCAGAGATGGCAAACAAACTGCTGCCCACAAAGCTAAGCCAGTAGCCCGTGGCCAGGACCTGATCTTGAACCAGGTTGGGAGATCCCTCCCGGATCAGAGTCAATGTGGCCCGTAGGAGAATTCCACCGACCACCAGGGTTAAACCCAGGGTAAAAGGCACACCGGCTTCAGCAGCCAGGGTTAACCACAGATTATGGGCATGGGGAAGCAGGTCATCGGGGGCGGCGAAATCCGCTGGGTTATAGAGCTGTTTGAAGGTACCGAGCCCGCTGCCCAACCAGGGATGCTGGGGGATCATCTGTAGCGCTAGCTGCCAGGCATCCAGCCTTAGGGTGGCGGTACTGAGGGCGGTCGGCAGGCTGCGCCCTCCCACCCCCCATACCAAAACCGCCAAAAGCATAGCTGTGAATAGGGCCAGCCCAGCCCAAAGCAGCGATCGCATAGATCGCACCAAAATAAAAAACAGTCCTATCTGCAGCCCCGCCACCACCAAACCGTTCCGGGATCCAGAACAGAAAATACCCACCAGAGCCATGGCCGTGGACCCATAGATGGCATAGCTCCAGCGGTTAGAGGAGGACCGGCCCAGGTGATCGGCAGAGAGGCTCAGCCCCAACCCTAGAATAATCACCAGGTAACTGGCCAGCACATTGGGGTGGCCGAAGACCGAGTCGACACGGTGGCCGTAGTCGCGCCCTAGATATAACCAGTTCAGCCACGGATGACCACTCCATCGAGCCACGTTACCAGGGGCCTTGAGGTAAAACTCTAGTAGGGCCCGCAGGGAAACCGGTAAGCTGGCCAGTACTAATCCATGGGCCCAGCGACCTAGGGTAAGCCAGGGTTGGCGGAGTTGGCCCATGGCCACGACCAGGGCCGCATAAAAAATAAAAAAGGGCCAGAAATTTAAAGCCTCCAGGGCTGACTCCGGGGGGTTCTGCGAAACAGCGACGCTGAGACCCAAGAGCAGGATTAACCCGATCCATCCTTGACTGTAGAGTAGAAACCACACCTCTCTACCCCACCACCATAGCCAAACCAATAGGGCCAGTCCTAATCCCACCAAAGCTCCATAGCTGAGGTAGGGCAATACCATCAAACTTAGGCAAACCAGGTTGTCAAGGGAGAATCGGGACGACCTGAGGGATTGGTTCACACTAGTAGGCTCCGTCCCCGGTAAGGACTACCCAAATTGTACGAAGAAGAATATAGATATCCAGCCATACGGACCAGTTTCTAACGTAGTAGGCATCCAGATTGACTCGTTCGGGGTAGGAGATATTATTGCGACCTGACACCTGCCACAGCCCCGTTAAACCCGGCAAGACTCGAGTATAGAGCTTGTAGGTATCGGCGTAACGGGCAATTTCCTCGCCAACGATAGGGCGAGGTCCCACCAGGCTCATCTCCCCCCGCAGCACATTCCATAGCTGGGGGAGCTCATCCAGGCTAGTACGCCGCAAAAAGTGACCAACCCTAGTAACCCTGGGGTCGTAGCGCAGCTTACGCTCGGTTCTCCACTCTTGCCGCAGCTCCGGATTAGCCTGGAAATAGTCTTCTAGCACCTGATCGGCGTTTTGTACCATGGAACGAAACTTCCAAGCCCTAAAGGGTGTACCATACCGACCCAGCCGCCTTTGACTGTAGAATACGGGACCAGGAGAGTCTAACTTGACTAAAACTGCAATCAGCAGTAGTAAGGGGAGGAGTATTAACCCCACCAGGATGGTCAGGGTCATATCCAGC
The DNA here is from genome assembly GCA_035286245.1 of Cyanobacteriota bacterium. Classification (GTDB taxonomy): domain Bacteria; phylum Cyanobacteriota; class Cyanobacteriia; order Phormidesmidales; family Phormidesmidaceae; genus Nodosilinea. The sequence continues at coordinate 4,387 of JAYKIM010000193.1, read as the reverse complement.
AAAGCCTTGGAAATCCGAGACCCTGGCAAGAGCAAGCGTTGGCTGATTTCTAGCCCCAGTACACCCCCCAGGTCCTTAGCCCCCACCCAAAGGCTAGCGAGACCAAAGAGATCGGGGATCATCAACAGGTGGGCAAAGCTATGGCCGTACTGTTCCAGAATGGTGAGTAAACGCTGGCGGTTGACCCCGGGGATGGCCACTACGGCATAGTGAATATCTCGCTGACGGGCTAGTATTGGTGCCGCCGCCAATGTCCCCACCACTGGAACTCCGCACAGGTAACCGCGCCGATCAGGGTTATCATCCAAGACCGCCACGGGCTTTAAGCCAAACCAGGGCTGATGTTGCAAGGTCTGAATCACCAGCGCCCCGGTGCGACCCGCACCTAAGATCAACACTGGATAGCCCCACCAGTCACAGCGAGCAAACAGTTGCCGGACCAGCAGTCGACCCAGAAGCACAAAACCTAACGACAGGAGCCAGGCCATTAAAAAGACCCCGCGGGAATAGGTTTCCCCCTGGCGCACCAGGAAAACACCAGACCCCAGCACCAGATAGATAAAGCTGGTACATACCACCACCCGCCGCAGTTCCTCCACGGGGCTCACACAGACCCCTGGGTATAGACCGGCCAGGGTGTAGGCCAGAATAAAGATCGCCAGAATGGGCCAAAGTTGCCAGTAGAGAACGGGGATATACTTGCCATCAAAGGCTAAGCGGATGTAGACACTGATCACGCTGGCTAATCCCAGGGCCAGCACATCGGCGCCGACCAGCAGCCCAACCATGGGGATGGACCGGGTAGACATTTTTACAGAGGCAAGGACTGGCTTAACTGCCTGCTGCACGATAAACATAGCCTCCCACCCTGCTACCCTAACGAAATTACTCTAAACTATGGCCCTGCTGAAATTTCATCCACTGCTGCTGTAGCCAGATCTTTAACTGGTGCTGAAAATGCTCTTCTGAAAATCTCTCCGCATGATGGCGAATTCTTTCGACATTAAAATTATCCTGGTTAGCCTCAAAATAGTGCACTGCCTCCACTAAATTGCTGGGGTTCTGGGTTTGGAATAAAACACCGGTTTGATCAGGAATCACCGTCTCGGCACTACCGCCCCGGCCGTAGGCAATCACTGGTGCCCCGGCAGCTTGGGCCTCGACTACGGTAATACCAAAGTCTTCCTCGGCGGTAAACACAAAGGCTCGACAGCGCTCCATATAGTCAGACACCATGCCATCGTCGGGGTTCCTGAGGAAGGTAATGTTAGCTTTGGCAGCCCGCTGTAACTGGCTGAAGGCTGGACCATCGCCAATCACCACCAGGGGTTTGCCTAGTTGATTAAAGGCGGCGATCGCCAGATCGACCCGTTTATAGGGCACACAACGGGAAACAATTAGGTAAAATTCCTCCCGAGGACGATGGCAGTTAAACCGCTGCACGGCCACCGGCGGATAAATCACCTTGGCCGGACGACGATAGGTTTTCCAAATGCGTTTGGCCACATAACTAGAATTAGCCAGAAAACAATCCACCCGATAGGCGGCAGCCAGATCCCAGAGGCGAAGATAGTGGAGAAGCAAGCGGGTGACCCAGGTGCGGGGCCCCCGCCCCAGCTCCCTCAGATACTGATGCTGTAGATCCCAGGCGTAACGAATCGGGGTGTGCACGTAACTAATATGTAGCTGATCGGGACGGGTAATCACCCCCTTGGCCACCGCGTGGTTACTGGAGATCACCAGGTCATAGGGGCTCAGGTCAAACTGCTCAATGGCCAGGGGCATGAGGGGTAAGTACTGGCGAAAATGTCCTTGGGCCAGGGGTAGTTGCTGAATAAAGGAGGTGTGGACCTGGGTATGGCGCGGAATGCGGAGAGCAGCATTCCGCGCTGGAAAGTTAACCAGGCTAAACAGATCGGCCTGGGGAAACAGACCCAGCATCTGCTCCACCACCTTTTCTGAACCAGCCCTGGCCTCTAACCATTCGTGGACAATGGCAACCTTATCAGGGGCGATCTTTTCCGGAGGAAGACTGTCAACCTTAGGGACAGGTGGCATTACCTAGCATTCCGCTATAGTTGATGGACACCTGGGATCCACCACCTGGTTTACCCCCCGATAGATCGGTGAGCTGCACCGGGTAACTGCCACCGGTGGGAGGACTGGCGGTGCCTGTATACAGGGGCTGCCCCTGGGTATTACTACCCTGCCGGGCGAGGGGACTGTCAAAGGTATTTTTAGTTTCCATATTTTGGAAACGGACTAAGTTAAAGCCATTAGCATCGTAAAAAGCGGTAAAGGTCATGGCTTCCATGCGTCCTTCACACTGCCTGCTTTGGGAGGCTCGACTAGCTAGGGGCTGGCCCCGTCCACTTACATTAACAAAGTCACTACGGATCCACCCTTCGGCACCAGATTTTTCAAACTTGACGTAGTACCAGAGACCGTCGCTGCCCTGGAGGGATCGCAGCAGTTGCACCGGATCCCCCATGAAGCCATAACCCTTAGCGGCCGTACTGGTACTGGGTCCGGTGCGGAGATTAATTCGTGAGCCGGGCTCGCTACTGATCAACTGGGCTGGCTTCGGGGGAGTTAGGGCGGTGCCCAAGCCGCTGGGTTCGGAGGGGGCTGCCCCAGGAGAGGGCGGTTGGGCCGGCGCCGGGGTAGGGGATGCTGGCTCCGAGGCAGATTGGGGCTGGGGAGCGGGGACTGGCGTCACCTCTTCAGGTAGGGCGTCAGTCTGGCTAGGGGACTTCGCCTGCTTACCGCTGCCACAGCCGACACCACCTAAGCCGAAGAGGGTACAAAGGCTGAGAAGGAGTAACCGGCTGGGCCAAGTCATAGTTATACCCCGTGGGAAAAGTTAAGAATTAGTAAAAGTTAAGAAAAATTCACCAGAGATAGCATACCGCCTAGGGGGTGCTCTAGCCTACTGGCAATTCTCCGATTGTAACTGGGCCAACAACCAGTTAGCCATGGTAGCCCGTCGGGTGAGGCGGGGCACCAACTGGTCAACGGTGTAACCCTTAAACCCCAGTTTTTCCTTAAGCAGTTGCTTGTGTTGCGGGGGCAGAGAACGGCTAAGTTTGATGGTGGCCGGTCGACTAGCAATAAAATCAGGCGGTTCGGGGTAGCTTTCCCCCCAGGCCGGATCAACCCCCTGACTGCTCCAGCGATCGCCCTGGGGATCGTAACGGTACCCTAACTGGTACCACACCAGCTGGTTAACCAACGCATCGGCCAACTGATCGTTAAGAATGGCCCAGATCGTATCGGTGCAGAGGAGTGGTAGGGGCGGGGACATATGTCAGGCTTTCTTTATGATCAGAACTTCGGCGAAACGGCAAACAACCAGTAATATAAGCCCTGTAGCTCAGTAAGCAGGACACTAGCATGGGCCGTGCCGATAAAGTTGTTTTAGCCTATTCCGGCGGGGTTGACACTACCGTCTGCATTCCCTACCTGATGCAGGAATGGGGCGTGAAGGAAGTGATTACCCTGGCGGCTGATCTGGGCCAGGGGGATGAACTGGAACCGATCCGTCAAAAAGCTCTGGATGCGGGGGTGAGCGAGTCCCTGGTGGTGGACCTGACGGCGGAGTTTATGCGTGACTATGCTTTCCCCGCCATTCAGGCCAATGCCCTCTACGAAAATCGCTATCCCCTGTCCACCGCCCTGGCTCGCCCCCTGATTGCTAAAGCCCTGGTGGAGGCCGCCGATCGCTACGGCGCCGATGCCGTAGCCCATGGTTGTACTGGCAAGGGGAATGACCAGGTCCGTTTCGATGTGGCGATCTCGGCCCTCAACCCTGAGCTCAAGGTGCTCGCTCCAGCCCGGGAGTGGGGCATGAGTCGGGAGCAGACCATTGCCTACGGCGAGGGCCATGGCCTCAGTTTCCCGGTGAAAAAGTCCAGCCCCTATAGCATTGATCGCAACCTGCTGGGCCGCAGCATTGAGGCCGGTCCCCTGGAGGACCCGATGAACGAGCCCCTGGAGGAGGTGTTTTTAATGACCCAGGCGATCGAACAGACCCCCGATCAGCCTGAGTACGTCGAGATTGGCTTCAGCCAGGGCCTACCCACCCACCTGAATGGCCAAGCCCTGGAACCGGTACCCTTGGTTACACAGCTCAATGCGATCGCCGGCCGTCACGGCGTTGGCCGCATTGACATGATTGAAAACCGCCTGGTGGGAATCAAGTCTCGAGAGATCTACGAGGCACCGGCTCTGTTGGTGTTAATTGACGCGCACCGCGACCTGGAAAGCCTCACCCTCACCGGTGATGTCACCCACTACAAGCGCAATATCGAGGAAACCTACAGTCGACTGGTCTACAACGGTCTCTGGTACAGTCCCCTGAAGTTGGCCCTGGATGCCTTTATCCAAA
>JAYKIM010000192.1:0-5113 GCA_035286245.1 Cyanobacteriota bacterium | reverse complement strand
ATTCCCCAGGCCCAGGCGGAGGCGGAGCGAGACCTGGCGGAAATCGCTGAAATTACCGTGGTAGAGCTGAAGCAGATGCTGGACGGCAGCACTGATATGCTGCTGATCGACGTCCGTAATCCCAATGAGTACGAAATTGCCAGTATCCCCAACGCGGTCTTGATTCCCCTACCGGATATTGAACAGGGGGAGGGTGTTGATCGGGTTAGGCAGCTGATCTACAACGGCCAGCGATTAGTTGTCCACTGCAAAATGGGGGGGCGATCGGCCAAGGCCCTGGCGATCCTCAAGCAGCATGGTATCTCTGGCACCAATGTGAAGGGTGGCATCCTGGCCTGGAGTCGGGAGGTAGATCCATCGGTGCCAGAGTACTAGACCGGCATGAACCTCATGGCATTGAGTCGAGGCTGGGGGGGTGGTCTGGAGATCGCCCTAACCACCCTGATACTATTCACCGCTGAGCTGCGGGCGGATACTGGCCTCCGCTGCCAGTTTGATCCTAGCTTGGGTACACCCAATCCCCTGGGAATGAGGGCGTACATCACCATCTTCGAGACCGGTGGAAATACCACCTTAGAATTTGAGCAGTTTCCCAGTCTGGTGGGAGGAGGGGAAGTGCCGGCCACCCTCGGGGTCAAACGGGTGATGACTTTTTATGAACTGGGTCTGACCGCCACCCGCCAACTCCTGTTAGATCAACCCCAGTACTACTCCGAGTTGCTAGGGTACCAGGATCTCCAGGGGTTTGGGCCGATCAATGATTTGCTCACCTGTTCTCCCTATTAACCAGCAGCCATGGTTACGCTCCCAGAAGGTTTTCGCCAGGGCATTACTTTGCTGGCCTACGGCCTGGCCCTGATGTGGGGCTTGGCTCTGGTGGATCTGCTATTCGCCCATCGGAGACTGACCCACCTGGGGATTCAACCCCGACGGTTGGTAGGATTGCCAGGGATTGTGGTAGCCCCCCTGCTGCATCAAAACCTTCCCCATCTGCTGGCCAACTCGGCTCCCCTGGTCATTTTGGGCAGTCTAGTGTTACTGAGGGGGTTGACGGCGCTAGCCTTGGTGACGGCCCTGGCCTGGTTGGGGAGCGGTCTGGGCAGTTGGCTACTGGGCCGGCCGGGCACTCGCCACCTGGGGGCCAGCGGGTTGGTGTTTGGCTATCTGGGGTTCCTGCTGCTGCGGGGCTATTTTGATCGGACCCTACCCTCCCTGGCGATCTCTCTGGTGGTGGGGTTTCTCTACGGTGGATCCCTCTGGGGTTTGTTGCCCCTACAACGGGGTAAGTCTTGGGTAGGCCACGGCAGTGGTTTTTTAGCCGGCGCACTGGGGGCCCACCAGCTGGAGCTGGGGCAGAGCTGGGGCCTAGGGGGCAGGTAGGTTCTCACAAAGGGCTCGTGGATACAGCCTTTATGCCACCGGTGTCGTACATAGATATAGGTGAATATCTTTAACCTCAGCTTTTCTTCCAGTCAGGGAAAATCAACAATCAATGCAATAGCTGTACATCACAGGTTTGGTGGCCTAGAATCTAAAGAAATTATTAAGGCACGGCCATGAACCCAAAGCTTTTGCATCATTTATGGTCTTTGGTCGATCGATCCCAGGGTAGCCATCTCCTGTCCCTTGATGACAGTGGTCTAGCCCACTGGCTGATGGAACAGTTCAGGTTAAATCAACCCATTAATCAAACCGAAAGTGACCAGTTGAGTCACTACATTCGCTCTAAAATTCCCCTCATTCGAGACCTGCTAGTCAGAGGGCTTTAAGCGTCAGCTCGATCAGTCATTACTTACCCTAATTGAACCACCAACAAAAACCATGCCCGATTGGTTGGGGATGTTTTCCAGGATAGATCGGTTAGCCAGGCTCAATCTACTTTGATGCAGGTTTAGCATCACTGCAAACCTTGGATTAGTTTCCGCAGGTGGGCCCAGGTCCCTGCCGCCAAGTTTTAAAACATCCAGAACAGATTGTTGGTTTTGATACAAATTACAGACCCAAATCATAGGAAGGTTTAGATTGGTTTAATATTTTTTGCTTTCTGGTATATTTGGAAAGATTTCTTTGTCAGTGAGGAGTGATCAATGCGCAGACTTAGTTTACTGGCAGCGGCCTTGAGTTTAACGATCGCAGCCTGTAGCACAACGGCTCCGACCACTACTGCCCCTTCTGGGGAAGGGACTGCAGCTTCAACCACCGTAGGCAACCGCCTGGCCACCATTAAGGAACGGGGTAAGTTGATCTGTGGGGTGGAGGGCACTATTCCTGGCTTTAGTTTTGTAGACCAAACCGGTAAGTATTCCGGCATGGATGTGGATACCTGCCGCGCCGTTGCCGCTGCTGTCTTTGGTACTGCTGACAACATTGACAGCAAAATTGAGTACCGCAACCTGGACTCCACTGCCCGTTTCCCCGCCCTGCAAAATGGCGAGGTTGATATGCTGTCCCGCAACACCACCTGGACCATTAGCCGTGACTCCGCCGGTGGCAATGGCCTGGAGTTCGCTCCCACCACCTTCTTCGATGGGCAAGGGGTAATGGTTTCTAAGGCCAGTGGCATCAAAGACTTCGCCGGGCTAAATGGCAAGTCGGTCTGCGTAGAAACCGGTACCACCACTGAGTTGAACCTGGCCAGTCGGGTAAAGGAAGCGGGCATCACCATTAACGAAGTTAAATTCCAAGACTCCAACGCCGCCTCCGCCGCCTACACCGAAGGGCGTTGCGAAGCCTTTACCTCTGACCGCTCCCAATTGGCGGCCAAGCGGACGGGCCTACCTAAACCCGACGATCATATTTTATTGGATGATGTTCTGTCTAAGGAGCCCCTCGGCCCAGTGACCGTGAATAATGACTCCGCCTGGTATGACGTGGTCAAGTGGGTGACCTACGGCCTCTTCCAAGCTGAGGAATTTGGCATTACCCAGGCCAACGTGGAGGAAAAACTCACCGATCCCAGCCCCGATATTCAAAACTTCCTCGGGGTAGAAGGGGATCTGGGGCAACAACTGGGTCTTTCCAAGGACTTTATGCTGCACACCATTAAGGCGGTGGGTAACTACGGTGAAGTCTTTGAACGAAATGTGGGGACTGACTCACCCCTGAAAATTGACCGGGGTCTGAATAAACTCTGGACAAAGGGTGGCTTAATCTACTCACCCCCCTTCCGTTAAGATCTATTCCCTTACCCGTGGCAGGGAGTTTATTTCCCTGCCACGTTACCCATACCGGTCCATCTATGGCCTCCCCCGCGCCCTCCGACAATTCCGTGCCCCTGTGGCGAGACGATCGCATCATCCGCTTGGGTCTACAGGTTTTGGTGCTGCTCCTGGTGGTGGGGATAGGCGGTCTCATGGTTGGCAACATGAACCGCAACCTACAACAGCTGGGTCGACAATTTGACTACGGTTTTTTGAAGAACCAAGCCGGATTTAACATCGGTGAAAGTGTTCTACCCTACGCCCCTAACGATAGCTACGGTTGGGCCCTATTTGTGGGGTTTGTCAACACTCTGCGCCTGATTGTGGTGGGCTTTATTACCACCACGGTGGTGGGGGTCTTGGCCGGTATTGCTAGCTTTTCCGACAACTGGCTGATCCGGCGCCTAAATTTGATTTATGTCGAGGTGGTTCGCAATACTCCCCTATTGCTGCAACTATTCTTCTGGTACTTTGTGGTCCTGTTTGGTTTGTCCCAGGCGGGCGAGGTACGACGCCTGCTGGGCGGCGGCCTTTACATTAGCAAGAAGGGGATTACCCTGCCCTGGCCGGCCAACACCCCAACCGCTTGGGCTTCAGCCCTGGGCTTGCTAATCCTGGCCGTGGCCGCTTACCTGGTATGGCGGTGGCGCCTGCGGCAAATGGAGCAGGTTGGTCGGTCTGGACGGGGACAGGGTCTGGTGCTCTGGGCGATGGCAGCGATCGCCCTAACCCTATTTTGCTTTGGCCTGGGTTGGAGCTTTCCCCGCCTGGGCGATGATAACTTGGTGGGGGGGGGGCTACGAATTTCCCTAGAATACGCCGCCATGCTAGCGGGGCTGACCTTCTACACCGGTGCCTTCATTGCTGAGATTGTGCGAGCCGGCATCCAATCCGTTTCCCGAGGACAATGGGAAGCGGCTCGATCCCTGGGGTTGAAAACTGGGTTAGCCCTGCGCCTGGTGGTCTTCCCCCAGGCTCTACGGGTCATCATCCCCTCCCTAAATGGTCAGTATATGAACCTGGCTAAGAATTCTAGTCTGGCCCTAGCGATTGGCTATCCCGACATTTTTGCCACCGGCCAAACCATTCAAAACCAGACTGGACGAGCGGTGGAGGTGGTATTACTGTGGGCGGTGACCTACCTGAGTATCAACCTGATCATCTCCCTGGTGATGAATCGCTTTAACCAAAGCGTACAAATTCTAGAACGCTGACCATGACTTCGACCCGCCCCTTCTCCTCCTCCCCGCCGGTGTCGACCGATCCGACTCCCCTCATCTGGCTACGCAAAAATCTGTTTAGCAGCTGGTTTAACGGTATCCTCACCCTACTGTTAGGGGGTCTACTGGTACACTCCCTGATCAGATTTTGTCAGTGGGCCTGGGGTGTTGCCCAGTGGGGGGTGATTCCCACCAACCTGCCGTTGTTTTTTGTGGGCCGTTTCCCCGCCAATCAATACTGGCGCCTGTGGCTGCTACTCACCCTGCTCACCGTGATGGCTGGTCTCACCTGGGGGGTGCTAAGCCGTCTGTCCAGTCACCTATTCGGCCCTGGCTCCCTGGTGGGGTTAGCGGTTGCCGCCCTCATTTTGATCATCCTACCGATCTCCGGTGATCAATCCCTGCTGGTGAAGCTTAAGTTGCTCAGCCTTTTAGGATTTCTTATGGTTACCGCCTGGCTAGGTCATGGGTGGGGGCAGCAACGTCCCGAGTTAGGTCGATGGCTAGCCCTGGCTTGGGGCCTGATGATGTTTGTGGGCCTATGGCTAATGCTGGGAGGGTTGGGATTACCCGTGGTAGCTAGTACCGCCTGGGGGGGGCTGTTGCTAACGGCCTTGATGTCCCTGGTCAGTATTGTATTATCCTTTCCCTTTGGTGTCCTCCTAGCCCTGGGGAGACAAAGCCCTCTGCCAG
>JAYKIM010000191.1:0-3628 GCA_035286245.1 Cyanobacteriota bacterium | reverse complement strand
GCCGTAGTTCACTCTCCCCGTAGACATCCGCCAGGCGAGCCAGATCCAGCATGGCGGCGGCGGTGAGGCGCCCCACCGGCACGTGGAGACCGACAAAGTGGAGACCGGGCTGTTTCTGGGGATAGATACCGATGTGGTCCCGTTTATCCCAGTCCACCTCGTCCCGGTCGGCAGCCCTTAGCAGGGGCTGACCGTAGGCGGTCTCCACCGCCGCCCGAAATTGATCCAACCCCCACTCATCAATCAACCACATCAGCCGTGCCTGCTGGCGATTGGCCCGCAGGCCGTGGTCTCGATAAACCTCTAGAATGGCTCGACAGAGCTCCACCACCGCCTGATCTGGCGGCACCCAGGCATCCAGGGGAAGGGCGGCGGCACAGCGCCGGGCAGAAAAGAACCCCCCCACCAGCACATTAAAGCCCAGGTGGCCCTCCCGGTAGGCTGGTACAAAGGCAATGTCGTTGATTTCTGCGTGGACGGAATTATCTCGACCACCCTCAATGGCAATGTTGAACTTACGGGGTAAGTTGGTAAACTCCGGGTTGCCGGCTCCATTACCGGTGATCATATCCTGCACCAACCGCACCAGCCCGCGGGTGTCAATCAGTTCACTGGCATCAATACCGGCCACCGGCGAGGCGGTGATGTTGCGAACATTGTCCATGCCGGACTGCACCGAGGTCAGGCCCACCGCATCAAAACGCCGGAAAATATCGGGAATATCTTCTAGACGAATACCCCGCAGTTGGATGTTTTGCCGGGTGGTAATGTCGGCACTACCTTCGTCGCCATAGCGTTGAATCACCTCCCCTAGCAGCCGCATTTTTTGACTGGAGAGGACTCCGCTGGGCAGCCGCAGCCGCACCATAAATCGGCCGGGGGTGACGGGGCGGAAGAAAATACCCAGCCACTTTAAACGGTGGGTTAGGTCGGTTTCCTCCACCGATTCCCAGCCGATTTGGGCAAAGTGTTCTAGCTCTGTCTTAACCGCCAGACCATCTTTCTCCGCCTTAAATTTTTCAAACTTGTTTAATTTTGAATTGGTTTCGACCATGGCAACGCTACCGGAATCACGGCTCGGGTACGATAAGCTAGGCTGATCAGTTAATGTGGTCGCATCCCAGACCGATTAGGACCTGGGTAAAAACGTAGACAAATAGTTGAGTGAAAAATAATCGAGTCGCCTCAATCTGATTAGGAGGCTAGCCCGGTCCTTAAGGAGGATTTTGTATAGGAAATCACATAAAGTTGATGCCTAAAGGTTTTCCGCAATCCATTGATGCGATTCCTGCATGATTAGATTGGTGTTAAGTAGGTGATCTAGGTCAACTAGTGCTTTATGACTGGGGAATATCAAGGCATTGGCAGACTCAGAACTACCTTTGATGGCGTCCGCCTAGTAAGTGGCAGAATTGGTGGATCACTAATTCCTGGTAAGTTCCATAGTGGTTCTCGGTTGATTGAGATCCGGTTTTTCTCAGCTTCAACTCCCCTAGCTTTTGGCCTGCTAACCCCCACCCTTTAGCCTCCCAAATTTGGCGGTTCTCACCGTTCCTCTGGAACGAGATGGTCAATAACTTGCCAGTCTTTTCATTGAGTTCAGTTGTTGTGAATGGGTGACGACCAAACAACCCTGATTCAACCCCTAGCATCGGTCACCGCCTTGATTCTGGCGGGCGGGCGCAGTTCTCGCATGGGCACCGACAAAGCCCTGGTGCGGTGGCGGGGGGTACCCCTATTGCAGCAGGTAGCATCGGTGGCTTTGCAGTGCAGCGATCAGGTGGCGATTTTAACCCCCTGGCCCGATCGCTATCGGTCGGTGCTGCCGGGGGGCGATCGCTACACCTGGCTGGTGGAAACCCAACCCCATGGTGGCCCCCTGGTGGCCCTCACCCAGGGGCTAGACCAGCTGGTTAGCCCCTGGGTGTTGCTATTGGCCTGTGACTTACCCCAGCTCTGCCCCCTCACCCTCAACCAATGGCGAGGCCAGCTCCCCAGCCTGCCCTCCTCAAGCCTGGCCCTGGTGCCCCACCAACCCCAGGGATGGGAGCCCCTCTGTGGTTTCTACCGGCGATCGGCCCAGGTTTCTCTGCAATCCTTCCGGGCCGATGGGGGGCGATCTTTTCAGGCCTGGTTAGACCAGTCACCGGTGGTGGCCATTGAATATAGTACCCCCAGCCCCATTGCGACTATGCTCTTCAACTGCAATCACCCAACTCAAGTGGAGAGGGTGGTAGATCTCTAGGGTTGGGGTAACAGTGCGGTCTGGATAGTTTATCTGGGTAGGAGTCAGTCGTCAGAATTCAGGGGGCGATCGGAGGGACGCTATGGGGGCGGGGCCGGTTAGGCCTCCAGAACCTGGTAACGGGCCGCCAGATCCGCTGGGGAAAGCTCTTCGTACTGTTCAAAGGGCTGGTGAATCCAGGGGTTATCCGGTAGGTGGAGGACGTAGTAGTCGGGCCGGACAAAGGAGGAGGCCTTATACCAGAGTACGGCGGTACGAATTTCCTCGATGCCGAAGCCATAGCGGTGGTTGAGCCAGGCGACCGCCCGGTCCAGGCTATAGCCGGAGTCCGCCAGGTCATCCACCAGTAGGATGTGACTGCCCAAATCCGCCGTGGTCATGCTCAGGTCCCGGGAGAAGGTGATGCGTCCCCGACGGCGCCCCCCTAGGCCGCTATAGGAGCTGGCGGAGAGGATGGCCAGGGGTTGATCAAAGAGGCGGGCCAAAATGTCTCCCACCCGCAGCCCCCCCTTGGCCAGGCAGACAATCTGGTTAAACTCCCAGCCGGATTCGTAGATCTTCACCGCCAGCTTTTCAATATCCCGGTGGTAGTCCTCCCAACTGACGTAGAAATCTGCCATGGCTGCTTGTCTAGGGTGTGTATAACTTCAAATTGAAACATCCTGGGCAGGGGGCTGGGCCTGACTAATCTCACTGCTTGAGCTTGGCCCAAACCCGGGTGCATCCCAGTTTTGCAGCCCTCACCCTAAATCCCTCTCCCAGAGCGGGAGAGGGACTTTGAATCCCCTAACCCCTTCTCCCTTTTTGGGAGAAGGGGTTAGGGGATGAGGGCAAACTTGCAAAACTGGGATACTCTCCCAAGCCCTGGCTCGAACAACGGACGATGGAAAAATAATACACTGGGGACGCTGTTTCCTCACCGTCCCTTGCCCATGGCTGATCTTCCGCCTACCCCTAACCGCCGTCCCTTTTCCCTGGCCGCCAAGCTGGCCTTTGGCGCCGGGGACTTTGGCCCCGGCATGACCGCCAACCTGCTGGCCTTTTCCTTCCTGATTTTCCTCACTACCACGGCGGGGTTGAGCCCGGCGGCGGCGGGCTCGGTGCTGGCCATTGGTCGGGTGTGGGACGCGGTGAACGATCCCCTAATTGGCTACCTCAGCGATCGCAGCCAGAGCCGTTGGGGCCGCCGCTACCCCTGGATCGCCCTGGGGGCGGTGCCCTTTGGCCTGACCTTCTTCCTCACCTGGATAGTGCCGGACTGGGCCAGCGGCAGCGCCCGGTTTTGGTACTACGTGGTGATTTCCCTGGTGTTCCAGGTGTTTTACACCGTGGTGAATCTGCCCTACACCACCCTCACCGCCGAACTCACCCAGGACTACGACG
>JAYKIM010000190.1:0-13879 GCA_035286245.1 Cyanobacteriota bacterium | reverse complement strand
CCGCCGGGGTTTTGAGCGCCACTATCCGGGGCAGGCCCTGGTGCTCTATGCCTCTAAGGCCTGGAATTGTATGGCGGTTTGTGCAATCGTGGCCGCCGAGGGGCTGGGCATCGATGTGGTGTCGGGGGGGGAGTTGTTCACCGCCAGCGAGGCGGGGGTATCCCCTGAGGTGATTTATTTCCACGGTAATAATAAATCCCTTGAGGAGCTGACCCTGGCCCAGTCGGTGGGCTGTCGGGTGGTGGTTGATAACTGGCTGGAGCTGCAAACCCTGGCCAGTCTGGCGACCGCTGATCAGCCTATCCCGGTGCTGTTGCGGATCACCCCGGGGATTGAGTGTCACACCCACGAGTACATTCGCACCGGTCACCTGGATAGTAAGTTTGGCTTTGATCCCGATCAAATGGAGTCGGTGTTTGAGTTTCTGGTGGATCATCCCCAGCTACAGACCTTGGGGGTCCACGCCCATATTGGTTCGCAGATTTTTGAGCTGAACCCCCATCAGGATCTGGGGGGGGTGATGGCCCAGTGGTTGGTGGCGGCTCAGCGCTATGGCCTTACCCTGACGGAGTTGGATGTGGGCGGTGGCCTGGGGATTCGCTACACTGAGGCGGACGATCCCCCCAGCATTGACACTTGGGTTAAAACCGTCTGTGACAGCGTGGTGGCCGCCTGCCAGGCTCAGCACATTCCCCTACCCCGCTTACTGTGCGAACCAGGGCGATCTCTGATTGGCCCGGCCTGCGTGACCGCCTATCGGGTGGGCAGCCAGAAGTCCATTCCGGGCCTACGCACCTATGTGGCGGTGGATGGCGGCATGTCCGATAATCCCCGACCGATTACCTATCAGTCTCTTTACCGTGCTCTGGTGGCCAACCGGATGTCGGCCCCCCTGGACCAGCGCCTTACCCTGGCGGGTAAACACTGTGAATCTGGGGATGTTTTGATTAAGGATGCCCCCCTACCTGCCCTGGTGGCCGATGACGTGATCGTGGTGGCCGCCACCGGTGCCTACAATTACAGTATGGCCTCCAATTACAACCGGGTGCCTCGACCCGCCGCCGTTCTGGTCAAAAACGGTGATGCGCAGTTGATTTTGCGGCGTGAAGGCCTGCGGGACCTCCTGCGGCAGGATTGCCTACCAGAAACCCTGAGTCTGAAGGGGAGCTCTTCTATCTGAGCTCATTCACCCCTAACTACGGCTTGAGCCACCGATCAAGGCTTTGCCAATCGCCCCGGCCCGACCCCAATCCCTCCTGACATGGCATGAACTACCTCTGGGAGCAATGGCTGATAAACCTGGATCAGGTCAGGTTGACGCTGCAGATCCTGGACATTGCCCTGGTGTTATTGCTCAGCTACGTGGTGTTGGTGGTGATCGGCGATCGCCGCACCCTCTGGATGGTACGGGGCTTGATCTTTCTGATGTTGGCCGCCGCCTCAAGTAAATACCTGGGGCTCGGGCTATTGGGGTTTGTGCTGGATAAGCTGGTGGTGGGGTCGGCGGTAGCCATGGCCTTTATGTTGCAAGGGGAGTTTCGGCGTCTCCTGGAACTGCTTGGCCAGGGACAACTGGTTGCACTACTGCGCCCCTCCCGCGTCACCCTACCCAAACCGGATAGTGTGATTGATGAAATTGTGGATGCGGTTAAGGAACTTTCCCAAAACCGCACCGGCGCTCTGTTAATCTTAGAAACCGATAAGCCCATTGATGACCGAGATTTTTCGGTGCCGGGGGTGCGGCTAAACGCCGAGGTCTCTAGGGAATTGATTCAAACCATCTTCCAAACCAGCACCCTACTCCACGATGGCGCCCTACTGATTCGAGGTGCCCGGGTGATTGCCGCGGGGGTGATTTTACCGATTTCAGAACGGATGGCCTCCCGCCAACTGGGCACCCGGCACCGGGCCGCCATGGGAATCACGGAGCGAGTTGAGGGCTGTGTCTGTGTAGTGGTCTCGGAGGAAACCGGTTCAATTTCCCTGGCCCAGGGCGGTATGCTAGATCGACCTTTGACCAGTAGCCGTCTGCGCAGTATTCTGCGAACTAAGTTTGCTAAGGCCAGCGATCGTGAACCGGTAGCTCCCCAGTTAAGAACCCTCGGGCGACAGCTGGGACACCGGTTAATAACCTCTTTGTCTCGTCTTCTGGGCCGTACCCCCTCCTCTCCTCCAAAGCAGAAATGACCCCCAAGCCTGTTGCTCGCCATAGCTTACCTGACGACTTAAAGCCCGATCACCTGCCCCAACATGTAGCGGTGATTATGGATGGTAACGGACGCTGGGCTAAGCGTCGGGGGTTACCCCGGATCATGGGCCATCGCCGTGGTGTGGATACCCTGAAAACCTTGCTACGCTGTTGTCGCGACTGGGGCATTGGTGCCCTCACCGCCTACGCCTTTTCCACCGAGAATTGGGGGCGTCCCATGGAGGAGGTGGATTTTCTGATGACTTTATTTGAGCGGGTTCTGCGCCAGGAACTGATGGAGATGATGGCGGAGAAGGTTCGCATTCGTTTTGTAGGGGACTTAACCGCCCTACCCGCCTCCCTGCAGGCGGAAATTCAACTGGCGGTCACTCAAACCCAGCACCATCAGGGGATTGACTTTACCGTAGCCACCAACTACGGTGGGCGGGAGGAAATTGTCCAGGCCTGTCGGGCCCTGGCGAGACAGGTGCAGGCGGGGGTATTGGCGCCCGAGGATATCACCCAAGCCCTGTTTAGTCAGCATCTCTACACCGCTAGCCTGCCCGATCCCGATCTGTTGATCCGCACCAGTGGTGAGATGCGGATTAGTAATTTCTTGCTGTGGCAACTGGCCTACGCTGAGATCTATGTCACCGATACCCTCTGGCCTGACTTTGATATTAGCGAGTTCCATCGCGCCTTGGCGGCCTACCAAAAGCGCGATCGCCGCTTCGGTAAGATTAAGGTTTAGGCGTTCAGGGGGGGTGGCCCCCGCAGCCCCCCTGAACGCCTTCCCAATCTTTAGTATTAATCCTGCTATTGGGGGCATCCATCTTTGCAGTAGAGTAGATTCCTGTGACATTTTTTCCATTGCCCCCCTGCCCTCTGTTCTTGTAACTCATAAGTTAGCTATGTCCAAGGTTCTTGTTTCCGACCCCATTGATCAGGTAGGCCTGGATATTCTGTCCCAGGTTGCCCAGGTGGACGTGAATACCGGTCTCTCCCCGGAAGCTCTGGTTGATATCATTGGCGATTACGATGCCCTGATGATTCGCTCTGGCACCCGGGTGACCAAGGCGGTGATTGAGGCGGCCCAGCACCTTAAAATCATTGGCCGGGCTGGGGTGGGGGTGGATAACGTGGATGTGCCCGAAGCCACCCGACGGGGCATTTTGGTGGTTAACTCTCCGGAGGGCAATACCATCGCCGCCGCCGAACATGCCCTGGCCATGATGATGGCCCTCTCCCGCTACATTCCCAGCGCCGATCGCTCCGTCAAGGCCGGCGAATGGCAACGTAGTGCCTTCACCGGGGTGGAGGTCTACAAGAAAACCTTAGGGGTTGTAGGCCTGGGCAAAATCGGTTCCCACGTGGCAACGGTGGGTCGAGCTATGGGCATGAAACTACTCGCCTACGATCCCTTCATTTCCACTGAGCGGGCGGAGCAGTTAGGTTGTCGCCTGGTGGATTTAGACCTACTGTTTCGGGAATCAGACTACATCACCCTGCACCTGCCCAAAACCCCAGAGACGACCCACCTGATTAATGCCCGTACCCTGGCGGTGATGAAACCCACGGTGCGGATTATTAACTGTGCCCGCGGCGGGATTATTGATGAAGCGGCCCTAGCTGAGGTCCTGCGGCAGGGCCAGATTGGCGGTGCTGCCCTGGATGTCTACGAAACCGAGCCCCTGGGGGAATCAGAACTCCGTCAGCTGGATAAGAATGTGATTCTCACGCCCCACCTGGGGGCCTCAACGGAAGAAGCTCAGGTGAATGTGGCCATTGATGTGGCGGAGCAAATTCGAGATGTGCTGCTGGGTCTACCGGCCCGCTCCGCCGTCAATATCCCCGGGTTACGGCCGGAGGTGCTGCAACAGCTGCGACCCTACCTGCAGCTGGCGGAAACCCTGGGCAATCTGGTGGGCCAGTTAGCGGGGGGGCGAGTTCAGGAACTCACGGTCCGTTTACAGGGGGACATTGCTTCGGGAGACAGCCAGCCGATCATGATTGCCACCCTTAAGGGATTACTCTCCAACGCGCTGCAGGAACGGGTGAATTACGTGAATGCCGCTATTGAGGCTAAGGAACGGGGTATCCACGTAATTGAAACTCGAGACGCCAATATTCGGGACTATACCGGGTCACTGCGAATTTCCGCCAAGGGCAACCTGGGCGAACATGCGGTGACTGGCGTATTGCTAGGGGGCAGCGAAATTCGGGTAACCGATATTGATGACTTCCCCATTAACGTCCCCCCCACCCAGCATATGCTGTTTACCCTACACCGGGATATGCCCGGAATTATTGGTAAATTGGGTTCCCTGCTGGGTAGCTTCAATGTCAATATTGCCAGTATGCAGGTGGGCCGCAAAATTGTCCGCGGGGATGCGGTGATGGTGCTGAGCCTGGACGACCCGCTGCCGGAGGGGATTTTGGCAGAGATTACCAAGCTGGAAGGGATTCGGGACGCCTATACGGTTAACCTGTGACGGAGGATCTGGCTATGACCGCGGTAACACCCCACTGGTGGGAAGTCCAAATCCTCTGCGATCCAACCCTGGAGGAAACCGTATTTTGGCGGTTAGATAGCTTTGGCAGCCAGGGTACGGCTAGCCAGCAGCGAGGCACAGCCCGTCTGGTGCAAGCCTACTTTCCCCAACACCGGTTGGAGTTGTTGGACCTCTCTGCCCTGGCCCTGGGGATCAAACAAGACGCCCTCTGTAGTGATGTTCAGCCCCCCCAGGTGAGCTGGAGCCTGATTGACGAGGAGGATTGGTCCAGGAGCTGGAAGCAGCACTGGCAGCCTGAACCGGTTGGTGATCGCCTGTTGGTGACCCCCGCCTGGCTTGATCCCCCGGCCGATAACCAACGTCTGGTGTTACGCCTGGATCCAGGGGTTGCCTTTGGCACCGGGGCCCACCCCACCACCCAGCTTTGCCTGGAATCTTTGGAAATGCGTCTGGCGGACCATCCGGAGAGCGTTACCCTGGCGGATATTGGCTGTGGTTCGGGGATCCTCTCTATTGCGGCCCTCCTGCTGGGCGCCCATCGGGTCTACGCCGCGGATATTGATGATCTGGCGGTGGAGTCGGCCCGGTCTAATCGAGCTATCAACCAGCTCGATGAGGACCGGTTGGTGCTCATCCACGGAGGGTTAGAGGCCCTAACCAGCGTCGTAGATAGGCCCGTAGACGGGGTAGTCTGTAATATTCTGGCGGAGGTCATCCTGGATTTAATTCCCCAGTTAGATCGCCTCACCGGCCCCTCCTGCTGGGGTATTTTCAGCGGTATTTTAATCGACCAATCCAAGTTGGTGGCGGAAACCTTGGACCAGCACGGCTGGGTAGTGGCCACCCTGTGGCGTCGCCAGGAGTGGTGCTGTTTAAACGTGCGGCGATCGCCCACCTGAGATCCATGGCCCCTATTCATCTGTGGCTGCTGATAAAGCTCTTGCTCCTCTCCATCGTCCTCAGCCTGGGAATTAAGTACCTGGCTCCTCTCCTCGCCCCCGCTCCCTCCCTCCCCCTGGTCATAGGGTTATTACTAGCCCCCAGTGGGATTATGGCGGTGCTGCTCGGGTCTCAACTCCGATCCTTGGACCTTCCCCCCCGTTAATGCCATGCGCACCGTCGAGAGCATTAATCAGAAAATCCGCCAGGGCCAGGTGGTGGTGCATACCGCCGAAACCTTTAAAGCCTTAGCCGTGGAACAGGGCATTGGGGCGGCGGCTAAGGCGGTGGATGTGGTGGTCACCGGTACCTTTGAACCGATGGAGTCCTCCGGCGCCATTCTTAACCTGGGGCACACCGATCCCCCCATCAAGCTGCTGCAGTGTTATCTAGATGGTGTGCCAGCCTACGCTGGGTTTGGTGCCGTTGACCTTTACCTGGGGGCAAGTCAACCCGCCCTGCTCAGTCGCGTTGGTGATCTCCTCGACGGGGATGACCCCAGGGAGTATGGCGGCGGCCATGTAATCGCCAATCTAATTGCGGGTCATAGCGTCCAGGTGCAGGCTACGGGTCACGTTACCGACTGTTACCCCAGGGCCGCCCTGGAAACCTCCATTACCCGTGATACCATCAACCAGTTTTATCTGTTTAACCCCCGCTGCCTCTATCAAAACTTTATTGTTGGGGTGAATGGTGGCGAACGTCCCCTGGCCACCTATCTCGGGCCCCTGCAACCCCATCTTGGTAATGCGGTCTACGCCAACCCTGGGGCCCTCTCTCCCCTGCTTAACGACCCTGACCTGGAGGCGATTGGCATTGGTACCCGGCTGTGGCTAGGGGGTGGAGTGGGCTACATTGCCTGGGAAGGGACTCAACATTTTCCCCTGCAACGTCGCCTGCCCAACCGTACCCCGATTGGCCCCGCCGCCACCGTTGCGGTGATTGGAGATGCTAAACAAATGCGGTCCCAGTGGGTCCGGGGCTGCTATTTCAAGGGTTATGGCCCCTCCCTAATGATTGGGGTGGCGGTACCTATCCCCATTCTTAACGAGACTATCGCCGCCCACTGTGCTGTCCAGGATCGGGACATTGTTGCCCCGATTATGGATTTCGCCATTCCCCGCCGGGTGCGTCCCACCTTTGGTCTGGTTAGCTACGCCCAACTCAAGTCTGGAACTATTACCATTGAGGGCCAAACCGTACGCACTGCCCCGTTGAGCAGTCTTTACCTGGCCCGTCAAGCCCAGACCGAACTCAAGCAGTGGCTTGAACGGGGCGAGTTTGAACTCACCAGTCCGGTGGCACCCCTACCCTCAGATCGTCCCTTTTTACCCCTGGATGCCCTGGGCAATTAGTCCTTACGGGGCAGGAATCAGGAGCCAGTACTCAGGAGCCAGGAGAAGTAGATAGCTGTATAGGGGTTCTCGGGCGAGACCAATCCGCCTGGGGGAGGTCGGTGACCCTAGGGACGGGAATTTTAACGAAAATAATAGACATCCTGGAACTAACGATGTACCATGGGAAATTGCCGTTGAAAAAGGATACTGAAGGTTACATACCGCTCAAGTCCTGGCAATGACTGTTTCAGTCCTAGCGGTGGTCTCTAAGGGATAGCTGCTGGTTTTGGGCTGTTAGAGGTCAATTTCTTTTGAATAGCAATCCCTGCATGGGTTGGGCTCTAGGTTTAAAGTGCCAGCTCCGGGCTCTTGGTAAGATTCAAAAGTTCATATTCTCCGCCTGAGACCTCGGTGGTGAGGGTGGAGAGTGTTTGTAGTGTGATCTAGGGAGATAGGACTGTGACAGTCGGTATTCTCGGCAAAAAGCTGGGCATGACCCAGATATTTGATCAGGCCGGTAACGCAGTGCCGGTTACGGTGGTTCAGGCTGGCCCCTGTGTGGTCACCCAGATTAAAACCCCTGACACCGATGGTTATGCAGCCATTCAGGTGGGGTTTGAGGAAACCACTGAGAAGGCCTTAAACCGGCCTAAGCTAGGTCACCTGGCTCGCTCAGGCAGTACTCCCCTGCGCTACCTGCAGGAATATCGGGTGGCGGCCGCCTCGGATTACGAGTTGGGTCAAGCCATTACGGCGGAAAGCTTTAGTGTCGGCCAACTGGTGGATGTTAGCGGGAAAAGTGTTGGTCGGGGTTTTGCCGGCTACCAAAAACGTCACAACTTTCGTCGGGGTCCCATGGCCCACGGTTCTAAGAACCACCGCCTGCCGGGCTCGACCGGAGCGGGTACTACCCCGGGCCGGGTTTACCCCGGTAAACGCATGGCTGGTCAATTAGGTAATAGCCAGGTGACCATCCGTAAGTTGGAGGTGGTGCGGGTGGACGGCGATCGCAACCTACTGCTGATTAAGGGCGCCGTACCGGGTAAACCGGGTGGTCTGTTGAGTGTGACCCCGGCCAAGTGGGTGAAGGGTTAGCCCTCCCCCTTGGACAAGTTGAGACTTTAGACAGAGAGCGTTTTAGGGATTAGGTCAAATGGTGGAGTTTGCCATTAAAAGTTGGGACGGTCAGGAGGGAGGGAGCGCCTCTCTGGACCTTAGGGTGGCTGACGAAGCCGTAGCAGCCCATATTGTCCATCGGGCGCTGGTGCGCCAGATGAGTAATGCTCGGCAGGGCACAGTGTCGACCAAAACCCGGGCAGAGGTGCGGGGCGGTGGCCGTAAGCCCTGGCGTCAGAAGGGCACCGGTAGGGCGCGGGCGGGTTCCAACCGCTCCCCGCTGTGGCGGGGTGGTGGGGTGACCTTTGGGCCCAAGCCTCGGGACTACAGTGTCAAGATGAACCGTAAGGAACGCCGTCTGGCCCTGCGCACCGCCCTGCTCAGTCGGGCGGAGGATATGGTGTTGGTGGAGGCCTTTGAGGATCGGTTTGAACGACCGAAAACCCGTGACTTTATCGATGCCCTAGGGCGTTGGGGTGTTGACCTTAACGGTAAGGTGCTGGTGATCGTTGCCGAAAAACAGGAGCTGGTGTATCTCTCCGTCCGCAACATTGAAAACGTCAAGCTAATTACCGCCAATGGGCTGAATGTCTACGATCTGCTGGCGGCGGACCAATTGGTGATCACCTCGCCAGCCCTTGAACTGATTCAGGAGGTTTACAGTGACTAAGGCCCCGCTTCCGACCCTGGCGGATTTGATTCGCCGGCCCCTATTGACCGAAAAGGCTACCCTGCTGCTGGAAAACAACCAGTATGTTTTTGAGGTGGTGCCAGCGGCGAATAAGTTCCAGATCAAGGCGGCGATCGAAGAACTCTTTGATGTCAAGGTGGTAGCCGTCAACACCTATAACCCACCGCAGAAAAAGCGGCGGGTGGGCCGATTTATTGGCCATCGCCCTCACTATAAGCGGGCGGTGGTGACCCTGGCGGCCGGTGATTCCATACCGCTGTTCCCCGATCTCTAGATCGATATTCCTACTATTTCTCCCCTTTGACTCTTTAGCCGTGTAGCCAGCCAGTATTAACATGGGCATCCGTTCTTATCGACCTTATACCCCGGGTACGCGCGAGCGAACCGTTTCTGAATTTGCGGAAATTACCCGCAGTGAACCAGAAAAGTCCCTGGTTCACTCTAAACACCGGGCCAAGGGCCGTAATAACCGCGGGGTCATCACCTGTCGTCACCGGGGTGGCGGCCACAAGCGGCTTTACCGGGAAATTGACTTCCGTCGCAATAAAGTTGGGGTGGTGGCCAGGGTTGCTGCGGTGGAATACGACCCCAATCGTAATGCCCGGATCGCCCTGCTCCATTATGAAGATGGAGAAAAGCGCTACATTCTCTGTCCCGCTGGGTTAACCGTAGGTACCAAAGTGGTTTCAGGGGAAGAGGCGCCCCTAGAGGTGGGTAATGCCCTACCGCTCTACAAAATTCCCTTGGGGACTACGGTCCATAACATTGAAATGAAGCCGGGTAAGGGGGGGCAAATGGTCCGCACCGCTGGCTCCGGTGCCCAGGTGGTGGCTAAGGAAGGGGACTATGTCACCCTCAAGCTGCCCTCCACCGAAGTTCGTATGGTGCGGCGGGAATGCTACGCCACCATTGGCCAGGTGGGCAACGCTGATGTTCGTAACATCAGCCTGGGCAAGGCAGGACGCAAGCGTTGGCTAGGCCGTCGCCCAGAAGTGCGGGGCAGTGTTATGAACCCGGTGGATCACCCCCACGGAGGCGGTGAGGGTCGTGCCCCCATTGGCCGTTCCGGACCGGTCACCCCTTGGGGTAAACCCGCTCTGGGATACAAGACCCGCACGAAGAATAAGGATAGCGATAAGTACGTGGTGCGGCGCCGGCGACGGGTCTCGAAGCGGGGCCGTGGAGGACGCAATGCCTAAAAATTTCGATGTTTGGTGCATTGTTAACTGGTTTTGGAGGAGCTAGGTCACTATGGCACGTTCATTAAAGAAGGGCCCCTTTGTGGCCGATCATCTTATGAGTAAGATTGACGCCCTCAACACCAAGGGTGATAAGCAGGTGATTAAAACCTGGTCACGGGCATCCACTATCCTGCCCCAAATGATTGGTCACACCATTGCTGTCCACAATGGCCGTCAGCATGTTCCGGTTTATGTCACGGAACAAATGGTCGGGCATAAGTTGGGGGAATTTGCCCCCACCCGTACCTTCCGCGGCCATGCCAAGAGTGACAAGAAAGCGCGTCGTTAGGGATTAAGGAGGATCAGCATGGCTGTACGTAGCTCAGAACAGGTTAAGGCGGTGGCTCGCTCCGTCCGGATGTCACCCCGTAAGGTGCGGCGAGTGTTGGATCAAATTCGTGGTAAGAGCTATCGAGAAGCTTTAATTATTCTAGAGTTTATGCCCTACGCCGCCTGTCAGCCGGTAACCAAGGTGTTGCGGTCGGCGGTGGCCAATGCAGAGCATAACAATGGATTGAATCCTATCGATTTGGTAGTGAGTGAAGCCTATGCCGATGCTGGTACTGCCCTCAAGCGGTTCCGGCCGAGGGCCCAGGGGCGGGCCTATCAGATCCGTAAACCCACCTGCCACATCACCATCGCTGTGGCACCAACCTCCGATTAGAGTCGGTCTGGTCCGTAATCATCCTAATTCGTTAGCACTTTCCAGAGGATTTGTTCGTGGGACATAAGATTCATCCAACCGGTTTTCGCCTTGGCATTGTTCAAGATCACCGCTCTCGTTGGTTTGCCGAGGGCAGGCGGTATCCTGAACTACTGCAGGAGGATCACCAGATTCGCCAGTACGTGCGCAAGAACCTGAGTAATGCCGGTATTGCCGACATTCGCATTGAGCGCAAGGCAGACCAAATTGATCTGGAGGTGCGGACGGCTCGTCCGGGGGTAGTGGTTGGTCGCGGCGGAGCTGGCATTGAGTCCCTACGGGGTGGGCTCCAAAAAATGCTCAAGGATCCAAGTCGCCAGATCCGAGTAAACGTAGTGGAGGTCAACCGGGTCGATGCCGAGGCCGCCCTGGTCGCCGAGTATATCATTCAGCAATTAGAACGGCGGGTCTCTTTTCGTCGGGTGGTGCGTCAGGCTATTCAGCGGGCCCAGCGAGCTGGCATCGAAGGGATCAAGATTCAGGTTAGTGGTCGGTTGAATGGGGCAGAAATTGCTCGCACAGAGTGGACTCGAGAAGGGCGGGTGCCCCTCCACACCCTGCGAGCTGACGTTGACTATGCCTATACTACGGCCCAAACCACCTACGGCATCCTGGGTGTTAAGGTCTGGATCTTTAAGGGGGAAATTATTCCTGGTCAGGAAGAGCAAGCCCCAGCCCCTAGTGCCCAACCCAGACGGCGCCAACCCCGTCGCCGTCAGCAGTTTGAAGACCGATCTAACGAAGCCTAACCGATTTTCCCAGTTGAATTTGACCTGTGAGTTGACGAGTGCCGATCCATGCTTAGTCCAAAACGAACTAAATTTCGCAAGCAACATCGCGGGCGTATGCGCGGGATGGCCCACCGGGGCAGCGACATCAGCTTTGGTGATTTTGCCCTGCAGGCTACGGAGCCCTGTTGGCTAACGGCCCGTCAAATCGAGTCCGCCCGTCGCGCCATGACTCGCTATATCCGGCGGGGTGGCAAGATCTGGATTCGTGTCTTTCCTGATAAGCCCGTTACCCAGCGACCCGCAGAAACCCGGATGGGTTCTGGTAAAGGGAACCCTGAGTTTTGGGTGGCGGTGGTGAAGCCGGGCCGGATTGTTTTTGAAATCGCTGGGGTGCCTGAGGCTACGGCTCGAGAAGCGATGCGGCTGGCTGCCTTTAAGTTGCCGTTTAAGACCAAATTTATTGTTAAAGATAGTCAGGAGGCTTAGGGGTATGGCACTTCCTAAAATTGAGGCGGCCCGCAGCCTAAGTGATGACGAGTTACTGGAGGCGATTGTTGAAACTAAGCAGGAGCTCTTTCAACTGCGCTTCAAGCAAGCTACTCGTCAGCTCACCAAAGAGGTGCATCAGTTTAAGCATGCTCGCCATCGCTTGTCCCAATTGATGACCGTGCAGCGAGAACGACAGTTAGCTGCTGAGACTGAAGGGGCAGAGGTTTCAGCGCCAGCTTCAGCAAAAGAATCAACGTTAGCCTAGGGAAGGAGGGTACTTGAAATGGCGGTTAAGGAACGAGTCGGATTGGTGGTCAGTAACAAGATGGATAAGACCGTTGTAGTGGCGGTGGAAAACCGGACTTCCCATCCTAAATACGGCAAGATTGTGGTGCGCACCAAGCGTTACAAAGCCCACGACGAAGATAATGCCTGCCAGGAGGGCGATCGCGTCAGAATTTTGGAAACCCGGCCCCTGAGCCGAACCAAACGTTGGATGGTGGCGGACATTGTTAACCGGGCGGCGGAGGCTTAGCAGGGAACCATGATTCAACAAGAGACCTACTTAAATGTGGCCGACAACAGCGGTGCCCGCAAGCTCATGTGTATTCGAGTATTGGGGGGAAATCGCCGCTATGCCGGCGTTGGTGATGTGATCGTCGCGGTGGTCAAGGACGCCCTGCCTAACATGGCGGTGAAAAAGTCCGATGTGGTCAAGGCGGTTGTGGTTCGTACCAAGAAGGGCTTACGGCGTTCTAGTGGCATGAGCATCCGTTTTGATGACAATGCCGCCGTGATTATCAACAATGACGGTAACCCTCGGGGGACCCGGGTGTTTGGCCCCGTGGCTCGGGAACTGCGTGATAAGAACTTCACGAAAATCGTATCTTTGGCACCGGAGGTACTGTAAATGGCAACATCGACGGCTAAGCGGCCCAGCCGCTACAAAATGCATGTTCGGAAAGGCGATGTAGTGCAAATCATTGCCGGACGAGACCGGGGCAAGGTGGGGGAAATCCTGGCGGTGAACCCCAAGAAGAGCCAGGTGGTGGTGAAGGGAGTCAATATCCGCACCAAGCACGTTAAACCTCAACAGGAAGGGGAATCGGGTCAGATCGTTACCCAGGAAGCCCCGGTTCATAGCTCCAACGTCATGCTCTATTCCGAAAAGCAAAAGGTAGCCAGCCGTATTTGCTACACCTTTACCGATGATGGTCGTAAGGTGCGTATGCTCAAGAAAACTGGCGAAATCATTGATTAATTTCCCAATCTATTTCCCTATTCCTGACCCAGCCCAGGAAACCTAGAAACCATGACAGATCAACTCAAGACCCTTTACAAAGATACGGTGGTACCCAAACTGATTGATCAGTTTAAGTACACCAATATTCATCAGGTACCCAAGGTGGTTAAGGTCACCGTTAACCGTGGCCTGGGGGAAGCGTCCCAAAATGCCAAGGCCCTGGAATCCTCCCTCAACGAGTTAGCCCTGGTCACCGGTCAGCGCCCGGTGGTGACTCGAGCCAAAAAGGCGATCGCCGGCTTTAAGATCCGCCAGGGCATGCCCGTTGGGGTGATGGTTACGCTGCGATCGGATCGCATGTACGCCTTTCTTAATCGTCTAATTAACCTGGCCCTACCTCGCATTCGTGACTTCCGTGGGATTAGCCCTAAAAGTTTCGATGGCCGGGGTAACTATACCCTGGGCCTGCGGGAGCAACTGATTTTCCCAGAAATTGAATATGACGGCATTGATCAAATTCGCGGTATGGATATCACCATTGTGACCACCGCCAATACTGACGAAGAAGGGCGAGCGCTACTCAAGGCATTGGGTATGCCATTCCGTGACAACTAACACAGGTTTATACGCGTAACTAGGACTATGGCTGCTAACGACACAATTGCGGATATGCTGACTCGCATTCGGA
>JAYKIM010000189.1:0-5793 GCA_035286245.1 Cyanobacteriota bacterium | reverse complement strand
GATCCAGATCGGCCTCCGGCAGGATGGGGATGCCCTCGGGGTAGAGGGGGCCCGCCAGGCTGGGGGGATAGGTGCGATCGCTAATGCCCTCGATCTGAGCCGCCGTAAAGGCCACCACCTGCACCGTCGGATCCTGTCGATAGACCACATTAAAGTTATGGAAGTCCCGCCCGGCCGCCCCCATGATCAGCAGGCGAATAGGTTGATCTCCCGGCTTAGACTGGCTGACCATGGCGGGTTCTGCCGGGCCTAGGTCAGGGCCTGGAGGATCTGATCGTCCAGGCTAAAGTCAATCTCGGCCCGGTCCTGCCCCGAGGCCAGGTAGTCCTGCTGGAAGGAGTCCTGCAGACCGCTGACCAGATCAAAGTGGGGGGTCCAATCCAGCTCGGCTTGAGCTTTGTGGATGGCGGTGAAGAAATGCTGAACCCGCATGGGAAAGGGCTTGGCCTTGCCGAAGTCAAAGGCCTTGGGATCGTAGTGCACCAGGCTGAGGGCGGTGGGGTCTTGCCCGGCGGCCAGGGCACAGGCCCGGGCCAGCCCGTCAAAGGTGACCGCCTTCACCCCGGAGATGTTGTAGATTTGCCCGATCGCCCGGGGGTTACCCAGCACCGCCACCATGGCCCGGGCCAGGTCCTCCACATGGCCCAACTGGGTGAGGTGCATACCATTGCCGGGGATGGGCAGGGGTCGCTGGCGCACCACCCGGTCAAAAAACCAGGACTCCAGGGGGTTGTAGTTTTGGGGACCATAGATATATACCGGCCGCACCGAGGTGAAGGGCACCCCCTGGGCCTGCAGGTAGGCTTCGGTTTCAAACTTGCCCCGATGGCGACTCTTGGGATCCACCGGATCCCCCTCCAGGTGGGGCATCTGGTCAGCCTGCTGGTAGACCCCAGCGGAACTGACGTAGATGAAATGCCGCAGCTTATCCCCCAGGGCCTCCACCAGGGGCTGGGTATCGGCTAGCTCCCGGCCATTGTTGTCAAAGACGGCGTCAAAGGATTGGCCCTGGAGTTTGGCCTGGAGCTGGTCGGCGGCGGTGCGATCGCCAAGGATCGTCTCCACCCCCGCCACCGGCGGCGGCCGATGGCCCCGGTTAAACAGCACCACCTGATGGCCCTGGGCCACCAACTGCTTGGTTAGGGCCACCCCAATAAAGCGAGTGCCCCCCATCACCAATATGCGCATCACCATCCTCCTAACCTGCTTGAATCCATACCGGGGACCGTCGACAGCCCCCGCCCCTATCTTAAGCCGCCGTGATCCCCGAAATTCTCCTTAAGATTCCCCGATCTAGGGCCAGGCCAGCCTAAGCTAGAAAAGCAATCCTGCACCCCCACTACCGCGGGAGGGGAGAACCCGCCTAAAATGGTATCTACTGTCGACCTATTCCTGACGGATCACCGCGAGACTAACCGCCCATGCGCGAGCTGGAGACCGCCTATCGAATTCTGGAATTAGAACCCGGTGCCTCCATGGAGGAGGTCAACCGGGCCTATAAGGATTTGGTCTTCGTCTGGCACCCTGATCGCATCCCCCAGGACAACGAGCGGCTCTACCAAAAGGCCCAGGACAAAATTAAAGCCCTCAACCATGCCCGGGACCTGCTGCGGTCCCACCACCGCCCCGATCGCACTGGCAGCGGTAGCGCTAGCGCCAACGGCACTGGCCGCACCCCTAGCTCCCCCTACCGGGCCAGTGCCAGCTATAGCAGTTCCCAGTCCGGTGAGGCCTACGGGTATCCGGGGAATGGGGCTAGCGCCCACGGCCAGGGAGCTAACGGTCGCTCTAACGGGGCTTATCACTACCAAAACCGCTACTATCGCCATCCTCGAGCTGACCAGGGGCACCCCCAACCCTCCACCAGCCAATCAACCCAGGGGCAAGCTAACCCCTCCCAATCCAGCTATCGGCAACGGCGAGATGCGGCGGCGGGGGTGGGTACGGCCCAGGCCGCTGCTGCCCACAAGGCCCCTGCTCAGGAAACCTCCCCTAGACCCGATCCCCCCCCGCAAAAGCCGACTCCCGATCCGGCGACGGCCAGGGATCAGGGCTATAACACCTACAACGCCCACACCCGCAATGGCAGCAGCAGCGCCCATCGGGCTCGCCAGAGCCCCGACATGACCGGGGCAGACCTGCGCGGGGCCAACCTGCGGGAGCGGGACTTTGCCAATCGCAACCTGAGTGAGGCTAACCTGAGCGGCGCCGATCTCAGCGATGCCTTTCTCCATAAGGTCAACCTCAACCGAGCCAACCTCAGTCGGGCCAAGCTGTTTCGGGCCAACCTGCTGCAGGCGGACCTGAGCCACGCCAACCTGCGGGAGGCGGACCTGATCGGCGCGGACCTGAGTGGCGCCGACCTCAGCGGCGCGGACCTGAGTGGCGCCAAGGTGGCGGTGGGGGGGCGCACCATGGTGAAACTGACCGGCACCATCCTCACCGGTACGATTATGCCCGACGGCTCAATTCACGACTAGGGCTGGATCGCTAGCGGTTGCCCGGGAGGCCCGCAGTTGACCGCAGGCGGCATTTTCCTCCAGGCCCCTGGAGTAGCGCACGGTAACGGCGATGTGGCGCTCCTCCAGGGCGGCGACAAAGGCGGCAATGCTGGCCCCCGTAGGCCGCTGGTAGTCGACCTCAGCAATGGGGTTGTAGGGAATCAGGTTGACATGGCTCTGTAGCCCCCGCAGGTGCTGGGCCAACTCCTGGGCGTGGTGGGGTTGGTCATTGACCCCCGCCAGCAGAATATATTCAAAGCTCACCCGCCGTCCGGTCTGCTGCACATAGGCGCGACACTCCGCCAGCAGAGCCTCCAGGGGGTAGGTTTTGGCACTGGGGACCAGGGTCAGGCGTTGGGCCTGATTGGAGGCGTGCAGGCTCACCGCCAGGGTCACCTGCAGGTGGGCCTCCGCCAGTTTGGCAATGCGGCCGGGCAGACCAACGGTGGAGAGGGTCATGGATCGCTGACTAATCCCCACATCCTGGTTAAGGCAGTGGATCGCCGCCACCACGTTGTCGCTATTCAGCAGGGGTTCCCCCATGCCCATGAAGACGATGTGGCTGACCCGTTGGCCAAAATCCTCCTGCACCGTTAGCACCTGGTCCACAATCTCATGGCACTGCAGGTTACGACGAAAGCCCCCCTTGCCGGTGGCACAGAAATCACAGGCCATGGGACAGCCCACCTGGGAGGAGACACACACCGTCAGTCGCCGGGGGGAGGGAATGCCCACGGTTTCAATGATTTCGCCATCCTGGAGCTGCAGCAGGTACTTAACGGTGCCATCCCGGGCGACGGTGCGGTGGTGCAGGGTGGACCGACCCACCGCCACCTCCCCCAGGGTTTGCCGCCAGCCCTTGGAAAAGACGGTGATCTCCTGCAGCGATCGCACCCCCCGGTTGTATAGCCACTGGTGCAGTTGTTGACCCCGGTAGGCGGGTTGCCCCTGGGCCACCACCCAGTCGGTGAGGGCGGGGAGGGATTGGCCCAGCAGGGGAACGGGGGAGAGGGGAAGATCGGGGGCAGCAGTCATGGCGGGGGGCAAGGGTAAAGACTTACCCATTTTAGTCTGGTCTCAGGTGGGTGGTGGAGTCAGGGCCCTGCCCGTTCCCCGGCCCTGCCGCTATAATCGTTGGGTTCTTTTACATCGGCCTATGGCAGTTATGGCAGCTCCGGCGCCCTGGATCATCCGCGATCGCCGCTTTATCTGGGGACAGCGCACCTACCTGATGGGCATCCTCAACGTCACCTCCGACAGTTTCAGTGATGGTGGTCAGTTCCAGTCCCTACCGGCGGCGATCGCCCAGGCCCGGCATCTGCTCAGCCATGGCGTCGACATCCTGGATATTGGCGGCCAATCCACCCGCCCAGGGGCATTGACCATCCCGGAGGCGGAGGAGTTGGACCGGGTGGTGCCGGTGGTGGCCGCCCTGCGGGCCGACCCCGATCCGATGCTGCAGGGGGCGGTGATTTCCGTGGATACCACCCGCGCCGCCGTGGCCCGGGCCGCCCACCGGGCCGGGGCCGACATTGTCAATGACATTTCCGCCGGCAGTGAGGATGCCGCCATGTTGTCCACCGTGGCGGACCTGGGCATGCCCATCGTGCTGATGCACCGGCGGGGCACGCCGGCCACCATGCAGGGCCTTACCGACTACGCCGATCTAATGGGGGAAATTCACGATTTCCTGGCTCGGCAAATTGAAGCGGCGATCGCCGTGGGCATCGAAGCCCATGCCATTGCCATTGACCCCGGTCTGGGCTTTGCCAAAACCTACCCCCAGAACCTGGAGATCCTCCGCCAGCTACACCGTTTGCGAGACTTGGGCTGCCCCCTGTTGGTGGGGCCGTCGCGGAAAAGCTTCCTGGGCTGGCTGCTAGACCAACCCGACCCCCAGGGGCGGATTTGGGGCACCGCCGCCGCCTGCTGTGGCGCGATCACCGGCGGGGCAGATATGCTGCGGGTCCATGACGGGGCGGAAATGGCCCAGGTGTGTCGGGTGGCCGATGCCCTGTGGCGGCCCCACTTTTTAGAAAATCTAGGTCAAGGGTCATCCCATCGACCTACCCAGGGGGCTGGGGAAAGCCGCCAAAACCTGCTAGGATAATTAATCTGGAAAGCAAACGGGCGATTAGCTCAGTTGGTAGAGCGCCTGCCTTACAAGCAGGATGTCACTGGTTCGAGTCCAGTATCGCCCATGGGTTAGCTTCTTTAGGTTCCTGGGTAGGTGTTGCCCGTGGTTAGCGAGCCGGTCCCCTTGCCCTGGCATCGAAACCTGCCGGTGTTAGAGTGGCAGACCGAAACTAGTATACCTACCTGATGGGGAATCTAACGGCAGGCATCATAACTATGTGAATATAGAAGGCGGGAAGCCGAGGAGAAACCAGTCAGCACTGGAACAAAACTTCGGTTGGGAACCCATTAGCTCGATTTTATCCAAATGTCAGAACCCTGTCATAGAAGTGGCTGCGACATACCAGATCGCCTCCAGACTTTCCCTAATCGTACCTTCCGCGGGTTGAGACTGAACGAAAAATGAAAGCCTATAGGCCTTGTTCGCCAAGCATCCCAGAAATAAGGCTTATCTCACGCGTGAGACTGCCTTGAGACTCAGGCGCTTATTCAAAGCTAGCTGAAAGTGGCTAAAAGCTTTGTCTGGCAGGTGTCTCAAAAATCGAATTTCTCAAAAACCCTGTCCGACTTGCGGAATGTCGGAATTGTAGCTGGGGCAACCCTTTTAAACATTCTCTTACAAGCAATTGCCAACCATAGGATAAAATTCTCCACTTCAGTTAAGAATTGATAAAGAGCAGAAATAAATACTGGAGGAGTGGTTAAATTTTCGGTACTATAATGATGGCAACTGCTTAAGAGGTTGTTTGAAAAGGGTTGTCTCAGGTATAGTTCGCCGTCAAGGGGCCGCTAAAACACGGAATTTTGCACTGATTATTCTACTCCATAGGTATAGCTTGAGACTCTCTTTGGCTTTTCAAACAACCTCTAAGAGAGGTATGGATTTGGTGGGTTTTAGCCGCCACCAAAGCCTCGGACGAGGAAAATCAGGCTCAACCAGGCTCAGGCGATCTACTCTGAGATCTGAGATCCTTGCTTTCTCCTTACCCCCTGAACGGTTATCAATAACGTGACTTATGTAACTTAATCGGTCGGAGACACCAAGAAACTATTTGTTTTATTATTTACCGTAACCGTTCAGGGGGGGTACGAACTTCGCGGGTTTCAGCTCTTGAAATAGCTCGCCTGGACCTAATTGAGCCTGATTTTCGTCGGT
>JAYKIM010000188.1:0-18586 GCA_035286245.1 Cyanobacteriota bacterium | reverse complement strand
TGCTCTCTGGCCTACCGGCCCAGGGCACCCTGGCGGCAGAAATGGCCTTCATGTTTGCGGATTGGTACCGTCCAGAGGTGCGGTTGGATTACCCCAAAGGGGGCGGCGGCGCCTTGGTTAACGCCCTGGTGCGGGGGTTAACCCGCCACGGCGGTGAATTGCGGCTCAAGGCCACGGTGCAACAAATTATCCTGCAGGGCCAACGGGCGGTGGGGGTAGAGTTACGTAATGGGCAACAGATCCGGGCCCGCCATGCCGTTGTCTCCAATGCCTCCGGTTGGGATACCCTGAAGCTGCTGCCAGATCAGGTCGTCTCACCAGCCTGGCAGGTCCGGCGCCAGCCAACCCCCTGCCCCAGCTTTATGCATCTCCACCTGGGCATTGATGCCGCTGGCTTACCGCCGGATTTAGAATGCCACTACCTGATCGTCAATAGCTGGGAGCAGGGGGTGGAGGCGCCCCAAAATGTGGTGGCGGTCTCCATCCCATCGGTGCTGGATAGCAGCCTGGCCCCACCGGGGAAGCATTGCATCCATGCCTATACCCCGGCCACGGAGCCCTACGCCCTCTGGGCTGGGTTGGATCGCCACAGCGATCGCTACCAACAGCTCAAAACCGAGCGATCGCAGGTGCTCTGGCAGGGCCTGGAACGGATCATTTCCGATCTGCGCGATCGCTGTGAGGTCACCCTGGTGGGCACCCCCCTCACCCATCAACGCTTCCTACGCCGATACCAGGGCAGCTACGGCCCCGCCATTGCCGCCGGCCAGGGCCGGTTTCCCGGTGGTAAAACCCCCCTGCCGGGGTTGTGGTGCTGCGGCGATTCCACCTTTCCGGGCATTGGGGTGCCGGCGGTGGCGGTCAGCGGCATGGTGGCGGCCAATAGCCTGGTGTCGGTCTCCCAACACCAGGGGTTGATCGACCAGATCCTGGGGTCCTAGGGCTTCGGCCCCAGGCATGATGGCAAGCCAGCCTATCCCCATTACAATTGGTGAGTATTATGGCTTGTGAGGGCATATGGCCATGACCACCTACAGAACGTTGTGGATCACCACCTCCTATGCCCAGCGGTTGTTGCAGCTGGTTAGTTTAGGGTGTCTGGCCTGGCTGCTATGGCCAACCTGCCATGTCCGGGCCGACCAGACCCATCACCACAGCTGGGACGATCCCCTGATTTCCCTACCCCACCAGGATTCCCTATCCCCCCTAGCCCAAGGTTGCTCCCTAGGGACTGGGGTGGAGGCGGTGGAGACCCAACTGGCCCTCCTGGGGGTGAAGCCCAGCCTGACTGGGTTGACTGAACTTTCCCAATTGGCTCCTCCCCTGGAGATCGCACCGGACCCTGACCCCGAAATATCCATCACGGCCCCTGGGGTCGCTGCCCTAGAATCGCTCCCCCGCTACGACGCCCAGGCCCTTGTCCTAGACTATGGTTTGAGCTGGGGGGCGGCGCTGCCGGTACTGCCTCCTTCCCCTGACCAGACCATCGCCCAGGTGGACGCCACCAATGGGGAGGGGCCCGATGGATTAACCAGTGGGGAGGAAACCGATCTGGCCCGGCAGTCCCAAAATCCTGTGGCTAACCTGATTTCCGTTCCCTTCCAAAACAACACCAACGTTGGCCTGGGGCAGTTTGACCGCACGGGCAATATCCTAAACATCCAGCCCGTCCTCCCCACCCCCCTCAGCAAAGACCTCCTGCTGATTAACCGGGTGATCCTACCCCTGGCCTATCAGCCAGAACTGGCCCCCGGAGTGGGCAATACCTTTGGCCTGGGGGATATCTTTTACCAGGGGTTTCTGTCCCCCGTCACCACCGGTAACTTTAGTTGGGGCATAGGCCCGGCCATTGTCTTTCCCACCGCCACCGATCGGGTGCTGGGCACCGGCAAATGGAGTATTGGCCCCGCCGCGGTGGGCATCTGGAGCGTTGATCGGATTGTGGCTGGGGCCTTAATTAATAACGTCTGGTCCTTCGCAGGAGCTGGCGATCGCCAGGATGTGAGTGCCCTAACCCTACAGCCCTTCTTTAACTACAACCTTAACGATGGCTGGTATATCAATACGGCCCCGATCGTGACCGCCAACTGGCAAGCCGCCGCCGGCAATGTGTGGACCGTACCGATCGGCGGCGGGTTTGGGCGGGTGTTTGCGATCGGCCGGCAACCGGTCAACATGAGTGCCGCCGCCTTTTGGAACGTGGTCAGACCCGAGGGGGCGGCGGACTGGACCCTGCGATTGCAGATCACCCTACTGTTTCCTAAATAGAGCCCTGGGCCTAAATAGAGCCCTGGCTAAGCCGACATCGCCATGCACCTAACCCATCCACGATTTTTAGGCATTGACCTGGGCTGGCAGTCGGGGGCCTCGGGTCTGTGCTGCCTGGGTCTGGAGGGAGACCAGCTCCTCCTCCAACACCTCACCTGCCGGCAGCCGGTGGCGGAGATTTTGGCCTGGGTGGAGGCTTGGAGCGAGGGGGCAGAAACGGTAGTGGTGGCGGTGGATGCCCCCACCCTGATCCCCAACCTGACCGGCATGCGGCTGCCCGATCGGCTGGCCCATCGCTACTTTGGCAAGTACGATGCGGGCTGTTACCCGGCCAACCAGGGGCGCCCCTTTGCGGAGAAATTGGTGGCCTTTGGCCTGGCCCTGGAGACCCTGGGCTTTGCCCATGCCCCCCACAGCCCCCCCAAACCGGTGGGGCGGTTTCAGCTGGAGGTGTTTCCCCATCCCGCCACGGTGCACCTGTTTAACCTGGAGCGCATCCTCAAGTATAAAAAGGGTCGCATGGCGGAACGACGACCGGAACTGGAAAAACTTCGCCACTACCAGCTAACCCGGCTGACCCGGCTGACCCCAACCCTGGGCATCAGTGAAGCGGATTTACCCCTGATTCCCACCACCGGTAAGGCCATGAAGGCGGTGGAGGATCAACTGGACAGCCTCACCTGTGCCTACGTGGCGGCCCATTGGTGGTATTGGGGGGGCGATCGCAACTGGATACTGGGCGATCAGGACAGCGGCTACATCGTGGTGCCCGCCCCCCTATCCCCCTAGGAGGTGACCACGGAGGTTTTGGGTCGGGCAAAAATCATCCGCCCCGCGGAGGTTTGTAGAGCCCCGGTGACCACCACCGCCAACTCCTCGCCCAGGTAGTCCCGGCCCTCCTCCACCACCACCATGGTGCCATCGTTGAGGTAACCCACCCCCTGGGAGGGATCCTTACCCTCTTTGAGAATCTTCAAATCCATCTCGTCACCGGGCAGGTAGGTGGGCCGGATGGCCTGGGCCAGATCGTTAATATTAAGCACCTCCACCTCCTGAAAGCTGGCCACCTTATTGAGGTTGTAGTCGTTGGTGAGCAAGATGGCGTTCAACTCCTGGGCCAGCTTCACCAGCTTGGCATCGACGGTGGAGATATCCTCGTAATCTTCGGCATTAATCAACAGCCGGTTAGGGTAGGCCTCCCGCAACCGGTTCAGCACATCCAGACCGCGGCGACCCCGGCTGCGTTTCTGATCGTTAGCGGCATCCGCCACCTGCTGTAGCTCCTGCAGGACAAACTGGGGCACCAGCAACTGACCCTCTAGAAAGCCCGTGGCCAGAATACTCTCAATCCGGCCATCAATGATACAGCTGGTATCCAGAACTTTGGTTTTAGACGGTTTTAGGGTACCCTCCGCCACCAGGGTCGACTCCAGGGTGTTGGGGCTGATCAGTCGCAGCAGGGAACGGCCATGGGTATCCGCCAGATTCATGCCGGAAACGGCAAACAGCACACTGCCCATGACGGCGGTGAGGGGCTTAATAAAGCCAAACTCCGAGGGAATCGGCAATAAAAATAGGGGCGCCAGCATCAGGTTGGCGATCAGTAGCCCCAGCACCAACCCCACCGCCCGGGTCAAGAGCAGATCGGGGGGCAGTTCCTTAATTTGTCGCTCTAAGCGACGATAGCTGGTTTGGGTCACTAACCCCAGACCGGTACCGATCAGACCACCAAACACCGCGGTCACCGTCCCCAACCCCTCCAGGTTAGTTACCTGGGAAAGAATCTGGTCAGGGAGCAGGTCCACACTGTAAAACCCGATTCCGGCCCCCGCTATGATAAAGGAAAGAACAATAAGTGTGTCTAGCATGGCAATCGGCGGCTGGCGGAATGGTGGTCAAGGGCTTCGACGTTCCCTTACCCTACAGTGTACTGGCCGACCCCCATCACCTGGGTCAACACCCCCTTGGGTAGGGAAACGTTAAACTGGCAAAAGTATACCGTTTATTTTCGATGCCTGTGGTGGGGCATCACTACGATCACCCCTTCCCTGCCCCTGGCCATGGCTGTCGATCCCCTTTCTGCCTACGTTCACATTCCCTTTTGTCGGCGCCGTTGTTTCTACTGTGACTTCCCCATTTCAGTGCTGGGCAACCAGGCCCGGGGGGAAACCTCCGGTACCGTAGCCCAGTACCTCACCCTGCTGCAGCGGGAAATTGTCGCTACCCCCGCCGGAGCCTCAACCCTGCAAACCGTCTTCTTTGGCGGTGGCACCCCCTCCCTGCTGGCGCCGGGGCAGGTGGAGCAGATTTTAAGCTGGCTGGATCGGCGCTTTGGCCTGGCCCCGGGGGTGGAAATCTCCATGGAAATGGACCCGGGCACCTTCGACCTGGAGCGGTTGCAGGGCTACCGGGCCGCGGGGGTCAACCGGGTGAGTCTGGGGGTGCAGGCCCTGGAGGATCGACTGCTGGAGGCCTGTGGCCGTGACCACCGCCGCAGGGAGGTGGAACAGTCGGTCACCTGGCTACACCAGCTGGGCCTGGAGAATTGGAGTTTGGATTTAATCGCCGGTCTACCCCAGCAACAACCGGAGGATTGGCAGCGAGGTCTGGAGCAGGCCATCGCCTTCGCCCCCCACCATGTGTCGGTTTACGACCTCACCCTGGAACCCCAAACCGTGTTTGGTAAGCGCTACCGCCCCGGCGATGCCCCCCTGCCGACGGAGACGCAAACCGCTGCTATGTATCGACTCACCCACCAATACCTGGAAGACCAGGGCTACGATCACTACGAGGTGTCCAACTATGCCCAGCCAGACCATCGCTGTCGCCACAACCTCACCTACTGGCACAACCAACCCTACTACGGCTTTGGCCTGGGGGCCACCAGCTACACCCAGCAGCAACGGGTGAGTCGGCCCCGCACCCTGGCTCGCTACGGTGAATGGGTGGCAGAATTTGAAGAATCTCAGGGCCAGCACCCAGACCCCATTACCCCACCCCTGGATCAATTCCTGGAAACCCTGATGCTGGGGCTACGACTGCGCCAGGGCATCGAGGCAGCCACCCTGCGATCGCAGAGCCCCGGCCACACCTGGGCTCACCTGGAAAAAATCCTCAAGCGCCACATCGACAGGGGATGGGTAATCCCCGAAGGACCATCCTGGGAGGGACTGGTCCGGCTTCGCCTGAGCGCACCGGAGGGCTTCTTATTTTCCAACCAGGTATTGGCGGATTGTTTCGCCCTGGGGGCAGAATCCGCCTGAATTGATCGAAATTTGTACTTTCTTTCCTCTAGCTTTACAATAAAAAACTATTGTTCTTTAGTCGTTTACTCCTTATTGTTAGGGAGCTATGGTGGTGGCTATCTGCAAGCGGTAGAGACTGGCTAAAAAGCCCGCCCAAACCATGGTTGGGCCGGTTTCCCAGGTACTGAGGCGATGCTCGGTGGCTGTTTTTATAAGGAGGATATTTAATATTTAGTCAAGATTCCCCTGTCCAGGTTTGTACCATAGCTGCTCTCGCGCCGGCAAAGTACAAATGCACTGTAGTAAGCTATTGATTAAGGTCTTCTTCCCGGTTTAGGTGCATCCCAGACCCTCGACAACCCCTATGCCAACCCAATATTGAGATTATCCACTAGCTCGAAGGGACGGAAAGTCCTTGGTAGGTTGTCCAAGACTGCTCCTGCCATTGTCCGATCCCAGGGGCAGTGATGTTATATAGGCAAAATGTTCGATCTAAACTACGTCCGTTTTAAAAACTTGAGGATTTTCCTTGGCGCAAACTCCTGGTCTGGGCCTGGTCAACGTTTTCCTTCCCGATCAATATATTAAATTACCCATAATGAAAACTTTATTGAAACGGGTCAGTTCGACCCCATTTATATCCAGTCAGTTGCAGCGATGGAAACGCCAGACCTTACAATTGAAACCTTGGCATCAGTCTTCCACTCCCCACCAGGTCAAGGCCGCAGCAGGGCTAGCCTTCTCTGGTTTGGTGCTGGTGAATTTAACCGCCAGTTCCCTGCCCGATGGACGGCAGGGTAACCAGGTCGCGTACTTTGATCCGGCCCTGTGGCAATCTACCGGTTTGGTTAGGCAGTCGGTTGTGGACTTACACCGGGTCCGTCGTTACCAAATGGAGCCACCTAGTAACAGCCCGGCAGCGTTGGTTTCAACGCCCACAGCGCTGAATCAGCCCCTCCCCTTGTCAAGTTCTCAGATCCTACCCAATACTGACCTCCCCCAACCCCCTACTACTCCCCCGGCGGATTCTCTGACACCGCCGCAGGTTCCCAGCCAGCCTGTGACAGACCAAGCTTTCGATCCCGGTAAAACCATTGATACTAATTTAGAAATGCGGGTGGCTGTTGCTAAACAGGTGAGTAGCTTGGCCGTAGCGACCTCCGTAGAGGGTTATCTGGTGGATATTAATGGTCAAAATTATTGCAACCTAACTGCTAAGCAAAGTCTTGTTCTTCAGCCCCAGGGCCAAGGAATGGCTGGGGATGGTTGCCATCTGACCAATGCGGCCTGGTTAGAGCCCGGCGAAGGAGGTTATGTCTATGTAGGCGATCGCTGGTATAAGGGCCGAGTACTGCTGCTGGCCAGTGGTGATCGCCTGACTGCGGTCAACTTCGTCCTGTTGCACGATTACTTGAGTAGTGTGGTCGGCAGTGAAATGTACGTCAACTGGCCCTTGGAGTCCCTTAAGGCCCAGGCCGTTGCGGCTCGATCTTACGCCCTGGTGCACCACGTGCGCAACGCTAGCCGCCCCTACGATCTAGATAATACCCAGCGCTACCAGGCCTACCTGGGCATAGTCAAGGAAACCCACACCACCCAAACCGCTGTGGTAGCTACCACAGGAGAGTTTATTAGTCATAACGGCGGTATTGTTGAGTCCCTCTATGCCGCCTCCGATGAGATTGTGGCCTTGGCCCACAACGGTAATGGCATGAGCCAAACTGGGGCGATGGAATTAGCTACCGAGGGATATACCTACACGGAAATCCTGGGCAATTATTACCCCGGCACTAGTCTGTCTCGGCTGGTGGTTCAGTAGCAGGCTGTGGCTAGGGGCTGGGACCTACAGCTTTTCTCAGTGACCTGAGCGAGTCGGCAGCCGTTGCCGTGATGTTGAGCCCTGTAGGCCGCTAGGTAGCGATCGCCGCCTTCAACTGGCGGCAAAACTCACCTACCTCTGCCAGGGCCTGATCGGCTGGAGCCTCTGCCAGTCGCTTAACAAAGGCACTACCGACGATCACCGCATTGGCTCCCCAGTCCTTAAGTTGGGCGGCTTGGTCGGGGCCAGAGACACCAAAGCCAACCCCAATGGGTTTATCGGTGATCTGCCGCAGCTCTGTCAACAGGTCCTTAACCCGACTTTGTAGTTCCTGACGCATGCCGGTGACACCGGTAACGCTGACCAGGTAGATAAATCCCTGGGCGTGGTGAGCGATCGCCTCAATGCGCTGCCTTGAGGAGGTAGGAGCCACCAATAGAATGACCTCAACCCCTACCCGGCTAGCAGCGGCCAGTACTCCACCAATTTCCTCCAGAGGCAGATCGGGCACTACTAGCCCCGCCACCCCTGCCGTCGCGATATCCCTCATAAAGGTTTCGATACCACGGTTAAGAATGGGGTTGTAGTAGGTAAATAAAATTAGGGGTGCCTGCATTTGGGGACTAACGGTTTTAACCAAGTCCAACACCCGATCAAGGGTGACCCCCTGGGCCAGGGCTCGAGTGGCAGCGGCTTGAATCACCGGACCGTCCGCCAAAGGATCGGAGTAGGGTACGCCCAACTCAATCAGATCGGCACCGTTACGATCAAGGGCGAGGAGAGCGGCGGCGGTGGTTTCGAGATCGGGATCACCAGCGGTAATGAAAGGAATTAAGGCACAGGACTGACCCTGAGCGGTGGACGAATCAGATGGCTGCAGGGATTGTAATCTACTAGAAACTTTGACCATAACCTTGGGAGATAACTAACTCGGGGAGGAGGAAGAATCAGTCTCCAAGCGTTGCTGCAGAGTAGCCAGTTCCTCGGGGCTGAGTTCCTCTAACCGCTTCTCTAACACTGCTGACTCGTAGGCCTCTAGCTGTTCATTCAAGGTCATTTTATGGGTGACCACCCGAAATAGGTAGGTAGAGAGCCAGGCCAGCAGCCCAGCCACCATCACTACCTGACT
This sequence comes from Cyanobacteriota bacterium, assembly GCA_035286245.1. Classification (GTDB taxonomy): domain Bacteria; phylum Cyanobacteriota; class Cyanobacteriia; order Phormidesmidales; family Phormidesmidaceae; genus Nodosilinea. The sequence continues at coordinate 10,125 of JAYKIM010000188.1, read as the reverse complement.
CCAAATCCCAGCCTGAATGCCATCTAACCCCAGGGCCTGAAGTAGTAAAAACAGCGCCCCACCGCCCAGAAAAATCCCCAGACCCAGCCCTAAAACATCAATCCGTCGCATTGTGGCTAACTAACCTCAACGGGCCTGGGGACGAAAGTTCAAGAAGGGACTGAATACCAGGACCCCAGGAAAAAACACAAACATGGCGGCGTAGAGCAGGGTGCGTTCTACGGAACCTGCGGTATGCCAACGGTTGCGGAGATATAACAACAGGGCCAGGGGGGCGGCTACTAAATAGAAGCCCGCCAGCCCCAGGTAGAGGGCAAGGACAATAATGACGTCCTGGGAAATTGCCAGATTAGCCATGGATGCCGCCTATAGATAGATCGAGGAACTCATCAACAGCAAAGACACGACCCCTACTAGGGCTACCCTTAACTGTTGTTTCTAACAATAGCCTTGTTATTGTATCTTTGTCGCGCTGCGCCGTCGAGTCCTCCGTCGCGCCAACCCCGGTTCCCACAGTTACCAGCGATCGGTGGGTGCCCCCCAGCAGCCATTGCTCAACACAATTCTATATAAACGGTTGCAATCAGCCCCGGTTAGTGGTGGAATGGAAATCCATGCTGCCGCGTTAACTGAACAGGTTATCAGAGGTAGCACCTGGGGGCGTGGCGGAATGGTAGACGCTGCGGACTTAGAAAACTGAGCCTTGGCGGAGAAATTCGCCAAGTGAATGCTCTCAAACTCAGGGAAACCTAACTCTAGGGCTAGCCAACTCAGGCTGAGCTGGAGCCTAAGGTCTAGATAAGGCAATCCTGAGCCAAGCCGATTAAAAGCCTTAATCGGAAGGTGCAGAGGCCCGACGGGAGCTACCCTAACGTTAAGGCGAGGGTAAAGGGAGGGTCCGACTCTCAAGGCCAAGACGGGTTATAACTGTCTTGAGCTGCAGTGAAAACTGCAGGAGGGTGAAAATCCGTTGACCATAGCGGTCGTGAGGGTTCAAGTCCCTCCGCCCCCATACCAATTTACTACTCTTAATAGATCTGGCAGTCTGGATTACAGCTAATTAGGGTGTTTTTCTAAGCTTTGCGATATATGGCTGAGTCGAGCCATCCTCCCTAGGCTATTTCCCTTGTGTTGGTTTATACTTCTATTTACTTAGCTTAATGAAAATATAATGTACCGTGGTGATTTGTGACCTGACTCGAGAAACATTCGTAATCTATGAATAGTGGCAGTGATTTATCTAGCTTGGGCAAGGGTAGAGAAGTGGCTGGAGATGGCCGGGTTGGCCTGGGAAGGTAGTATTCAGTCTAAATCTGGAGACTGGTCTAAAAAACAGCCCTACTGTCAGTCTTAGGCTTACTTTTGCCACGGTAGATTACTTGCAAGTGACTGTTTAGTGTAGAAACATCCTAGGTGCAACTGGTTTATGACAGGTGACAGTACCCTCAGCTACCGTTCCATCAAGTTGAAATCCAGGGCTTTTCCACCGGACATGAACCTGGCCCAAGCCCAGCAGGTTGTCTATGACTTTTTATTAGATATTGTTAAGGTTTGGCCGCCCGAGGATGTGCTCGAGGAGTTTCGTCATCTTTTTGTGCATCACACCGAGTCCGTTAGTTCCCAAACGATTCCCGCCCTTCATCTAATCCTGTTTGCTAACGACGAGGTAGAGTTTCGCAATACCCTCAAGCGATGTTGCTACATCTTGGTGAATAACTGGGAATTAGCCCGGCAATTTGAACCTATTCAGGCTCTGGTGGATCTGTTTGCTGACCCATTACTCTGCCGCCGTACCCTATCTCCTACCCTAAAACGACTACGTAAGTGGCTATGTAACTTTACTGAAAGTCAAGACTTTCAAGATTTAAAATTGTTTGCGGCGCGGTTTTCCGAAGAGCGCACCCTGAATCGTCCAGGGGAATGGGCTAGCCGTTACAGCTCTTACCTGCTCGTACCTCAGTACGTGGACGAAACCAATCCTATTGAGCAACGGGAGGCCGCTAAGATTTTATCCCGACGGCTGAGGGACAAATTCAAGTTTGACTTAGCCATGTATACGGCCCACGCCCAGTCCCCCTCACCCTCCCACAAGTCAGTGCAAAATCCCACTACCTTAGGGGATGGGGTACTGCGGTTGATTAAGGCGATCGTGGCTAAAAGGGGTGACTTTAGCTATAAAAACCTGTCTCGACTGTTTCTAGATCAAACCCAAGGGGGTACCTATCTCAGCTTTAAGGCGAGCTTGACTAAATACCTGCTCTACACCGTCAGGAGCAATCCTATTTCTCAGCAAATTGAGAATTACCTTGAGGCCAGGCTCACCAGTCTCTATACTGAGCACGATTCCGATCCCCTCGATCCTTCCCTGCTGTTACGTACCTGTAACCGCATGATCGACTGTTTGATGACGGAAAATCAGGAGATGCCCTCTCCCCTTTTTACCCTGGTTCTGTCCCAGGGTAACTGCCTCACCCTGGCCATCATTTTGTTGAAGCTAATTTTGATTTCTCGCAATTCCCACCTCTACCTGGAGGTTCGGATAGCCGATCTGATCCGATACTACGAGGCCTTTCCCCGCGAACAATGCCAGTGGGTAATTAACTTTCTGGAGGTCTTTCAAGTCACCTTTGCCATTTGTGCCGATAACATAGAGTACAACTTGGTGAGGGTTGAGAACGGTAGTTCCCAGGCTAGTCAGGAGGAGTTAGAGGGGGATGATCTGGCGGCTTTCCGGATTTTTTCCCAGATCATCACCCCTCCCCGACCCCAGTCTGACGGTCCTCCTTCCCTACCCACTGATGCTTGAGGGAAACCCAGTGGTCTATCCACCTACGGTTGATCAACAATTTTTTGATGTATCAGAGGATAAGACCAATGCCGAGGTGGGCCAGGGGTCTATCTCTGGACATTCCCAAGCCCAGGATCTGCAGAGGGTAATATCCCATCCTGCCAAGGTGGATGTCCCTGAACAGCGGTGGCAACTCCCCAGTGCTGATCCTGGGGTGATTGATTCCCTAGTCGCCCCGACTGGTCTATCTCCCCTACTAGTGCAGGTCCTGGTACAACGGGGTATGGTTACCTCAGACCAGATTAGGGAATTTCTGAATCCCGAACAGCAACGGTTGCCCTCCCCCCTAACGGAATTCCCAGACCTGTCCAGTGGTCTTGAGCTATTGGTGGAGGTGATTCAATCCCAGGGGCAAATCGCTATTTGCGGTGACTATGACGCCGACGGTATGACCAGCACAGCCCTGCTGCTGCGGGCTCTGCGCTCCCTGGGGGGACGGGTAGATTACATTATTCCGAGCCGGATGCAGGAGGGTTATGGCCTTAACCTGCGTATGGTGGAGGAGTGTCACGCCGCTGGGGTGAGTTTAATCCTGACGGTGGATAACGGTATTGCCGCCTACGAACCCATTGAACGGGCCCGGCAACTGGGGCTAGCGGTGATGGTCACCGACCACCATGATTTGCCGGCCCGGTTACCGCCTGCCAACGCCATTCTCAATCCTAAGTTATTACCTTCTAGCTCCCCCTACTATGGTGTGGCGGGGGTGGGGGTTGCCTATATCCTGGCGGTCTGTTTAGCCCAGGCCCTTGGCCATACCCAGGATCTCACCGCTCCCCTTTTAGAGCTCTTTACCCTGGGTACCATTGCTGACCTGGCCCCCCTGACTGGGGTAAACCGCCGCTGGGTGCGCCGAGGGTTGGCCCTGCTACCGCGATCGCGGATCCTGGGGATTCAAGCTCTGATTGAGGTGGCCGGGCTGGCGGATCAAAGCAAACCCCTCAAGCCTGAACACATTGGCTTCCGCCTGGGGCCCCGCATCAATGCCGTCGGTCGCCTCAGCGATCCCCAGATCGTGATTGACCTACTGACCACCGACGATGTCGATAGGGCTCTGAGCCGAGCCCTAGAGTGTGAACAAATTAACACCCAGCGCCAGGAACTCTGCCAGCAAATTGAGCAGGAGGCGGTGGCCTGGTGTGAACAGCAGTTGCAAACCGGGGCGGTGGACCTGGGCCGGGATCGGGTCCTACTGCTCGTCCAACCTCACTGGCACCATGGGGTGATTGGCATTGTGGCCTCCCGTTTGGTGGAGCGCTACGGCGTGCCGGTGTTTATTGCCACCTATGAAGACGATGAAGGTCAGTTGATTCGGGGGTCGGCCCGGGGCATCCCGGAGTTTGATGTATTTGGCGCCCTGGAGAGCTGTGCCGATCTGCTGGAGAAATTTGGTGGCCACCGGGCTGCCGGCGGCTTTTCCTTTAGGGCAAAACATCTGCGCCAGGTGCATAGCCGCCTGGTCAACTATGCCGGTCAGCAGCTCCGCCCTGATTGGCTCAAACCTCTGGTCACCATTGATGCCCAGGCCCGCCTTGGGGACCTGACCCAGGCCCTTTACGACCAGATTGATCAGCTCCACCCCTGCGGAATCCAAAACCCTGACCCTGTCTTCTGGACCCCCAACCTCCAGGTACTAGAGCAACAGGTGGTGGGGCGTAACCGTGACCACCTAAAATTAGTCCTTCAGGATCGGCAAAGTGACCTCAGCATTAAGGCGATCGCTTGGCGTTGGGGAGACCGTTTTCCCTTACCACCCGTGGTGGATGTGGCTTACAAGCTCAAACTCAACGAGTGGCAGGGGGCTACCAGTCTGGAGCTGGAGCTGGTGGGGGTGCGATCGGCGATCGCACCAGCCCTTCCTGGAATTAGTCCCGATGCAATTAACCTTACCGGTCCTCCAGTCCCTAGCCCCGAGGTGCGGGAGGCCGTGACGGACATACCTAGCCCGCCGCCTACCCCATCCGCTGGAACCTCCGCCGACGGCATTAGTTTCACCTACAGTCAGCGGCATTACTGGGTCAGGCGTCGATCCTGCCAACCCGGGGATCCGATCACCATTGGTAACCCCCAGGGACAGACCCTACGGGCTGATCTCCAAGGGGGGCAGGGCTGGCTGGAGGGGGCCGGCGGACTCCCGACTCCTATCGATATTGGCGAAGTCCACTATGCCAATCTGGTTCAGGCGGCCCTGGCCGCCCTGGAGGTCGATCAGCTAAGGGAGTTGCTGGCGGCCAAAGAAGCAGAATTGGCGGCCAAGCACCTAGAGATTCAGGCCTTGATGGCCCAACTGGCGGATCGCTCCGTGGCGGTCCAACCCTCTGCCCCCGGGCCGGCCAGGGCAAAACCAGCCGCCGCCTCAACCACCGCCCCTTTACCGCCCCAGGTTCGCACTGTCCTGGGAGATCAGGTGTGGTTCTGTCTCAACCCGGAAACCCAGGGGGCTCTAGATCGGGCCTGGCAGCATCACCATCAGATCCAGGGGAGTGAACCCGGAGCCGACTATTCTCCCCCCGCTCTAGCCCTGGGGGAGGCGGTACGCCGGGAGGTGCTAGAACCCCTAATCGCCGGGCTACAGGACCATACCGAGCAGCACCCCAAGCCTGAATTGATGACCCTGGCCACCCACCTCGGGAAAGAGATGGGCTTAGCCCATTTGCCCCTGTGGCTACAGGAGTCCTGGCAGGGAATTTCCGCCAAGGCGATCGCCGCCCCCCAGCAACCCCAGCGAGGTCTGCGCCAGAAAATCACCGCCACCACCTGGGTAATGCCGGGGTTCCCCATAACCGGCCAGGAGCGTCGTCTATTGGCGGAGTTCCTCCAGACCTGGGAACATCCCCTAGCCGCCTGGTTGATTGGGGCCCAGGGGGAAGCCGCCACCTACCTGGCCCAAATTCACCAATTGCACCAAGTTGCCCTGGAGCCGGATCGGGCCATGCCCCAATGGCAGTATCAGCTGCTCTGCCAACTGGTGCTGGGGGCGGGGCGCAAATCAGGACTGCTGCAAAAGGTGTTTGGCACCTAGGGCGGTAGAGGGTTCAGGCCATCCCCTAACCTGGGGATTACCGCTAAGATGGGAACGCCCCCTACCCTGCCCTACCATGTCCGTCGCCACCGTTCCCCGTCAGAAGCTCTACGAAGGCAAAGCCAAGATTATCTATGGCACCGATGATCCGGGGGTATTGATTACCTACTTTAAAGACGATGCCACCGCCTTCAACGCTCAGAAACGGGGGCAAATCGCCGATAAGGGGAAAATCAATTGCGCCATTTCCACCTACCTGTTTCAACGGCTGGAGGCGGCCGGGATAGGCACCCATTGGCTGGCTACCCCCAGCGATCGTCAGATGGTGGTCAAGGCCCTCACCATTATTCCCCTGGAGGTGGTGGTGCGTAATCGGGCCGCAGGTAGCCTGTGTCGCCAGACCGGGCTGCCCCTGGGCCAGGTCTTAGATCCCCCCCTGGTGGAGTTTTATTACAAAAATGATGATTTAGGGGATCCCCTACTCACCCTGGATCGCCTACGGGTGATGGGTCTGGCCAGCCCCAAGCAGGTCGTCAGTCTAGAGGAAAAAGCCCGCCAGATCAACCAAATCCTGACAGAGTTTTTTGCCGACTGTGCTATCGCCCTGGTGGATTTCAAACTTGAGTTTGGCCTGGATGCCCAGCAGGAGATGCTACTGGGGGATGAAATTAGCCCTGACACCTGTCGTCTTTGGGATCAAACCAACCAGGATGAGCAGCAACGGGTGATGGACAAGGACCGCTTCCGTCAGGATCTGGGCGAGGTGGAACAGGCCTATCAGCGTGTGCTAGAACGGGTAGCGGCACAGTCTAGCAAGAAGTAAGGCGATCATGCGGTAGAATTTTTCGGAATTGTTGCAGGTTCATCTCACTGGCCAGGCTGATAGTCTTGTCGGTATCAGTGGTGGCCGTGGTGTGTGGGTGTTACTAATTTTAGGTAGGCTTTGATGCGGCTATCTCCTCAGTTTTTAGTGATTTTAGCGACTTCCGGGGTAATCGGACTAGGGCCAGGGGCCACCGCCACCCGCGCCAATCCGGCTCCAGTCCCCCCGACTCAGGCGGCTGAGGCCAGACTAACCGGGGTAGATGCCCTGGTCTCCCCAGGCGGGGCAGAGGCTCTTGGATCAATCGTGGATCCACACCAGGCCTCTGCTACTCCAATCACTGAGGGGCCAACGGTGAGTGATGCCCTCTCTGTCTCCAACTTAGCCCCTCGATCCCCATCTTTGCCCTCAGACCTGCAGGCGGTGATTCGGAAGTACCAACCCACCCTTTTAGAGGGCAATACTTCCCTTGGGGCAGAGGGGCGCCCCCAGCCTAGCCAATCCCAACCCTCCCTAGAACCGAAGCTGGAGCAAGGGCCCATCGCCCAATCTACCCCCGGTCCTCGCCAAATCTCTCCAGAGGAAGCCCAGGAAATTCTCCAGCGGGCGGTGGAACGCCGGCAAGCAGCTGAATCAGAAACGCCCGAAACGCCCACCGCCCCCGCCCAGACTGAAGCTACCCCTACCACCCCTGAATCTGCCCCAACTGCCCAACCGGCACCAGAGCCGGAACCCCGGGTGTTGGTGGCTGAAGTCTTGGTGAAGGCGCCCGCCGGTGACCTAGCCCCCGATCTGCAAGATTTGGTCTACAGCGTGGTGCAAACCCGGGCTGGCCGCACCACTACCCGCAGCCAACTGCAGGAGGATATCAACGCTATTTTTGCCACCGGTTTCTTTGCCGATGTGGAGGCCCAACCGGTGGATACGGACCTGGGGGTGCAGGTTAACTTTATCGTCCAACCCAACCCGGTGCTGACGGATGTGCGACTGGTGGGGAATGAGGTGCTCCCTCAGACGGAGGCGGATCGGATTTTCGCCGATCAAAAGGGCAAGATTATTAACCTGCTAGATTTCCAAAATGGCATCTTGGCCATTAACCAGTGGTATCAGGACAACGGCTATGTGCTGGGCCAGGTGGTAGCCTCCCCCCAGGTTGCCGAGGATGGGGTGGTCACCCTGGAGGTGGCGGAGGGGGTGATTGAAAGCATCGAAGTGCGCTTCTTTAATGATCAAGGCGAGTCCGTTGACGAGCAGGGCGAACCTCTGCAGGGCTATACCCACGAATACATCATCACCCGGGAGTTCCAAACCCAACCGGGGGATGTGTTTAATCAAGCGCAAATCGAGCGGGACTTTCAACGGGTGTTTGGCCTCCAAATCTTTGAAGATGTCACCCCCGGTCTGGAGCCGGGTAGTCAAAATCCTCGTAAGGTGAAGGTGATTGTCAATGTGACGGAGCGCAGTACGGGCTCCGTTGCTGCCGGATTGGGCTTTAACTTTACTGGCGATATCTTCGGCACCGTCAGTTACCGCCAGGACAACTTTGGCGGCAATAACCAGAAACTAACCGCCGAGGCCCAGGTCAGTACCCGCGATCTGCTGTTTGATGTATCGTTCACCGATCCCTGGATTGCTGGTGATCCCTTCCGCACCTCCTACACCGCCACCACCTTTGCCCGTCGGGCCATCAACCTCAACTTTGATGGTGGGCCCAATGAAATTAACCTGAGCAACGGCGATCGGGTGCGGGTTCGTCGCTTGGGGGGGGGTATCACCTTTAGTCGTCCCCTGGATAATGGTTGGAGCGTCGCCGTTGGCACCCTGGCCCAAAATGTCTCCGCCCGGGATAGCGGTGGCGATCTATTTGCCACCGACGCGGCCGGCAACCCCCTGACCGCCAGTGACAGCGGGGTAGATGATCTGTGGACCATACCCCTGAGTGCCACCTGGGACCAGCGAAACGATAGCTTTAATCCCACCAGCGGGGGTATTTTGCGACTGAGCTCTGAGCAATCTATCCCGGTGGGGCGGGGTAGTATTTTCAACAATCGCCTGCGGGCCAGTTACAGTCATTACATTCCCCTGAAGCTGATTAACTTTACCGATGGGCCCCAGGCCCTGGCCTTGAACGTCCAACTGGGTACAATTTTGGGTGATGTTCCCCCCTACGACGCCTTTTCCCTGGGGGGGACCAACTCCATCCGAGGCTACGATGAAGGGGAAACCGGTAGTGGACGCAGCTATGCCCAACTGACGGCGGAATATCGCTTCCCGATTTTCTCCTTCCTAGGCATGGCGCTCTTCTTTGACGCTGGCTCTGACCTGGGTAGTGGTGGGGCCGTGCCTGGGGCTCCCGGCCCCTCTCGGGGTAAGCCTGGCAGTGGTTTTGGCTACGGTGCTGGGGTCCGGGTACAAACCCCCCTGGGGCCCCTGCGAATTGACTATGGGTTTAATGATGAAGGGCAGGGCCGTCTACACTTTGGCATCGGGGAGCGCTTCTAATGACGACTAATCCAGTTATGGTATCTAATCCACCCCCATCTCCGGTGGGGACTAGACGTGCTGGACCAGTGCAGCAAACCCTGGGGACGATCGCCACCGCCCAAGGAATTGGTCTGCACTCCGGTGAGATGGTGGCGGTTAGGCTTTGTCCCGCCCTGGAGGGTCAGGGCCGCTATTTCGTCCGGACTGATTTACCAGGCCAGCCCACCATTCCCGCTGCCCTGGCCGCCGTCGATCAAACCCTTTTGTCCACGGAGCTGCGCCAGGGGGAGGCCACTGTGCGGACGGTGGAGCATTTACTAGCGGCCCTGGTCAGTTTTGGTATTGACAACGCTCGCCTGGAGATCGACGGTCCTGAGATTCCCCTCCTGGATGGGTCGGCCTCTGGCTGGGTGGAGGCGATTCAGGCGGCGGGGGTGCAAGCCCAAACTCAACCGAGATCGCCCCTGCGCCTGCAACGGCCGGTCTCCCTGCAGTGGGAGGATACCTGGATAGCCGCCTTCCCCGCCGACTGCTGCCGCCTCACCTACGGCATTGACTTTGACTTGCCCGCCATAGGAGAGCAGTGGTTTAGCTGGCAGCCCAACCCCCTTAACCCTGAGGATTTTGCCAATACCCTTGCCCCTGCCCGTACCTTTGGCCTGGCCCATCAAATTGACTATCTACGTAGTCAGGGGTTGATTAGGGGGGGAAGCCTCGAGAATGCCCTGGTTTGTGGTCCGGAGGGCTGGCTAAATCCGCCCCTACGTTTTGATAACGAACCGGTGCGCCATAAACTTTTAGATTTAGTGGGTGACCTGAGTTTGCTGGGGGTGCTACCCCAGGCCCACGTAGTGGCCTACCGGGCTAGCCACCGGTTACATGTCGGCCTGGCCCAAGAAATTGCCCAAGCCATGATTGACCACTCCCAGGAGACCGTATAGTGGCACA
>JAYKIM010000187.1:0-12144 GCA_035286245.1 Cyanobacteriota bacterium | reverse complement strand
TCGCTCCCCCAGCCTAACTCAGCAGGGGGGACAGGTCCAGGTACTGATTCACCGCATCCGCCAGGGAGTTAAGCATGGCTTCCCGCTGCTCTCGATAGTTAGGGATCCCCGTTGGTAGGGAGCTCAGCCCCCGTTGTTGACGCAAACGGTTCAACCAAGCCCGCCGCCAGGGGCCATTGTCAAAGATGCCGTGGAGGTAGGTACCCCAGAGGGACTGACTGCTGTCCACCACCCCCAGACTGCGATCCTCAAACAGGAACTCAAACTTGGTGCCGGTTTGGGCCTCCGCCTCCGCCCGACTGAGTTGGGTGCGCCCCTGGTGCAGTTCGTAGCCGGAAACCGGCAGGCCCTCCTGGGGATAGCGAGAACTGACGGTGCGTTGGCGGGCAATTTTCTGTCGGGTGATTACCGTCCGCATGGGAAACAGATTCATAGCGGGGAAGCGCCCTTCGTGGCCTTCAATCCCCTCCGGATCGGCGAGAAATTCGCCCATCATTTGGAAGCCACCGCAGATGCCCATCACCGTGCCGCCAGCGGCCACGTAGTCACGAATTTGCTCCGCCATGCCCGATCGTTGTAAGACCAGCAGATCCGCCACGGTGGTTTTAGTACCCGGGATCACCACCGCATCAGGGTAGCCCAGATCCTCCTTGGGGTTGACGTACACCACCCGCACATTGGCCTCCGACTCCAGGGGATCAAAATCGGTAAAGTTAGAAATTCTCGGTAGGCGCACCACCGCAATGGTGACCGCAGCCTGGGGTTTTTGACCAGGGCTGCGGTCCAACAGACTAAGGGAATCCTCTGCGGGCAGTTGATTGGCTAACCAGGGCACCACCCCCAGCACCGGCAATCCGGTCCGCTCGGTCAGCCAGGTCAGCCCCGGATCGAGCACCTCCCTCTGCCCCCGGAACTTATTAATGATTAGCCCCTTCACCAGGGCTCGCTCCTCCGGCTCCATCAATTCTAAGGTGCCGACAATGTGGGCAAACACCCCCCCCCGGTCAATATCCGCCACCAGCACCGTCGCTGCATTCAGGTATTTAGCCACCCGCATATTGGTCAGGTCGCGGTGCTTTAAATTAACCTCCACCGGGCTACCGGCCCCTTCACAAACCAACACATCATAGTCCTGGGTGAGCCGCAGTAGACTTTCCTGGATAGCCTGCCAGCCCTGGTCAAAGAAGGTTTCGTAGTATTCCGTGGAGGTCACCGTACCGGCGGGCTTCCCCTTTAAAATCACCTGGGAGGTCATGTCCCCCTGGGGCTTTAACAAAATCGGGTTCATATCCACCTGGGGGGCAACTCCAGCAGCCCAGGCCTGCACCGCCTGGGCATAACCCATTTCACCGCCACTGGCGGTGACGTAGGCGTTGAGGGCCATGTTTTGCCCCTTAAAGGGAGCCACCCGCCAGCCACGACGGCTTAATAAACGGCATAGGGCCGTTGTAATTAAAGATTTACCCACGTGGGAGGCAGTCCCCACCACCATGATTGATCGCATGGAGCCTCTCCAGCAATAGTATTGGGTCAGACGGACCAAAGGAGCTAGCTGAGTCCGCCTAGCCTATCCAGGCTAACAGACCGCCGCAAATTATCCCTGTATCCACCCCGGTAACCGCAACCACCGGCACCAGGCATTATATAGTCTATCTCGAAGGGGGGGACGCCAGGCTTTGGTTGGCACTTTCTCGAGCAGGGAACAAACCTGGTGGCCCAGGGGGGTGAGGCGAAAACTATCGGTTAATCCCTGACCATCCACTTCCCGTCGCAACAGGCCAACGGCGATCAGCCACATCATCTCGCTTTCCACCCGCAGCTCCGCCAGGGGCCGCCAGGTATAGCCCTGGTGAACGCCAGCGTGGTCGCAGATCTGCCGCAGGCCCAGGCTTTGCGATCGCATCACCGTCAGCAGCCCCAGCCTGAAGGGTGAGCAGCGGAAGGCCCGCTGGGCCCGCTGTAGAACTTGGGGGGAATAGCGCATACCCAGGGGAGCAGAGGATTTAACAACGGTCATCAGTTTAATCAGGCGGGGTGTAAACCAACTGTAACAATTGTAAGCCGGTTAGTCCCCTGCGGCGGGCCGATCCCGCCATCATCCCTGGGATTTCGCTATCCTATGGATAGATTGCTTCAATGACTGATCTGGATTTCCAGTGGCAGGTGAATCCTATGACAGATTCTATCCGTAGGCCCTTTCCCCAGTTATTTGCCGGCCTGCTGGTGCTGGCCCTGAGTCTGGTGGCCAGTTCCCTAATTGGCGCTCGGGCCCTGGGGGAGTTTAAGCGGGCCGATGACGTGCTGGTGGTGACGGGGTCGGCGAAGCGGCCCATTCGATCTGATTACGTGATTTGGCGGTTTTCAGTCTCTAGTCAGCAACCCACCGCCCAGGCAGCCTACCAAGATCTAAAACGCCAAACCCAGCGAGTCAAGGATTACCTGAAGGCTGAAAAGGTTCCCGATCAGGCGATCACCTTGGGAGCCATGACCACCTATGCCGTTCCAGCGGTGGATGCCAATGGACGGGAAACGGGACAAACCCTGGCCTACCGGCTCACTCAAGGGTTTGAGGTGCGATCGGAGGAGGTGGATCGCTACACCCAACTATCCCAACGGGCAGGACAGTTAATCGAGGACGGAGTTAATCTGGTCGCCGAACCGCCCCAGTACCTTTATACCCAGCTCAGCCAGGTGCGGATTGACATGATGGCGGCGGCCACTGAGGACGCCAAGGCCAGGGCTACCGCCATTGCCAAAAGTACCGGAGATCGGGTAGGGGCGGTGCGTAGCGCCCAGGCGGGAGTATTTCAAATTACCGCCCGCAACTCCACCGATGTCAGTGACTACGGTATCTACGATACGACCTCCATTGAAAAAGACATCACGGCGGTGATTTCCATCACCTTCAACATGGACTAACTAGCCCCTTTCAGAGGTTGTTTGAAAAGGGTTCAGGTCTAGTTCGCCCCTAGGAGGCCGCCGAAATGTTGAGTGATGAACGCTAAGGTGCTACCTGGTCAAAGTTACCCCCTAGGGGCCACGGCCTATGGCCTTGGGGTTAACTTTTGTCTCTATTCCAAACATGCCACCGGTGTGGACCTGTTGCTGTTTGATTCGGAAAATATTCGCCAGCCCAGCCGGGTGATTAGTTTTGATCGACGCTGGAACCGCACCTCCCACTACTGGCATGCCTTAGTTCCTGGGTTGCGAGCTGGCCAGGTCTACGGTTTTCGCATCCATGGGCCCTGGAATCCCTCCCAGGGCCACCGCTTTGATGCCGCCAAGGTGGTCCTGGATCCCTACGCCCGGGCGATTGTGGGGGAGGACTCCTACGATCGCCACGCCGCCATTGGCCCCGGTGATAACTGCGCCACCGCCCTCAAGGCGGTGATTGTAGACAACCGTACCTACGATTGGGAGGGGGATCTGCCCCTCCACATTCCCTACGCCGCCAGCGTTATCTACGAAATGCATGTGGGGGGCTTTACCCGTCACCCCTCCTCCGGCCTGCCCCCCGATAAACGGGGCACCTTTGCGGGGGTGATTGATAAAATTCCCTACTTGAAGGACCTGGGGGTGACGGCGGTGGAGTTAATGCCGGTTCACCAGTTTGACCCCCAGGATGTCCAGCCCGGCTTGGAAAACTACTGGGGCTATAGCACCCTGAACTTTTTTACCCCCCACCGGGCCTATAGTTCCCGGAAAGATCCCCTGGGGCCGATTAACGAGTTCCGGGATATGGTGAAAATGCTACATCGGGCGGGCATTGAGGTGATTCTGGATGTGGTCTTTAACCACTCAGCGGAGGGCAACCATGAGGGCCCCACCCTGAGCTTCAAGGGGATTGACAACGCCACCTACTACCTGCTGGAGGAGAACCCCCTCTACTACTCCAACTACAGTGGCTGCGGCAATACCCTCAAGGCCAACCACGCCGTGGTCGGTCGCCTGATCCTGGATAGCCTGCGTTACTGGGTTTCCCAGATGCATGTGGATGGTTTTCGCTTTGATCTGGCTTCGGTCCTCTCCCGGGACCTGGCGGGTCAACCCCTGGAGGATCCCCCCATCCTTTGGAGCATTGAGTCCGATCCAATTCTGGCGGGCACCAAGTTGATTGCGGAGGCTTGGGATGCGGCGGGGCTATACCAGGTGGGTAGTTTTATTGGCGATCGCTTTGCCGAATGGAACGGCCCCTACCGGGATCAGGTGCGCCAGTTCCTCAAGGGTGATGTGGCCATGGTGCCCAAGCTGGCGGACCGTCTGTTAGGCAGCCCGGACATTTACCGCCAGCCCAACCGTGAACCCAACCGCAGCATTCATTTTGTCACCTGCCATGACGGCTTTACCCTCAACGACCTGGTTACCTACAACCATAAGCACAACCTGGCCAACCAGGAGTTTAATCGGGATGGCAGCGATGCCAACTATAGCTGGAACTGCGGCGTGGAAGGCCCCAGTCAGGATCCCGCCATTGAGCATCGGCGGCACCGACAGATCAAGAACTTTCTGACCCTATTGTTTATGTCCCAGGGCACCCCCATGCTCCTGATGGGGGATGAGGTGCGTCGCACCCAGCGGGGCAACAATAATGCCTACTGCCAAAATAATGACATGAGCTGGTTCGACTGGACCGCCCTGGAACGTGAAAGGGATTTACTACGCTTTACCCAGGGACTCATTCACCTAATCCAGGGGCTGAAGATATTTCGGGTTGAGCATCGCCTGCGGGTCACCTCCACCTGGCATCACGAACCTCACCTGGTCTGGCATGGCTGTCACCTGGGACAACCGGATTGGTCAGACCATTCCCACAGCCTGGCCTTTACCCTGCGCTACCCAGACGCTGGCGAGCAACTCCACGCTATCTTCAATGCCTACAGCCAGCCCCTCAGCTTCGAAATTCCCAGCCTGGATAGCCATGAAGGCTGGCACCGGATTGTTGACACCGCCCGAGACGCCCCCGAAGACTTTTACTACCCCGAGGCCTCCCCTCCCCTGGAGAACAAAACCTATACCGCCAGTGCCCATGCCGCGGTGGTTTTGATCAGTCGGGGACGGACCTAATAGGGTGGGGTAAATCAGGCCCTGCCTGAAGCGGGGGGCAGAAGTTAGAACTCAGGAGAACTCAGGAAACAGAGGGGATAGGCAAACTTGCGCCAGGATTCTATCAGGTTGAAGGTTACGGCTTGAGACCGGCAGGGGCGACGGGGCGAGTCCTGAAGGCTGGCCTCGCCGGGGTCAGGGCTCAAGATTTATGCTGCCGTCGAAGACCCACTGGGCCGGCCCCGTCATATAGACTCGGTTGTCGGCGGCTGACCAGGTAATTTCCAGGTTCCCCCCGGGCAGCTCAATGGTGGCGGTGCGATCGCAGCGATCGGTCAACACCCCCGCCACCAGGGAGGCACAGGCCCCGGTGCCACAGGCCAGGGTAATACCGGCCCCCCGTTCCCATACCCGCATCCTCAGGTAATCTGGCCGGATTACCTGAATAAACTCCGCATTCACCCGCTGGGGAAAGGCGGGGTGGTGTTCGAACTGGGGCCCCAGGTCGGTCAGGGGTAAGCGGTCCAAATCCTCAACGAAGGTGACGCAGTGGGGGTTGCCCATGCTCACCGCCGTCACCCGCCAACTGTGATCCGCCACCGTCAGGGGGAGGTCCACCACCCGGCTATCAGGGCTAGCCAAGGTGGTGGGGATCTCCGCCGCCAACAGGTAGGGGGGGGCCATATCCACCGTCACCAGTCCGTTAGTCTGGAGGGTGGGGGAAATGGGGCCCGCCAGGGTCTGGATGCGGTAGGTGTGGGGCAGGGTAGGGGGATGGCCGGCAGCGGTTTCCAGGCGTTCTAAAAACCGGGCCAGACAACGAATACCGTTGCCACACATCTCCGGTTCCGAACCATCGGAGTTATAGATGCGCATGGTGTAGTCGCTATCCCCCTGACCGGGCAGGGCAAAGATCACCCCATCGGCGCCGATACCGAAATGGCGATCGCACCAGGCCGCCGCCTGCTCAGGGCTGAGGTGAGGGGTGGGTTGCTGGCGATTATCCACCAGGATAAAGTCATTGCCCAAACCGTGGTACTTACTAAATTCCATAGCCAATCGCCCCAGCCCCTCTGAAAATGCCTGCTTCCAATGATGGGATAGAACGGTCCAGCTGAGGCCGCTGCCGACCCGTTACTCCGCAGACCATGGGCCAGGCGGGGGCCCTTACCCCTTGCCCCCCTGCCCCCAAGGGGCTAGGGTAAAACAGTCCCCCATCCCCCTGATGGAGGGGGGTTCAAGTCACCCAGTCCAGAACCTCCCCTATTGAGGCCATGCCATGACCCAGGAATTTGTCACCGGCTTACCCAGTGTCCGCCAAATTCAAAGCCTGATTCGCGATCGCCAGGAAATTGAAGTAAAGCTGCTGACCGGCGATGTAATTGTCGGTCGGGTAACCTGGCAAGATACGGATTGCCTCGCCCTGGAAACCCCACAAGAGGGGAAACGGCAGGTTTGGAAACACGCCATTGCCTTCCTCAAGTATCCTTAGGCCCCCTTTTTTCAGGAGCAGTTCAAGGGTATCACCTCAGGTATGCCTTTAAGGTGAGAGACAGTGCTAGCTGAGGATCAGGGGAAGTATCGACCTAAGCCGGGACGCGCCGACAGTCAAGGAACTCAGAACCAGTGTTCAGGAGGTAACCAGGCTCCTGAATTCTGACGGCTATTCCCATCAATAAATTAAAGATTGTCCGGCCCAGCACCCCTGGGACCATCAAGAGTTGTCCAAGTTTCCCCAGGATTATGTTCCTAGCCGATAGCTTTGCGGTACCCTAAGGCATAACTGGCTAAGTTTTGTGTAGACACTGGTTTTAATCTGCTTATGGTGAATTGGCTGTTTAACCAACCCCAGTCCCCGCTGCCCCGACCACACCAGGGCAGTGGAAGCCAGGATCATCCTCTTCTCCAGTTCCCTGGTGTGATGCGGCGTTGCCTGCTCCAACCCTGGCTGCTGCTCCTACCCCTGGCCGCTGCCGCTTCCGTGGGAGGTGCCCAGGCCCTAATACCCCAGGCCCAGGCGCAGGAATTAGCCCGAGCCAGTGGCAACCAGGCAGTCCTACTCTGGACCCAGGCCTCGTTCCCCGTTGAGAACTTTCAAACCTACACCTCCCCCTTTGGCTACCGCATTGATCCTCAAAGTGGCACCCAGCGTTTCCATTATGGCCTTGACCTGGCGGCCCCCAGTGGTAGCTACATTCGTAACTGGTGGGCGGGTGAGGTGCTCTGGGTGGAGGATCAGGGCGCCTGTGGAACCTCCATGGCCATTAAATCAGGGGAGTGGACCCACATCTACTGTCACCTCCAGGGACAGGTAGAACAGGATGGCCAGGGTGCCTTCATCCTGGATCGCAGTGGTGGCCTACAGATTCGTGAGGGACAGATGATTCCCGCCGGAGCTCGGATTGGCCGGGTGGGCATGACCGGTCGTACCACCGGCCCCCATCTTCACTGGGGCATTCAATATCAGGGCAACTGGGTGGACCCGGCCCTGGTGCTAAGGGCAATGTATGTTAGCCAACAAGCCGCCCTTTAGACCGTGGGTCCGATCCCTGGGGTTGCTGTTGGGGTTATCCATATTATTGAGTGGCTGCCTGCAATCCGATCTAACCCTACGGTTTGATCATCACCGCCACGGACAACTCTCCCAGTCAATTCACCTGGGGCCCAGGGGTGAAGCCCTACTGCAGGGGTCGCTGGCGGACTGGTTCCAGGACCTGACAGCGCTGACCCAGTCCCTGGGAGGAGAACTGCGACCAACCCCCGATGGGTTTGAATGGGCTATGCCCTTTACCACCGCTGTGGATTTAATGGCGCGGTTTCAGCAGACCTGGACGGAAACCCCTGTTGAGAGCCCAGCCTCCGCTCCAGTACTGCAGATTCCCGGATTAGCAGCCCTTCCCCTCAGTCTGGAGGTGAGCCAGCGCAACTGGCTGTTGGTTAGCCGTATCCGCCTGATCTATGACCTGGACCTACAACCCCTATCCCCCTGGCTCACGCCCCAGACAATGGCGGAGGGCCAGGCAGATTCCCTGACCTGGCGATTACAGGTCCCCTGGGGGGTGGCTGTGCAGCCAGGGTCGCTGAGGGCAACGGTGACCAGTCCCAAGGATCTGCTGTGGTCTCTGCAGCTTGGCCAATCCCACCACATTGACGTGGTCTTCTGGCTACCCAACCCGATCGGCTTAGGTACCCTAGGAATTGTTTTCCTTGTGTTGCTAGGCTATTTCCTGCGTTATCGTGTAGCGAAGTTGTAAATGCTAATCCAGCCAGTTTAATAGACTTAGAGATTGGAGACCTGAAAGCCATGAAACAAATTAATTTTGTTGTCATTTTTGTAATTGCCCTTGCCCTGGTGCTCTTTGGCATTGAGAATACGGAGCCAGTAATCATCCATATTGCCAGGGGGTTAGATGTGGAGGCCCCACTGTGTGTCGAGCTCATCATGGCCATGGGAATTGGGGCGGTGCTGGCCTGGGTATTTAGTGTCTGGGCCCAAGTGCAAAGCTATCTGTCGGTGGGCAAGCAAATGCAGGAACGGGAGTTACGCATCCAGACGTTAGAACAGGATGTGGAGCGTTACCGAGTAGAGTTAGAAGAACAAAGCCTGTTGTTACCCGCCTCCCCGACCGCCGAGTGAGGGAACGGTGAGTGTTCTGCCCTCGTTCCGATTCTCCGAGGTGACAGGAACAGTGACTATTTTCATGGAGTCTAAGGTTTGCCCATGTCCTCTTCCCTAGCAGAAACCGCCATTGCCTTCCTGCTCGATTTAGCGGAACGGGGAGAGATGGATCCCTGGAATGTGAAAGTAATCGAGGTAATTGATCGGTTTCTCCAGAGCCTCAAGACCCAGGCGGAGCAGCTCAGTCGGCAGGGGCGGACTCCCTACGAGGCTAATCTATCGGAGTCAGGCCAGGCCTTTCTGTACGCCTCCATGCTGGTTTTACTCAAAGCCGACACTATGGTGCGGGCGGAGGCGGAGGCCAGCCTAGAGGATGAGGATCTGCTGTGGGATCAGCCCGCCGCCCTGACCACCGTCCCCCTACCCCCTAACCTGGAGCAGCGCCTCCATCGTCGGGCCTCAGCGCCACCGCCATCACGGCGACGGGTTACCCTGGAGGAGTTGATCCAGCAACTGGAAACCATTGCCGCCGTGATGGCGGATCAAATTCCCCGATCTCGCAATCGACGGGCTCGGCCCCAGGCAAAACGCCAGGCGGTGCGAGCGATCGCCCAACTGGCCCACCAGGAAAACCTCTCGGAAATCGCCGCTGCCCTGGAGCTATTCCTGGACGCCTACTGGGACACCTTGGAGGGAGATCAACGCTGGCTCGACTTTGAACACCTGCTAGAGCAGTGGCCTAGGTTTCAACCCCCAGAGCTGAAGGCTGCCCATCACTTTGAAACTCCCCACGCCGCCGCTGTGCATGAACGGGTTGGGGTATTCTGGGGTCTATTATTTCTATCCGCCCAATCTAAGGTAGAGCTATCACAGCAAAATTTCTACGAAGATCTGAAGGTTAGAAACCTGAATCGCGATCCCCTCAGCACCGAAGAACTTGCATCCAATTCCTTTATCTTGGCCGAATAACACCCATTGACGGTTTTTCACCAGATTTTTACTACAACTGTGAGGGCTCTTTAAAGTCAAGCTAACCAGACCAATCTAGAGGCAAAGTACAGTACTATAAGGGAGTAGTCAATTTATTTTTTCAATTAAACTAACTAACTCTTTATAACTTTTCATAGTTGATTACCCCCTCGCCTAAGCACTCTAGCCAATGCTATACCCCGGCAGGTGCTCAAGCACCTTGACCAGGGTAGCAGTATTAGCCTGATTCGATGGGGAGTTTGTTGCTAAGGGCAGCGGTGCGATGGCCTAATTTTAAACTAAGAAGGATTAGACAGCGAATAGGGTTTTCCTCAGGTTTATCCCCAAGAGGCTGGCCATTCCTACTCTAGTCTAGCTGGCCGAATTCCCTAGCCCAGGGTCTACAGCCCATAGCTTAGACTGATTATTAGTTTAGATAGATAACTTATTTAGCGAAATTATAGTCTCAAGGACCTTATTTACCATGAAAGCCATGATTCTGGCGGCTGGAAAGGGCACTCGGGTACGGCCGATCACCTACACCATTCCTAAACCCATGATTCCCCTGATGCAAAAACCCGTAATGGAGTTTTTGCTGGAGTTGTTACGTCAGCATGGCTTTAATCAGATTATGGTGAACGTCAGTCACCTAGCTAATGAAATCGAAGGATACTTTCGTGACGGTCAACGATTTGGGGTAGAAATTGGATACTCCTTTGAGGGCCGCATTGTCGATGGGGAGCTGGTGGGGGAAGCGGTGGGTTCCGCCGGAGGGATGCGTAGGATCCAAGACTTTTCCCCCTTCTTTGACGATACCTTTGTGGTGCTCTGTGGCGACGCCCTGATCAATCTCAATCTGACGGAGGCGGTTCGACGTCACCGAGAGAAGGGATCCATTGCCACCATCATTACTAAAACCGTTCCCCTCAAACAGGTGCCTAGCTACGGGGTTGTGGTCACCGATGAGAATGGGCGGGTCAAGTCCTTTCAGGAAAAACCCGCGGTTGAGGATGCCCTCAGTACGGAAATTAATACCGGTATCTATATCTTTGAGCCTGAGGTATTTGACTATATTCCCTCAGGGGTTCCCTTTGACATCGGCAGTGATCTAATGCCCAAGCTAGTGGCTAACCAGGCTCCCTTCTATGCCATTCCCATGGAATTTGAATGGGTTGACATCGGTAAGGTGCCCGACTACTGGCAGGCTATTCAAGATGTCCTGACGGGGGTGGTTAACCTGGTGGATATCCCGGGTCAGGAAATTTATCCAGGGGTCTATGCTGGGCTGAACGTCAAGGCCAACTGGGATAAGGTCCACATCGAAGGGCCTGTCTACATTGGGGGCATGACCCACATTGAGGACGGCGCTACCATCATTGGCCCCAGCGCCATTGCTAACAACTGCGCTATTTGTAGTGGGGCGATCGTGGATAAGAGTGTCATCTTTGAATACTCCCGCATTGGTCCGGGAGTACGATTGGCGGACAAGCTGGTGTTTGGCCGCTACTGCGTGGACAAAAGTGGTGCCTCCATTGACATGAAGGCTGCCGCCCTAGACTGGCTAATTACCGATACCCGGCAGGACTTTCCCCTGGAACCCCCCGTGGAGCATCAAGCGATTGTGGAGTTACTGCAACAACATGCTTAAGGTCTTCAGTCTCTCCGATCCCCTCTTGGCAGAAAACCGAACCGCCCTAGACCGTTGATTTTGCTAGGCTAGAGCTAAGTGTTAGGAGGTATGCCATGGCGGCCACAGGCTTCAAGGATTACTACGCCCTGCTGGGGGTCAGTCGAACGGCCTCAACCGATGAGATTAAGCAATCATTCCGGAAGTTGGCCCGAAAGTATCACCCCGATGTCAATCCGGGGGATAAGGGGGCTGAAGCTAAGTTTAAAGAGGTTAGCGAAGCCTACGAAGTTCTGTCGGACCCCGATAAACGTAAGAAATATGATCAGTTTGGCCAATACTGGCAGCAGGCTGATCGGGCTGGAGGCGGTGCCTATGGTGGCAGCCCTGGGGATTTTGGCGGCTTTGATTTTAGTGCCGACGGCAGCTTTGATGAGTTTATTAATGAACTGCTGGGTCGCTTTGCCGGGGGAACGTCCGGAGGCCGCACCCGTGGTTATTCCTACGGCGGTGGGGGTGGTAGCGGCTTTGGCTTTGACACCGGAGTGCCGTCCCAGTCTGTTGATCAGGAGGCTAACATTAGCCTCAGCTTAAGTGAGGCCTTCCACGGTACCCAAAAGCGCCTGCGGATTGGTAATGATGAAGTGGAGGTGAGGATTCCGCCGGGAGCTAAACAGGGCAGTAAGGTGCGGTTAAAGGGCAAGGGTCAGCTCAACCCCTATACCAAACAGCGGGGGGATATCTACCTGGTGGTGCAACTGAGCCCCCATCCCCTCTTTAAGTTGGAGGGCGATAACCTGGTTTGCGAAGTCCCGATTACCCCTGATGAGGCGGTTTTGGGGGGTAAGATTGAGGTGCCCACGCCGGATGGCAGTGTGTCGATGAA
>JAYKIM010000186.1:0-43572 GCA_035286245.1 Cyanobacteriota bacterium | reverse complement strand
TGAGTTGGGCCAGGGGCTTTTGCAGGGCCTTGAGGTTGAGTTGGCAGATACCGGGCTGGTTACCGTAGCTATAGCGCCCCCCATGGTCAAAGTAGGCGGCGGTGAAGCGGGGATCGTAGCGATCGATGAAGGCGTAGGGGCCGTAGTCAAAGCTTTCACCGGTGATCGACATGTTATCGGTGTTGAGCACACCGTGGCAGAACCCCACCGCCATCCACTGGGCCGCTAGGGCCGCTACCCGGTCCACCAATTCATCGTAGAAGGCCAGGAACCGCTCTTGGCGATCGCGGTAGAGTCGAGACCCGGGGTAGTAAACATCAATCACATGCTCCAGCAGTTTGGCCATCAGATCGGGGCGATCGTGGTAGTGCAACCGCTCAAAGCTGCCAAAACGGATGTGGGAACGGCTAAATCGCACCATTACGGAAGAGCGGGTGGGGGAGGGTTCATCGCCGCGCCAGAGGGCCTCACCGGTTTCCACCAAACTCAAGGTGCGGGAGGTGGTCACCCCCAGGGCATGGAGGGCTTCCGCCGCCAGTACCTCCCGCACCCCACCCTTGAGGGTGAGGCGGCCATCGCCGCCCCGGGAGTAGGGGGTGGTGCCCGAACCCTTGGTGCCCAGATCGTAGAGCTCGCCGTCTACCCCCCGCAGCTGACCGTAGAGAAAGCCCCGGCCATCCCCTAAAAAGGGATTGTATTGACCAAACTGATAGCCGTGGTAACGCAGGGCCAGGAAGAGTTCCCGGCCCTGGAATTGGCCAAAGGCAGCGATAAAATGCTCATCACTGACCGCGGCCTGGTCTAGCCCGAGCCGGGTCAACAGGTGATCGTTGCGAAACCGCAGGCGATGCTGGGGAAAGGCCGCCGCCGCCACCAGATCGTAGAAATCATCCCCGAGGGACTCCAGAGCCGGAATATAGTCGAGGCTGAGTAGGGGGTTCACAGGACTAGGGAAAGCCAGAGAATGGGTACAGTGTTGACTTTAACAACACCGATGTTACTAATCAAGGGCGCCTAGGGCTGGGGCCCCAGGGCAGAGGCGAGGCTGGGGTGGAGACCAACAGGCCGATGGTAATCCGGCGATCGCCGTGGACCATCCTCCGTTAAAATTTTTTACATATCCATTGGTTTTATCCATCCCCCGCTCAATGTCTGACTCGGAGCAGCTGCCAGAAATTCTTGCCCTGATTGACATTCTCGATGGCTTAGAGACGCTGATCGACAACGCTCCCAACGAGGATGTAGAAGATATCCTGGAGGAGGCCTGGCTGGAGATTAGCGATAGCCTACCGGAGGACTTTAAGGCCGCCACCCAGCACGATGCTGGGGCGGACGGGCTACGTCGGTACCTAAAGGTGAAGGCATTCTTCGAGAACCCCTCGGAACGCTCCATCAGTGCCGCTGACCTGGAGGAGTACTACCGCAGCTACATCGCCGCCGAAGCCGACACTGACACCGATATCGACGAAGAGTCTACGGACTTTTATTCTCCGGAGTAGATGGCCGGTTATCAACCTCAACCGGAAGACCCTGATAGGTAGGGAATCCATAGTTCAAGGGTCAGGACCCAGCAGTTACCCAGGTCTCTGACCCCAGGCAATGTCTCCCCTTGGGCTGTTATCCTATCTACCTGTCATACAGCCGCAACGCTCTAGCCTCGAGAATTCCAGACATTGGGGTGGAACCGCCTGCAGCCAAGTTACTCGGGGTGTAACTCCAGAATGGTGTTATGGCGTTGCCGACAACGGGCTAACAATTCAGGATTTTGACCCAGGTTCTCTCCCCAGGAGGGGAGTAGCTGGCGTAGCCGCCCTTGCCAGGCTGGGGTGGCCAGGGCCGTGGGGAAATGGCGCTGTAGCACCTCCAGCATAATATCCACCGCCGTCGAGGCCCCTGGGGAGGCCCCCAGTAGGGCCACTAAGGATCCATCTCCGCTACTGACTACCTCTGTGCCCATGCGCAGTTGGCCGTGGCCCTTGATGTTTTTAATAATTTGTACCCGTTGACCGGCCACCGCCAGGTTCCAATCAGCGCCATCCACCTCGGGAAAAAACTGACGCAGACTGGCCAGGCGCTGATCCATGGATTGGGCGACCTGACCCACCAGGTAGCGCACCAGGTGAAAGTTATCCAGGCCCACCTGCAGGGTAGGCAATAGATTGCCGGGGCGCATGGAACGGGGCCAATCCAAGCGAGAACCGCGCTTTAGAAAACGGCTGCTGAAGCCGGCATAGGGGCCAAACAGCAGGGCTTGACGGCCCTCAATCCAGCGAGTATCCAGGTGGGGCACGGAGATTGGCGGCGCCCCCAGGGCGGCTTTGCCGTAGACCTTGGCGTGGTGGGCTGCAATCACCTGGGGGTTGTGGCACACCAGCCACTGCCCGCTGACCGGAAAGGCACCATACACCCTGGCCTCAGGAATCCCCGATCGCTGCAATAGGGACAGGGTCCCCCCCCCTGCCCCGAGGAAGACAAAGGGGGTCTGGAAGGTGATCTCCGCTCCCTGACTGTTGTGGGCCTCCACCTGCCATTCAGGGGCCTCGGGGGTCTGACGCCTGAGGTTAATCACCTGCCAGCCCCGCAATAAACTCAGCCCCCGCCGCTCTAAGCCCTCTAACAGCAACCGACTGAGGCTACCAAAGTTGATATCGGTGCCCCGTTCCACCCGGGTGGCGGCCACCGGTTGATCCGGGGATCGCCCCCCCATTACCAGGGGCATCCACTCCTGCAACTCCTGGCGATCTCGCCCCCAGGCCATGTCGGCAAACTGGGGTAGGGCGCTGAGCCGCTGATAACGGTGCTGCAGAAAGGCCACATTCTCCTCGCCCCAGACAAAACTGAGGTGGGGCACCGGTCGAATAAAGTGAGCGGGATCGCTCAGCAGGCCCTGTTCCACTAGCCCACTCCAAAACTCTAGGCTGCGCTCAAAGGCTAGATTGATCGCCAGGGCCTGGTCGATCGATAGGGAGCCATCCCGGTTCACCGGTGTATAGTTCAGCTCGCAGTTGGCGGCATGGCCGGTACCGGCATTATTCATGGCGGCGGTGCTTTCGGCCGCCAGATCCATAAGCCGTTCCACCACTACCACCTGGAGGTTGGGATCGACCTGGCGCAGCAGGGTGGCCAGGGTAGCTCCCATAATGCCTCCGCCCACCAGTAGAGCATCACAACGCTGAGTGTCCATGCAACAGGGGGAAGAAGGTCAAGGGGGAGATGGCAGATTAATCAACCCTGGCCATGCTGATCACCGGACTGGTGGACAGATGACTGACCAGGGAAGGATTTAACAGAGGGGTTCGCACCACGGCATCATTGGCCAGGGTAAACAGAGGATTAGACAGGATGCCAGCCAGGGATGTGGCTACCACCATCAACACCAGGGTGACCTGCAGCGGCCTCAGGCCTGGCAGATCCCAGCGGATGGCGGGATAATTTTTCACCACCTCTGACATTTCCTGGGGTTCCTTGACCACCATCATCTTAACTACGCGGATGTAGTAATAGATGGAGATTACACTGGTGACCAACCCCACCAACACCAGGCCGTAGGCTCCGGCCTGCCAACCCGCCCAGAAAATATAGATTTTGCCAAAGAAGCCAGCCAGGGGAGGAATGCCCCCCAGGGAGAGTAGGCAAATGCTCAGGGCCAGGGTCAGCAGCGGATCCTTTTGATAGAGACCGCTATACTCGCTGATCTGATCGGTGCCGGTGCGCAGGGCGAAAAGAATGACACAGATAAAGCCCCCCAGGTTCATAAAGAGGTAGACCAGCAGGTAGTAAATCATGCTGGCATAGCCGGCATCCGTACCCACCACCAAACCTATCATCAAGAACCCTGCCTGGCCAATGGAGGAGTAGGCCAGTAGCCGTTTCATGCTGGTTTGGGCCAGGGCTACCACGTTGCCCAACACCATGCTCAGCACTGCCAGGGCGGTAAAAACAAAGTGCCACTGCTCTGTCACCAGGGGGAAGGCGGCCACCAGCAGGCGAATGGCCAGGGCAAAACCAGCGGTCTTAGATCCTACGGAAAGAAAGGCTACCACCGGAGTGGGGGAGCCTTCGTAGACATCGGGGGTCCACTGGTGGAAAGGAACGGCGGCAACTTTGAAGGCAATACCAGCAATCACAAACACCAGGGCCACCACCAGACCGATGGGGGGATCACCGCCCTCAGTGGAAAGGTGAGCTGCTATCGCCCCTAGCCGAGTTTGCCCCCCAGATAGTCCGTACAACAGGGAGGATCCGTAGAGGAAAATGGCCGAACTGGCGGCGCCAATCAGTAAATATTTTAGGGCCGCTTCGTTGGAGCGGGGATCCCGTTTCATGTAGCCGGTGAGCAAATAGGAGGAAATACTAAGGGTTTCCAGGGCGACAAAGATCATCACCAGCTCACTGGCGCCCGCCAGAAACATGCCCCCCAGGGTAGCGGTCAGCAAGATCACCAGGAACTCCGCCAGGGCAGTACCGGACTGCTCAACATAGCGAATTGCCATGGGTACGGTCACCGCGGCGGATAAAACGATAATGCCACGGAACACAATGGCCAGGTCATCGGCAGTAAATGCCCCCAGGAAGCCAACCGGATCCGCTGCCCCCCATTGGCGGGCCAAGCTAACCACCGCCGCCAAACAACCCAGGATGGCGGCGTAGGGAGTCCAGGCAGAGGAGGACCGCCCCTGGATTAGATCGCCCACCAAAATCACTAAAATCGTCAGGATGAGTACTCCCTCCGGGACTATGGTGCCAGCATTTAACTGGGAGGCAAGGTTAGCAAAGTCCATGGTTGCTTTTCCTCGAGGTTGACAGGGGTAAATTGAAATTGGGTCCGAACCGGCGGAGAACCCTATTAAAGCTATACCACGCCTGCTAATGCCTTGGCGAGGTACTGGGGGATGGAGCACCGCAGTAGAGTTGGGCTAGCCAGACTTTAGGGTAGCCTGAAAATGAAGTTTTTTAAGAAAATTTAAGCCTTGCCCGATTACCCCACGGAATGGTTAATTTTTTTGATATCCCCGGTGTTGTTGGGGTCTGGCTGTGCAGTAAATTGATCACGTACCCAAGGATTTCCCTGAGATGGAGGTGGGTTTAATAGATTTATTCGGGTAATAACCATTTCATAACTCTATTTTTAGTGCTAAACCATTGCTAGAGCGTCGGTGATAATCGCCTATGTCAACCCTTGTTATCGTTGAATCTCCCACTAAAGCTAAAACCATCCGCAACTATCTGCCGAGGGGCTATCGGGTCGAAGCCTCCATGGGCCATGTGCGAGATTTACCCCGCTCCGCTAGCGAGATTCCTGCCAGTGTGAAGCGGGAGAAATGGGCGCAACTGGGGGTTAATCCAGAGGCGGACTTTGCTCCCCTTTACATCATTCCCAGTGATAAGAAGAAGGTGGTGAAAACCCTTCAGGATGCCCTGAAGCAGGCGGATGAACTGGTGCTGGCCACGGACGAAGACCGGGAAGGGGAAAGCATTAGTTGGCATCTGCTACAGGTTTTGAACCCAAAGGTGCCCACCAAACGGATGGTGTTCCACGAGATTACCCAGGAAGCCATACAGGTCGCTTTACAGAACTGTCGCACCATTGATGACCAACTGGTCCATGCCCAGGAAACTCGACGTATTCTGGACCGCCTGGTGGGTTATACCCTATCCCCCCTACTTTGGAAGAAAATTGCTGGCGGCCTGTCGGCGGGTCGGGTGCAGTCGGTGGCGGTGAAGTTGGTGGTGAACCGGGAGAAGGAACGCCGGGCCTTCCGTAAGGGGTCTTACTGGGATTTAAAGGCGACCCTGCTGAAGGACCGGTCCGCCTTTGAGGCAAAACTGCATAGCCTGGGTGGCACCCGCTTAGCCAATGGCAGTGACTTTGACGAGGCCACGGGGCAAGTTGCCCAGGGCCGCCAGGTGGTGTTGCTGGACGAGGTCCGTGCCCAGGATCTGCAAGCTCGGCTGCAATCCGCGGTCTGGACGGTCAGTGGTTTGGAGGAACGGCCCTCCACCCGTAAACCGGCCCCTCCCTTTACCACCTCCACCCTGCAGCAGGAGGCCAATCGCAAGTTACGCCTATCGGCTCGAGATACCATGCGGGTGGCCCAAAACCTCTACGAACAGGGTTACATCACCTACATGCGGACCGACTCCGTGCACCTCTCAGAGCAGGCGATCGCCGCCGCCCGGGCCTGCGTGGAGTCTCGCTATGGCAGTGCTTACCTGAGTCCCAAGCCCCGCCAGTATGCCACTAAAAGCAAGGGGGCCCAGGAGGCCCACGAAGCCATCCGCCCGGCGGGCAGCACCTTTAGAACGCCCCAGGAAACCGGGTTAACCGGTCGGGAAGCCGCCCTCTACGATCTGATCTGGAAGCGTACCGTGGCCAGTCAGATGGCGGAGGCTCGCCAAACCCATATCACCGCTTCCATCGAGGTGGAGGAGGCGGTGTTTCGGGCCACCGGCAAACGCATTGACTTCCCGGGCTTCTTCCGCGCCTACGTGGAGGGGTCTGACGATCCGGAGGCGGCCCTGGAGGACCAGGAGGTGCTTCTGCCCCCCCTAGCCACCGCTGATGCCCTCACCTGTGCCCAATTGGAGGCGATCGGCCACGAAACCCAACCCCCCGCCCGCTACACTGAAGCCACCCTGGTCAAAGTGCTGGAAAGCGAAGGAATTGGTCGGCCCAGCACCTACGCCACGGTGATTGGCACCATCATCGATCGCGGCTACGTGCGGCTGGTTAACAACAGTCTCATCCCCACCTTCACCGCCTTTGCGGTCACCGCCCTTCTGGAGCAAAACTTCCCCGACTTGGTGGATGTGCAATTTACCGCCCGGATGGAGCAAACCCTGGATGAGATCTCCACCGGCGAGGTGGACTGGTTACCCTACCTGAGGACTTTCTACGGTGGCGAACAGGGGCTAGAGCAGCAGGTTCAGGTCCGGGAGACGGAAATTGATGCCGCCGCTGCCCGCACGGTGCTGCTCAACGACCTGGCCGCCAAGGTGAGGATTGGCCGCTATGGGCCCTACATTGAGCTGGACACCGACGGCGAAGCGGTGCGAGCCTCCATTCCTGTGGATGTGCCCCCCGCCGATTTAGACGAGGACCAGATCGAGCGCATCATCAGGCAAAAGGTAGAAGGCCCAGATCAGGTGGGGCTGCACCCCGATACCGGCGAGCCCATCTACCTGCGGATTGGCCCCTACGGTCCCTACGTGCAGTTGGGGGATAGCACGGAGGACAACCCCAATCCCAAGCGAGCCTCCTTACCCAAGGGGTTATCCCCCGAGCAGCTCACCCTGGAGACCGCCGTGGGGCTGCTGCGCCTACCCCGGCTGTTGGGGGTTCATCCAGACAGTGGCGCGCCGATCAAAGCCAGCCAGGGCCGGTTTGGACCCTATGTAGTGCATGATCAGGGCAAGGAAGGGCGGGACTACCGTTCCCTCAAGGGGGAGGATGATGTGCTCACCATTAGCCTGGAACGGGCCCTGGAGTTACTGGCCCAACCCAAGACCGGGCGTGGTCGCCGCAAGGTGGAACCCCTCAAGGAGTTGGGACCCCATCCGGAGGATGGGGAGACGATTGCGGTGTTTAATGGGCCCTACGGTCTTTACGTTAAGCATGGCAAGGTGAATGCCTCGGTTCCTGAGGGGTTGGAAATCGAAGCCATTACCCTGGAGCAAGCCCTGACTTGGATTGGGGCTAAGGCTACCAGCAAGGGAACTAAGGCTAAAAAGGGCAAAGCGGGTACCGCCTCCGGCACCTCTAAAACCAGCCGGACTACCAAGGCGGGCAGCGGCACCACTGCCCGCAAAACCAAGGCCAGGGGCACGACAAAAACCGCCGCCGCCAGCAAGACCTCCAGTACTAAGCGATCCCCTAAGGCGACCGGCAAGACTAAGGCGGAACCCACTCCCCCTGGATCGGGTTGAAGCCCCTGTGCCTGAGCTGCCTGAGGTGGAAACCGTTTGCCGGGGCTTGAACCGGGTCACCCTGCATCAACCGATTCGGGGGGTTGATCTGCTGCTACCCCGCAGCCTGGCTGCCCCTGATGGAGCCGCTGACTTCTGGCGGGGCATTAGGGACGCCTGCTTTGCCGGCTGGCATCGGCGGGGTAAGTATCTGCTGGGGGAGCTGGCCCGGGAGGATGGTGAGGGGGCGGGTTACCTGGGGGTACACCTGCGGATGACCGGTCAATTGCTCTGGCTTGACCCAGCTACCCCGGTTAGCGTCCACTGTCGGGCGCGGTTTTTTCTCCAGGGCGATCGGGAGCTCCGTTTTCTCGATCAACGCACCTTTGGACGCCTCTGGTGGGTTCCCCCTGGTCAACCTCTCCAGGCCGTGATTACCGGTTTGCAGGGGCTGGGACCGGAGCCCTTTGCCCCGGAGTTTAGCCCCGAGTATTTAGGACAACGGCTGCGGGGCAGCCAGCGACCGATTAAAAACGCCCTGCTGGATCAGCGCCTGGTGGCCGGCCTGGGTAATATCTATGCGGATGAAGCCCTGTTTTTGAGCGGTATTCGCCCCACCACCGCCAGTCAGCGCCTGGGGCCATCCCGTTTAAGTCACCTCCATGGGGCCATCCTACAGGTGCTAACCACCAGCATTGAGTCGGGGGGCACCAGCTTCAGCGACTACCGGGATATCTATGGCATTAACGGCAACTATGGCGGTGTGGCCTGGGTCTACGATCGCGAGGATCGGCCCTGTCGAGTTTGTCAGACCCCAATTCGGCGGTTGAAGTTGGCTGGGAGATCGGCCCACTACTGTCCTCGCTGTCAACGCTAAACTGGATTCAGGCTCCATCCCTTACCCCTGGTGGCAGATGATCCTCTCTACCGATCAACTTTTGGCTGACTGGTATAAGCGCATTCGTTTTGTCCAGTATTGCCACTATGAAGCCGCTAAGGCCTGCGATCGCCTGCATCTGGTCCTGGGCATTCCGGTGATTGTGTTGTCCACCCTGGTGGGTAGTTCGGTGTTTTCCAGCATGGGTCAAACCCCCATCAATCCTACCCTCCAGATCGCGACCGGTTTGACCAGCCTGTTGGCTGCCACCCTCGCCAGTCTCCAAACCTTTTTCCGATTTGCCGAAAAGGCTGAGAAACATCGCCTCAGTGCCTCCAGGTATGGGGCCCTGCGCCGGGAGACCGAGGAAATGCTGGCCACCTGCCCCCAGCCCCAGGCAGAGATGATCGCCATTCTGCGCCAGAAACTCGATCGCCTGGCCGATGAGGCGCCCCACATCCCCCACCAGATTTGGGCTCGCCGACAACAGGTACTGCGGGAGGATGAACGGCAGACGGTAGGCCTGCCAGTCAAGTCTTCCTAGTCGCCAGAGACTGATCTGGCCCAGGTTGGGGCCTCCCTATTACAGCTTAATGAGCAACACCAGCCCCACCACCAGTATCAAGGACTGGAGAATCAAAGTCTGTCGATCGAGGCGAATGATCCGGGCCATAGCACTGTCCAGGCCTGACTTAGCCCAGTCGGTGTAGCCCGGTTTCCACCAGTTGGGCTTGGGGGTCTGGCCGCTCAAGGGGACGGAACCCGGCGGTGGCGGCGGGGGGTGGGGGGGCAAGCTGGCCAGGCCTAAGCCTAAGCCGATCACCACCAGGGCTACTAGCAGAATCGGCAACAGCCAGTTTTTGAGAGACCGGCAAGGAAAAACCCATGGTCGCCTTTTCAGCAGGAAAAATACAGGATAACTATACCGGCAAGTAGGGTAGGCTCGTAGGCTCGCAAATAAATGGATCGGTGAAACAAAAGACTGGCTGAGGGTTCTGCTGACTCTTAGATCGTTGTTTGGGGCTCAGGGTAGGGTGCCGATCAGGAGGGCTATGGTTAAGATAGGGGTATGACAAGTAAGGGAGTTAACCGTATGGCAGTAGCGTTAAAACGGGGCGATCTGGTGCGAGCCGTTCGTGAGCAGCTGGACAACAGCTTGGAAGCCACGGCCAGCGATCGCCGCTTCCCTAGCTATCTATTTGAAACCCGGGGAGAGGTGATGGAGATTCGTGAGGACTACGCCCTGGTGAAGTTTGGCCATGTGCCTACCCCTAATATCTGGTTGCGCCTTGACCAACTGGAGAAGTTCTAGCTCCTCTATGGATCCTTTTTCCGCTATTCCTCCTGAGTGGGTTGATCAGGCCACCCACACCCCTGGTTTTACTTGCCCCCGTTGCCGAGCAGGCAGCCGCCAAGCTAAGGCGGTTTGGATCAATCGCCGATCGCCGGTCTACGGGGCGGATCAACGGCGGCGGTGGCAGGAGTTTTACCACTGCGGTGACTGTGGAACCGCTTGGTGGGCCTGGAGCAGCGATCGGCCCACCAATCCTCTCCCCCCCCACCCGGTGGGGGACGAAGGTTGACCATGCCAGCCATCTATGTGCTGGGCAGCCTCAACATGGATCTGGTGTGCCGCACTCCGCGCCTTCCCCTGGTGGGGGAAACTTTGCTGGGTCGCCGGTTTGAGACGGTTCCCGGGGGCAAAGGGGGCAACCAGGCCGTAGCGGCGGCTCAATTAGGGGCCAGGACCAGCATGATCGGCTGTGTTGGGGATGATAGCTTCGGCCACAGCTTACTAAAGTCCCTATCCAGAGTAGGCGTTGCTACCCAAGGAGTGAGGGTGGTTTCGGGCCAGACCACCGGAGTAGCCACTATCCTGGTGGATGATGGGGGGCAAAATCAAATTGTGGTGGTGCCCGCTGCCAATAATCAGGTGGGGGAAGCAGAATTGGCAACCCTGGCCAACGCCTTACACCCGGGGGATTGGTTGTTGCTGCAACTGGAGGTGCCCTTGGACACTGTGGTGGCGGCGGCAACCCTGGCCCACCAGCGGGATGTCAAGGTCATTCTGGATCCAGCACCTGCTAGGGCAGACTTGCCGGCCTCCCTTTATCCCTGTTTGCAGGTGATCACTCCCAATCAAATTGAGGCCAGTCAATTGACCGGCATCGCTGTGGAGGATAGGGATACAGCGATGCTAGCAGCGGCAGCCCTGCGACAGCGGGGAGTGGGAACGGCGATCGTTAAATTAGGATCGGATGGCGTGGTGGTGGCGACCCAGGCTGGTCACTTCCACCACGCCGCCCTGCCGGTCAGGGCGGTGGATACTGTGGCCGCGGGAGATGCCTTCAACGGCGGCTTGGCGACAGCCCTAGCGGAGCATATGGCCCTGGAGCCAGCCGTAGCCTTTGCCACCGCCGTGGCCGCCTATGCCGTTACCCAGGCTGGAGCTCAGGCTGCCATGCCAACCCGAGCTCAGTTGCAGACCTGGCTGGAGACTACAGAAGTCTAAGGCGCTTCCGTCTGGTCATCAATTAGCAAGTCATCATCTAAATCCAACATGGCCAGCTCTTCCGCCATGGCGGAAAAGTCGTCGTCATCTTCAGCGGTATCATTGCTACTGGCGGATTCTGATCTTTCTTCGACGGATAGACCGCCAATCATTTCATCATCCACTATCATCCCCAGGTCAGGGTCCATATCGTAGCTGCGGGCGGTGAGATCGTCCAGCACCACGTCAGGCAACATCATATCGTCATCAATGATGGGGGAGTCGTAGCCCGCATCTATATCCAACGCTGGGGAATCTTCGTAGGCGTTATAGCCGGTACCGGCCGGGATCAGTCGACCGATAATCACATTTTCCTTCAGACCCCGTAGCCAGTCAGACTTGCCCTCGATCGCCGCTTCGGTCAAGACCCGGGTAGTTTCCTGGAAGCTGGCGGCGGAAATAAAGCTATCGGTGTTCAGGGAGGCTTTGGTGATCCCTAAGAGTACGGGGGTGTACTGGGCTGGGGCACCGCCAGTAATGGACATGGCTTCGTTGACCTGTTCAACCTGGTAAATCTCCACCAACTCCCCGGGTAGCATAGTAGTATCGCCACCATCATCGATACGGCATTTTGAGGACATTTGCCGGACGATCACCTCGGTGTGTTTGTCTGAAATGTCAATCCCCTGGGACTGGTACACCGACTGTACCTCATTCACCAGGAAGGACTGCACCTGTTGCAAGCTCAAAAGGGCTGCATCGTGGGTACCTCGCCCCAGGCTGAGGTAGTATTCAAAAAACACCTCGAGAATTTCGTGGGGGTTGGCAGGACCATCGGTCAGGTGTTCAGCGGTACTGACCACCTGGCCGTCGGAAACGGTCACATTTTGCCCCGGATTGATGGGGTACTCGGCGACTACTCCATCTTCTTCAATCACTTTAACTTCAACACTTTCATCATCGCTATAGACCACCTGGGCAGTGCCGGGTCGTCGAGCCAGGACACAGGCTTCCTTCGGTTTGCGGGCCTCCAGCAATTCTTCAATACGGGGTAAACCCTGAATAATATCGCCGGTTTTCGCCCGTTCAAACACCAGTAACACCAGGTTATCCCCCCGTTGCACCAGGTCACCATCCTCAATGTGAAGTACGGCACCGGTGGATACCCGATAGGGACGAGCTAATCGCAGTGTTAGCTGGGAGCCGCTAATGGCAGTAACCTCTCCGGACTCATTATGGCTGATACCTGGGGCCAAGGGGGTTTCCGCCACCACCAGATCACCGACCTGAACGGAGGTGGATTGTCCCTGGAGGTCGACTTCCACCCGGTCTGAATCTCGTACCACCAGTAGACGACGCACCGCTTCCTGACCTTTCCGAATGCCTCGTACCTCGCCGGATTCTTTGCACTTGATTTCGGTTCGGGCCAGAATCGCTCCAGGACCGATCTGTTGTCCCTCTTCCACCAGTAGGGCCGTAACGGTACTACCCTGGGTTTGGTCGGCGGCCACATCGCGACGGATGACCTGGGTTTCCAGGACCACCATCTGTAAACGCATCAGGTCAGGATCCTGTTCATCAGGAACCAGTTCAATATCTGCCACCACATGGGGAGCTTCGTCTTCGATGTCTAGAACCAGTTGGGTCCGTAGCAACTCTACGCCATCCACGGATTTAACCCGTTCCCCATCTTTGTAGGGAACCCGCTGCACCGCCCGCAGTTTGATGGAGCTAATTGCCTCAGCGTTCGACCCCTGGCTGGGGACAGCGGGCTCGTCCGGCACTGGATACTCATCTACGGGTCGGAGTAGCATGGCTGCCCCTTCTGGGGTTTCAACGTACTCGACGAAACGCAGGTCCTCCGCTATTAAACCCGGCATGACCTCCTCGCCCGCCGTCACGATCGCCCCATCGCGGTCCATTACATCTTCGGGGGCATCCACCATGTGAATATCCCCGGGCTTAATCAGCACCTCCCGCAGGATGTCATTTTTCTGGGTGACCTCAACCACGCCGCTGTTTTGACAGAAAATGTCCTTGACGATTTCTGTGCCGGCTTCTACGTACTGACCGTCTTCCACCAGCAGTAGGGAGATATCTTTGTTAACCTCGTGGGCTTCCTCCGGAATCCACAGGAGGGTGCCCCCCTGGACAACTTCGTAGCCCTGCTTACCTTTACCTTTTTTAGCCACCTCTAAGCCAGAAAACTTGACAATGCCACCGGTCTGAGTTTGATAGCGATTATCCTCGAGTTCGGCAATTACTTGGCCGCTGGTAACCTTAGCGCCGGGGGTGGCAATCAGGGAGAACCGTTGACCGTAGGTTGTCTCAATGAAGTAGTGCTCCCGTCCCTGGCCCTGCTCCTTGCGAACCTGGGCTTGGTCAAGCATGACCGAAGCGGTAATAATTTGCACCTCGCGGCTGCCCTTGTCATCCTCTGGGACGGGCAAACGCACCAGCCCTCCGCGCTCAGTGGTGAGTTTAGTAGTGGCTAGGGTATCCCCTGCCTTAACGTTGTCACCGTTGTTGACCACGGGCTCTGCCCCGGGTAAGAGGTTGTAGACATCACCGGAGAGTACCCAGAGCAGCCCCCCGCGCTGGGCCAAGCGGGTGGTGTTGCCCTGGCGATCAGTTCTTTCCTCCTGCACCAAGCCATCAAATTTGACCTCCCCAGCTAAATCCGAGGTAACGTCCTTAGTGGCTTTTTCTGTAACTTTCCGGGTACGGCCCGCGGAGGGCAGCTCTGCGAGCAGCTGTTCCTGGGCAACGGTATCGCCTTCGTTAACAAACAAAATAGTACCCTGGGGTAGGCTTTCGGTTTGGTTCTTGCCGCCGCCCTCAATTACCAGGTCGGCGTTAGACTCCAGCATGAAGGCATCTTCACCGTAGCGGGTCCGAAACGGGCGGGTTTTATAGCGCTTGGACATGCGCACTACACCGCTCTTACTGGCCTTAATGCGAGGGGCCATTTCCCCTGTGAAGGTGCCGCCAGTGTGGAAGGTCCGCATGGTCATCTGGGTACCGGGCTCCCCAATCGATTGGGCGGCGATAATACCAACGGCTTCTCCCAGATCAACCATTTCTGAGTGGGCCAGGCTCCAACCGTAGCAAAGTTGGCAAACGGAGCGGGTGGCTTCGCAGGTCAGGGGAGATCGCACCATTACCTCCTCTACACCTGCCTGAACCAGGGTTTCAGCCAGCTCAGGGGAAACCGCCTGGTTTTTCTCCAGCAAAATCTCACCGGTTTGCGGGTGTAACACATCGGTGGCCACCACCCGACCCAACAGTCGGTTTTCCAGGGGGATCAGCACCCGTTCGCCATCGGTCATACTGCGCAGGGGAATACCCCGATGGGTGCCACAGTCCTGCTCTCGAATAATCACGTCCTGCGAGACATCCACCAGGCGACGGGTCAAGTAGCCTGAGTCGGCAGTACGCAAAGCCGTGTCCACCAGGCCCTTACGGGCCCCGTAGGAGGAAATCACGTACTCCGTCACCGTCAGCCCTTCTCGAAAGTTGGTCTTAATGGGTAGGTCAATGATTTCCCCCTGGGGGTTGGCCATCAGCCCCCGCATCCCCACCAGTTGGCGGACCTGGGAAATATTCCCCCGGGCTCCGGAGAAGGCCATCATATAGACCGAGTTGAGGGGGTTGTTTTCCTTAAAGTTGCGAACCACCTGATCCTTCAGCTCTTCGCTGGTATCATTCCAGGTATCGATCACCTTGGTGAGGCGCTCCACTTCGGTGATTTCCCCACGGGTGTAGCGTTCCTCCGTAGCCCGGATGTCTTCTTCGGCGGCCGCCAGTAGTTGCCGCTTCTCCTGGGGTACCTGCAGGTCCTCAACACTAATCGATACCCCCGCTCGAGTGGCGTATTTGAAGCCCAAATCCTTAATACGGTTGGCCATTTGGGCCGTGCGGGCAGTGCCGTAGTGGGTAAAGGACCAGGAGATCAGCTTTTTTAGCTGCTTTTTATCGATAATGCGATTGCGAAAAATCATTGAGGATGGAGTCGACCCTTGTTCCGCCATAGGTTGTACCCTTTTGTAGTGGTGTTGCCTGAATCCCGTTTTGCCCTGGGTGGATTCCGATGGGCGACCCCAGGGAGTCGCCATGGTTATGACTAGCCGGCGATCGCCTCCAGCACCGCCTTGTTATAGATAATCCGACCGGGAGTGGTCTTGATGTACTGGGAGATTAAATTTCCCTCCCTATCCAACCGCCGCCGTAGATCTCCATAAACCTCGGTAACTGTGCCATCTTCTGCCTCAGTCCGCTCCGGGTTACTGCTGGGTTTGTCCGATTCCACTTCGCCATCAAAGCGCAGCCATACCTGGGCATGGAGATCCACCAGACCCTGCTCAAAGGCCATGATGGCGTCATCTAGACTGGCGAAGTAACGCCCCGCTCCTTTGGTGGCATTGGGGTTCTCGGCGGTCAGATAGTAGCAACCCAGCACCATGTCCTGGCTAGGGGTAATAATCGGTTGCCCCGTAGCCGGAGATAGGACATTGTTAGAGGCCAGCATTAAGAGCCGAGCCTCGGCCTGGGCCTCCAGAGAGAGGGGAACATGGACCGCCATCTGGTCACCGTCAAAGTCCGCGTTGAAGGCGGGGCAAACCAGGGGATGGAGTTGAATCGCCCGACCCTCCACCAGGATTGGTTCAAAGGCCTGAATTCCCAGGCGGTGTAGGGTGGGGGCCCGGTTCAGCATGACTGGATGGCTTTCAATCACCTCCTCCAGCACCTCCCAGACACTGGCATCCTGGTTAAGGATCATCTTTTTGGCGGCTTTGATGTTGTTGACCAAACCCTGGCGAATCAGCCGATGGATGACAAAGGGCTGGAACAGCTCGATAGCCATTTCCCGAGGTAGGCCGCACTGGTGAATTTGCAGCTTTGGCCCCACCACGATCACCGATCGGCCAGAGTAGTCGACCCGCTTACCCAGTAGGTTTTGGCGAAAACGGCCCTGTTTTCCTTCGATAATATCGGAGAGGGATTTGAGGGGACGGTTATTAGCTCCGACCACCGTACGGCCTCGACGACCGTTGTCAATCAAGGCGTCCACCGCTTCCTGTAACATCCGCTTTTCGTTGCGGACAATGATTTCCGGAGCTAGAATTTCCTGCAGTCGGGCCAGACGATTATTACGATTAATCACCCGGCGATAGAGGTCATTCAGGTCTGAGGTGGCAAAACGTCCCCCATCTAACTGCACCATGGGCCGTAGATCGGGGGGAATGACTGGAATCACGTCCAACACCATCCACTCGGTTTTAGAACCAGTGGCGATGAAGTTATCAATTACCCTCAGGCGCTTAATTATCTTGGCCCGCTTTTGCCCCTTGGAGTTGGCAATGTCCTCTCGGAGCTTTTCCGCCACCGTATCCAGTTCCATATCCTGGAGGAGCTGCTGTAGCGCTTCCGCACCGATCCCCACCTCAACCCCAGACAACTGGGTATCTTCATCGTAGAGTTGATCTTCGATTTCAATCCATTGATCTTCGGTCAGTAATTGCTTGTAGGTCAGGTTCTCCGCGTTGCCTGGGTCCAGTACGACGTAGGCATTAAAGTAAACAATCTGTTCCACATCCCGCAGGGGCATGTCCAGTAGGATGGCAATATAGCTGGGAATACCCTTCAGATACCAGACGTGGGCAACGGGGGCCGCCAGTTTGATATAGCCCATACGATGGCGACGGACTCGAGACTCGGTCACCTCTACACCGCAGCGCTCACAGACAATACCGCGGTGCCGGACCCGCTTGTACTTGCCGCAGTGGCATTCCCAGTCCTTTGCGGGACCAAAAATGCGCTCACAGAAGAGCCCATCCATTTCTGGTTTCAGGGTACGGTAGTTAATGGTCTCGGGCTTAGTCACCTCCCCCACCACCTGTCCGTTGGGAAGGGTACGTTCGCCCCATTGACGAATTCGTTCTGGGGATGCCAATCCAATTTTGACGTAGTCAAACCGCTGTTCTACCTTAGGCATGGGTGGGTATTTCCTTGTAAGCGCTGAATCAAGTCAGGGGGAAACGGGTAACCTATCTTAATAAGCCCGGGATATAAGGGCCGACTGACCTCTAGTCGGCCCTGGATTTGTGAGTATTGGTCTAGTTAAGGACTACTCATCCAGGTCGTCACTATCCTCCCGAGCGATGGACTCATAGGTGGGGCGTGAGGGAGCTCGACGCACATTCAGATCGGCCATCAGGTCAACCTCAATATCTCGGCTAGTGCCATCCTCGCGGGTTTCCACTTTGTGGACAGCAATGTCTAAACAGAGGGACTGCAACTCTCGCATCAGCACCTTAAAGGACTCTGGGGTACCGGGGCGAGGAATGGATTTACCCTTAACAATGGCGTTGAGAGCTTCGTTGCGACCCTGCATATCGTCAGACTTAACCGTTAGCAATTCCTGCAGGGTATAGGCCGCCCCAAAGGCTTCCAGGGCCCACACCTCCATTTCCCCGAACCGCTGACCGCCCTGCTGGGCCTTGCCGCCCAGGGGTTGCTGGGTGACCAGGGAGTAGGGACCGGTGGAGCGGGCGTGAATCTTGTCATCCACCAGGTGCACCAGTTTCAGCATGTAGGCTTTACCGATGGTGATAGGACGATCAAAGGGCTCACCGGTACGACCATCAAAGACCTGGATCTTACCCGGATCCTCAGGGTTAAACACCCACTCCTTAGCGGTGGATTGCCTCGCTTCCATCAACTTGCCGTGGGTGGAATTACGGGAGGCTTCCTCACCGTACATTTCGTCAAAGGGAATCACCTTGAAGCGGGCATTCAAATTTTCAGCGGCCCAACCTAGCAAACACTCAAACACCTGCCCCACGTTCATGCGGGAGGGTACCCCCAGGGGGTTGAGGACGATATCCACCGGTGTGCCATCGGGGAGGTAGGGCATGTCTTCGATCGGTAGGATCCTGGAAATAATGCCCTTGTTGCCGTGGCGACCGGCCATTTTGTCACCCACCTGAATCTTGCGTTTTTGGGCAACATAAACCCGTACCACCATGTTGGCCCCTGGCGGCAGCTCATCCCCCTGTTCCCGGGTAAAGACTCGCACATCTACTACCCGGCCCTTTTCGCCGTTGGGTACCCGCAGGGAGTTATCCCGTACATCCCGGGCTTTTTCACCAAAGATAGCCCGCAATAATTTTTCCTCTGGGGGTTGGTCCGACTCCCCCTTAGGGGTGACCTTACCCACCAGGATATCACCGGATTCTACCCAGGCGCCGATGCGGATAATACCGGTTTCATCCAACTGGCGCAGGGCATCTTCCCCCACGTTGGGAATTTCCCGAGTAATTTCCTCCGGCCCCAGTTTGGTTTGACGCGCCTCAATCTCGAATTTCTCGATGTGGATAGAGGTGTAGATGTCGTCATAGACCAGCCGCTCGCTGAGTAGGATGGCGTCTTCGTAGTTGTATCCTTCCCAGGGCATGTAGGCCACCAGCACGTTTTGACCCAGAGCCAGCTCACCTCCCTCGGTGGCGGAGCCATCCGCTAG
The DNA here is from genome assembly GCA_035286245.1 of Cyanobacteriota bacterium. Taxonomy (GTDB): domain Bacteria; phylum Cyanobacteriota; class Cyanobacteriia; order Phormidesmidales; family Phormidesmidaceae; genus Nodosilinea. Next base: position 24,777 of record JAYKIM010000186.1, on the reverse strand, counting down.
AACCTGACCAGTCTGGACGCGATCGCCCGGAAAAACGATAGGTCTCTGGTTCAGACAGGTATCCTGATTAGACCGTTGGTACTTCTGCAATTCGTACTCGTGCAGCTTACCATCCCCATCCCGTACCTTAATCCAATCCGCATCCAGGTAGACTACCTCCCCATCGCTGCGGCTAATAATCACCATACCTGAGTCACGGGCGGCCTGGGCCTCCAGCCCCGTACCCACCAGCGGACGTTCTGGCCGTAGCAGGGGTACCGCCTGGCGCTGCATGTTGGAACCCATCAGGGCTCGGTTAGCGTCATCGTGTTCTAGGAAAGGGATTAAGGATGTGGCCACCGAGATAATTTGCACCGGCGAAATGGCAACGTAGTCCACCTCGGTGGAGTCTGTGGTGGTAAAGTCCTGGCGATAGCGCACCGGCACCGTACTGCCGAGGATGTAACCATCACTGTCGGTAGCAATGTCACCGGGCGCTACCCGCAGGTCGTCTTCCTCATCGGCGGTCATGTAAATCGGTTCTCGGTCCTTTCTGACCCGGCCATTTTCCGCCTTAAAGAAGGGAGTTTCAATAAAGCCAAACTCATTCACCCGGGCATGGGTGGCCAGGGAGCCAATTAACCCCGCATTAGGTCCTTCTGGCGTTTCGATGGGGCAAATACGGCCGTAGTGGGAGGGATGAATATCGCGCACCGCAAAACCAGCCCGTTCCCGGGTCAAGCCACCAGGGCCCAGGGCGCTGATACGTCGCTTATGGGTCAACTCCGCCAGGGGATTGGTCTGATCCATAAATTGAGACAGTTGGCTGGAGCCAAAGAACTCCTTAATAGCCGCCACCAGGGGTTTGGGGTTGACCAGGGAAGCGGGGGTGAGAGCATCGGCATCGGAAACGGTCATCCGTTCGCGGATAATTCGCTCCAGGCGATTTAGACCTACCCTCACTTGGTTTTGTAACAATTCCCCCACCGATCGCACCCGACGATTACCCAGGTGATCGATATCATCGACGCTACCAATGTCAAACTCCAGGTTGATCAGGTAATCGATCGCCGTCAAAATATCGGTCGGAGTCAACACCCGCACCGTATCCGGCACATTCAGCCGTAATTTTCGGTTCAACTTATAGCGCCCCACCCGACCCAGATCGTAGCGCTTGGGATCATGGAAGCGGGAAAAGAGGAGTTGTTCACCCCCCGCCACCGTGGGCGGTTCACCGGGACGTAGCTTACGATATAGCTCTAGCAATGCCTCCTCTTCACTAAACTGACCTTCCTTCTCAATGGTTTTCTGGAAGTATTCCGGGTTACGTAGGGAGTCAAAGATTTCATTATCGGTTAGCCCCAGCGCCTTCAGTAAAACCTGGGCAGAGAGCTTGCGGGTCTTGTCAATCCGCACCCACACCAGATCATTTTTATCGGTCTCAAACTTCAGCCAAGCGCCCCGGTTAGGAATCAGGTTGGCATTGTAGGTGCGACGACCGTTTTTGTCGGTTTCTGCCTTGTAATAAACCCCAGGACTCCGCACAATCTGGTTAACAATGACCCGCTCCGCCCCATTGATGATGAAGGTGCCCCGATCGGTCATCAGGGGCAAATCGCCAATGAACACCTCCTGTTCCTTAATTTCTCCGGTTTCCTTGTTAATCAACCGGGTAGGCACATACATTTGTACGGCGTAGCTCGCATCCCGACGCTTAGCCTCATCCACATCGTACTTCGGCCGCTTGAGTTTATATTGCTTGCCCAGGAAGTGCAGCTCCAACTTGCCGGTGTAATCCGTAATCGGCGAGAAGCTTTCCAATTCTTCGATTAGCCCTTCTTCTAAAAACCAGCGAAAGCTAGATCGCTGGATTTCAACCAGGTCAGGCAATACAAAGTTGGGGGTGGTGTAGGTGGTAGGTTGAGTCATGGGTATCCTAAAGCAAATCAGGCCCTAGCCCTGGGATGGTGGTACGAAAGTTAGCCGGAAAACAATTGGGAGCAGTGAGCATTCACTCAAGGTAAGGTCAAGTTAGTGGTCACATGGGGTAGTAGGTTGGTCATGGACAGAGAGAGCACCGGGAAGTATCAAGCGCCAGGGAGGCCAATGGGCGGCTGGGCATGCCCTCCCGCCCGGACCTAAACCAACGATTAAGGCAGTAACGGCTTTGTAGTCGGTACTGGACCGGGCAAACGGAAAAGATCCCAAGCATTCTGGGTGGTGATGGCAGCTAATTGGTCAAGGCTAACCTGACGCAGCTCAGCCAAATGGGTTGCGACATGGGCAAGGAAGGCGGGTTGATTAGGGCGATGTTTCCGCTGGGGCTCGGGGGATAAAAAGGGACAGTCGGTCTCAATCAGTAAACGCTGCTCAGGTACCAACTGGGCTGAATCCTTCACCTGTCCAGCATTCTTGAAGGTGACAATGCCGCTAAAACTGATATAAAAACCCAGGTCGAGAAACCAACTCGTTTCCTCTGGCGTGCCCGCCCAGCAGTGCATTACCCCCCGGATAGGGCCGATCTGTCGCTGAAAGTTAGCGATTAGATCGGCGGTTTCCCTGGCGGCATCACGGCAATGAACGATTACGGGCAGACCCAGGTCGTGGGCAATAGCCATCTGGGCCCAGAAGGCCTGTCGCTGGCGATCGCCATTCTCAGCCTTATAGAAATCTAGCCCCGTTTCCCCAATCGCCACCACCCGCCCATCGGTAGCCGCTAGGTCTCTGATTTGCGCCGCCGTAGCTTCGGTCCAGCGATCTACGTCGAGGGGATGGAGCCCAACCGCCAGGGACAACTCGGGAAAACGATCGGCAATAGCCTGCATGGCCGAAAACTCTTCGGGCACTACGCAGGCGTGGATCAGCCTAACCACCTCAACCTCCCGCCAGGCCTGAGCCAAACGGTCGAGATCGGCGGCAAATACCTCAAAATTCAGATGGACATGGGTATCAACCAGGGGCATGGGGGCTAGTTAAAAAACTGATGGGAAATCAGAGTAAGGAAGGCCACCTAGGAGACCGATGCGGAGACTTGCGAATCAACTCCCTTTAATACCCTGGCCAAACGAGACTTTTTACGAGCCCCAGCATTGGGGTGTAAAACTCCCTTTTTAACAGCCTTGTCAATTTTGCTGTAGGCGGCTGCCATGCTAGTGGAGAGAGCCTCTAGGTTGGCGGCGGTGGGATCGGCCTGGTAGGCATCAACAGTGGAAAGATAGCGCTTACTCAGGGTTTTAACCGCCGACTTATAGGAGCGATTACGCAACCGGTTACGCTCCGCAACTTCAATGCGTTTAAGTGCAGACTTAATGTTCGCCACAATTTGCCCTAGCTTAACAAGATTTACGATCAATCTGAATAAGCTATGATAGCACTGTTTGATCCGCTCTTACACTTTATTTTCAGTCAAGTTATCATAGAAGGAAATCGACTAGGATTGTAAAGTAGCAGGGCTCTGGTTATTCTGGCCTGCTGGCCCTAATGGCACGGTTGCCGACTGGTAGCTTGCCTGCTGATTCTCTGAATTGTCTATCGCTGCTCTATTGGGATAGCCCTGCTGCCATGCTGCGCATCATTCATCAGCTAACTGAAGCTAAGACAGAGTTGCAGCGTATCTGTAATCGTATCCATGATGATCAGATGGTCCATAAGGAGGCCACGGTCCGGGAGGTGCTCCATGCCGTTAAGCGTCAGGGCGATCAGGCCTTAGTTCAGTACACGGCTGATTTCGATCGCATCACCCTGACTTCAGAACAACTGAGGGTAACCGGGGCTGAGCTAGATGCGGCTTACCAACAGGTGAGTAAGCCCTTGCTGGATGCCATCCACCTGGCCTGCCAAAATATCGAAGCATTTCATCGACAAAGGTTGCCCAAAAGTTGGGTAACCTTTGAAGCCGATGGTGTGGTGTTGGGTAAACGTTATACGCCGGTCGACCGAGCCGGTATCTATGTGCCGGGAGGCCGCGCTGCCTACCCGAGCACGGTATTGATGAATGCGATTCCAGCGCGAGTCGCTGGTGTATCTAAGATTGTCATGGTGACTCCCCCGGGCCCTGGGCTAGGGGTTAATCCGGCGGTGTTGGTGGCGGCCCAGGTAGCTGGCGTTACAGAGATTTATCGAGTTGGGGGGGCTCAGGCGATCGCTGCCCTAGCCTATGGCACAGAAACGATCCCGTCGGTAGATGTGATTACCGGTCCTGGTAATGTCTACGTTACCCTAGCTAAGCAACTGGTCTTCGGCCGGGTTGGCATTGACTCCCTAGCAGGGCCTTCCGAAGTGTTAGTGATTGCTGATCGCCATGCTGACCCGACCCATGTTGCCGCCGACCTGCTGGCCCAAGCAGAGCATGACCCTATGGCAGCGGCTATCTTGATCACCCCCAGTGCTTCCCTGGCGGAAGCCGTTGCCCTCGAGGTAGAACACCAACTAACCGATCATCCTCGCCAAACCCTAACGGAAAAAGCCATCGCTAACTACGGTCTAGCCATCGTCGTAGATAGCCTGGAACAAGCCTGTGAACTCTGCAACCAGTTCGCCCCAGAACATCTACAGTTGGAGGTGGGAGATCCGTGGGACTGGTTACAATACATTCGTCATGCCGGAGCAATTTTCCTGGGTTACTCCACACCGGAGGCGATTGGTGATTACCTAGCAGGACCTAACCACACCCTGCCCACCTCCGGTGCAGCCCGTTATGCCTCCCCCCTGGCTACGGAAACCTTCATGAAGCACTCTAGCTTAATTCAGTATTCTCCAACAGCTCTAGAAGCGGTGTCGGGGGCCATCGCTGCTCTCACCCAGGCGGAGGGATTACCGTCCCACGGCGAGTCGGTAAGACGACGTACCCAAGGTCAGGAATCCAGTCTAGCCTCAGGCTCTGATGATAAAAGAGATTCAGTGTAATTAGGGTAGCGATGTCTAATGTTTAAATCCGTTTTGATTGCCCTCAGTAATTCTTCCCTGGATGAAGTCATTATTGCCAATGCCCAGGCCCTAGCCTTAGTCCCTGAGGCCAAGGTGATTTTAGCTCACGTCTTACCCTATCCCCAGGATCGACCGGATCAAGACCTATCCCGTCCCCTGTCGACGGATGTCGAATTGCCTAACCATCAAGTTGAAAACCATCTCAGGGCCCTCGGCGATCAGTTCAGCTGTGTGAACTTGGTTTTTGAGGTGGTTCAGGGAGAACCTGAGGTTGAAATTATTCGTCTAGCCCATATTTACAACGTAGATTTGATCATTTTAGGGAGCCGTGGTTTGACTGGTGTAGATCGGATTCTGGCCAAATCGATCAGTAGCGAAGTGGTGGAAAATGCTTCCTGCACTGTCATGGTGGTGAAATCTGAAGTATAGCCCTGGCTCAGCAGACCCTTCACCTCGGCCTCAGCTCCATCAAACCCTTAACTTCCCTGGATTTCAATCTCAACCCAATCTGAAAGTTCACCGTCACAAGCTTAGCTGCCGGAGATCAAGGACAATCTTTGAGACCTTCACCAAGCAACACTATCCCTTGGATTTTGCCTAAGACTCTTAAATACTAAACTCCGGATCAACCCCACGCCAGACCGCTACTAACTTGCCCTGGATGTCTACCAGATCGGCGGGAAACTCCATTACCGGATAATTAGGGTTGGCGGGCTTTAACTTGATTTGATTACCACTGCGGTAGAAGGATTTTAGGGTAGTGCCGGTTTCCACCCTGGCCGCAACGATGGTGCCCTCCCGTACGGACTGGGGGTCTTTAACCGGTCGCATGATCACCACATCTCCCTCCAAAATCATGGCGTCTACCATGCTGTCTCCGGTCACCCTGAGGGCGTAGTCTCCAGACTGAATCGGTATACCGTTTAGGTCGAGGCGCTCTACATCATCGGTAAAAGCTTCGTTGACAAAACCTGCGGCAATAGTTCCTAGAATAGGTAGCCCCCTAAGGTCTTCACGGATTCGAATGGTGCGAGCTTTACCCTCAGTCCACTCGATATAACCTTTATTTTTTAAGTGTTCTAAACGACTTTGAATAGGGGCTGGAGACTTGAGGTCCATAGCCTTCATCATCTGGCGAATGGAGGGAGAATGTTGGTTAGTGCGGATATAGTCAACCAACCAATCGTAGAGTTCTTGCTGGGCAGGTGTTAGGGTTTCCATAGGGGGTTGGCCAGGGTAGCCATACTAAATTCTCAGAACAATTGTACCAGGGAGCGATATCTCTGTCTAGGCTCTGCTACTTGATTAGCAATTCCTATTTTAAATCATATGTACTAGTATGAGTGATTCCCGAGGCCCTTGCCATTGACCACTGAAGGGAAAAAGTAAGAGTTTTATGTCAAATCCCAGTCCTAAAACCTCGGTTCTTGAAAGGCCAAATCTTTGATGGACGTTACTTTCCCTTTTTGGATCGGGTGTAAACAGTCAGGATTTAGTATCAGTCGTTAGACTGGCCCAGCATCAGTCCGCTGAGGGAAAAACTTTCCATGATGAGAATTGCCGGCTATTTGACAATGACCTCAGATCTAATCTTCAGTTGGACTTGCCCCGGTGTAGGGAGGTCCAGAGAGGGTGGTGAGGTCCTTGACGGTTAATCCGCTGTAGCCAGGTCTCTAGCCGTTGCTGCTCAGATCTGGCCAGACCAAACAGGAGGTAGCGACTTTCCGCCACCAATAGGGCAACGGTCAAACCCAGACATAGGCCCAGACCTACTGAAGCTAAACGATGATAGAACAGTCCATAGCGTAGGGCGGTCCAGGTGAAGTACTGGCGTAATAAAGCCACCTCTGGGTATAGCCTCCAGAGGCTTAGGGTACCTACGGTCAGCCATAACCCTAATACGGTCAACCACCAACGCCGCCATAGAATTGTCCGTAGTTGATGAATTTGTTTTTTCTGGCTGGAATCCAGGACCACCGGGGTAATTAGTCTGTAACTTCAACGAGTCGATTCTATCTCTTGATTAGCCATCGCGGCGAGATCGGCTTCATCAGTGTTACCGTACATCTGACCATTGCGCTCTCGCCACAGTGCTAAAAGCGAACTGGCGATGAAGATACTAGAGTAGGCCCCAGCGACAAAGCCAATGATCAGGGCAAGGGCGAAATACTTGAGGGTTTGTCCTCCAAAGGCGACGATCGCCAGCAGCGGTAGGGTGGTGGTCAAACTTGTATTGATGGACCGGGTCAAGGTTTGGTTAACCGCATCATCGACAATATCGTTAATATGGGTTTTGGGAGAAAGCTTGATATTTTCACGAACGCGATCGTAGATTACCACCGTGTCATTCACAGAAAATCCTACGATTGTTAGAAGCGCGACGATAAATAGACTATCAACCTCCACCCCCGCCACCAGTCCTAGAATACTAAAAACCCCACTGGTGACAAGCACATCATGGAATAGGGCAATAATTGCGAAAATCGCGTAGTCTAACCGGAACCTGAGACTGAGATAGATCACGATGCCAGCGAAGGACACCAACAGGGCGAGCAAACCTGAGCTTAATAACTGCCGGCCAATTACCGGTCCTACTGAGTCAATTTGTACACTATTACTATCAAAGGGACCGATTTCAGTATCTAGAGCGCCTTGGAGTTGAGTGCGTTCTTGTGCTGACAGAGGGCGAGTGCGAATGGAGAGAATCTGCAACTTGGGATCGAGGATCTGTAAGCTACTAGACCCCAATCCCTGATCAGACAATACCTGGCGGACCTGGGCTAGATCAATATCACCGCTACAGCCATTGACGAGAGCACAGCTGCGGGTGAGTTGGAGACGAGTCCCACCGACAAAATCTAGACCGGGCTTGAGGGGAGCCCCAAACTGCTGCCAGGAAATCACCGCCGCGATCAGACCCAGTATAATTACCAGGCTAGAGACGATCCACCAGAGGCCGCGCTGCTTAATAACCGCTAGTTTCATGGAGTGGCACTCCTAGGAGGTAGGTTGCCCAGCCCAGGGCAAAATAGAGATGGCCTACGAAATCGGGGTAAACCCAAGATAAAAAACAATAAAGCCCGGGTACAGGTCAAGGCGGTAAACATACTAATGATCACCCCCAGCCCTAGGGTCAGAGCAAATCCCTTGACCAGCCCAGCCCCTAGCCAAAACAAGGCTACACAGGCAATCACGGTAGTCACGTTACCATCGAGGATGCTGGAGAAAGCCCGGTAAAACCCCGATTCCACCGATCGATACAGGGTTTTCCCAGCCCGCAGCTCTTCGCGGGTCCGCTCAAAGATTAAAACATTGGCATCCACCGCCATACCGATGCTGAGGATAAACCCGGCAATGCCAGGTAGGGTCAGGGTAACCCCTAACAGGTTAAAGGCGGCCCAGGTGAGTAGGGCATAGATGACCAGGGCAATATCCGCCACAATGCCAGGTAATCGGTAGTAAACGGCCATAAAGATCAAAACCAGCACCAAACCGCCAATGCCGGCATAGACGCTACGCTGAACACTGTCTCGCCCTAGGGTCGGACCCACGGTGCGATTTTCTACCACCTCCACCGGTAGGGGTAGGGCGCCACCGCGCAGCTGCACCTCCAAATCCCGGGCTGACTCAGCGGTAAAATTACCAGATATTTCGGCATTGCCTCCGGCAATACCGGTTTCAGCGTATTGAACATCGACCCGGGGCGCACTCAAGAGGCGGTTGTCGAGAAAAATGCCCAATCCCCGTCCCGTACCAGCCACCGATTTGGTCAAGTTAGCAAAATCTTCCGCCCCTTGGGCATTAAATTTAATGTCTACCACCCACTGGGTGCCATTGCCAGGTCGGGCCAGGGCGTCGGTAAGCTTGTCACCGGTGAGTTGGCTGGGTTCGAAGAGCTGACTAATGGAGGTTTCGCTGCTGGCGATCGCGGTCTGAATTTGATCTAACCTGGCCTTAGCCTCCGTACTGATAGCGGCTCCCTGGGGTAGGCTTTTCTGAACGGCCACCAGGTCACCTAAATGGCCCTGTAAAACCTGTTGCTCTACGGCTAGCTGACTCTCGGTGTCCTGTCTTTGGGCTCGAAACTCCAGCTGGGCCGTACCTCCCAAAACCCGTTCCGCCTGCTCAGGATCGCTGACCCCGGGCAGCTGGATCAGGAGTTGGTTGTTACCTAACTGCTGAACCAGGGCCTCTGAAACCCCTAGGCCGTTGACGCGCCCTTCGACCACACTTTGTACTGCCTGCATCTCCCGCTCACCGACAGTGGTAATGGTGGCGGTGGGTTTCACCTGTAGGGTTAACTGGGATCCGCCCCGCAGGTCTAGCCCCAGGCGGGTGGGCACCTGAACAATAACCACCACCGCCGCCACGGTAAGGGCCAGAATTAATCCTAACCAAGCCTGATACTTTGCCATGATCAAACCTTCAGCGCCACCATCTTTTCCACCGCCGCCTCAATTTGCTTAGGCTGAACAATGGTGAGACTCTCCAGTTTACCGTTATAGGGGGTAGGGATGTCCTGGGAAGACAGCCTCACCACCGGTGCATCCAGCTCGTCAAATAGGCGATCGTTAATGGAGGCAACAATTTCGGCCCCAATCCCACCGGTACGCATACACTCTTCTACGACGATTACCCGGTGAGTCTTTTTGATAGAAGGGCCAATGGTTTCAAAGTCCAGAGGTTTTAGGGAGATTAAATCAATCACCTCAGGATCAATACCCTTGGCCACCAGCCCCTTAACCGCCTGCATAACATGGTGTCGCATTCTTGAATAGGTAAGGATAGTCACGTCCTTACCGGGACGCACCACCTCGGCCCTGTCCAGGGGCACTAGATACTCGTGGTTAGGCAGGTCTTCCTTAAGGTTGTAGAGCAACACATGCTCAAAGAAAAGCACCGGATTATCGTCACGGATGGCGGACTTGAGTAACCCTTTGGCGTTATAGGCGGTGGAGCAGGCCACAATCTTCAATCCGGGCACCGCCTGGAAGTAAGCCTCTAACCGTTGGGAGTGCTCGGCCCCCAACTGGCGACCTACTCCACCGGGGCCCCGAATCACCATGGGGATTTTAAAGTTACCGCCGGAGGTGTAGCGTAACATGCCGGCATTGTTGGCAATCTGGTTAAAGGCCAGCAGGAGAAAGCCCATGTTCATGCCCTCAATGATGGGGCGTAAACCGGTCATGGCGGCCCCCACCGCCATGCCAGTAAAGCTGTTTTCGGCGATGGGGGTATCCAGAACCCGTAGATCGCCGTACTTTTGGTATAAATCCTTAGTCACCTTGTAGGATCCGCCGTAGTGGCCCACATCTTCGCCCAGGACAAAAACGGTCTGATCGCGAGCCATTTCTTCGTCAATGGCCTCTCGTAGGGCGTTAAACATCAGAGTTTCTGCCATAACTTTGCAGTTTATTAGAAATTAAGGACAAGTGAAGGGGAAACACGAATATGGTGGCTTGGCGGCAGCCTTGGGGCTATTAAGATCACCTAGTCTTCGGCAAAAATGTATTTGTATAGGTCGTCTGGACTAGGTTCAGGACTCTCCTCTGCAAAGCTGAGGGCCTCGTCAATAGTACTTTGGATGCGATCGCGAATTTCTTTCAAGGCGGCTTCCTTCAGGAGGTCTCGCTCCAACAGGTAGGCCTCAAAGCGCTTGATCGGATCGCGGGCAAACCAGGTGTCTTTCTCCTCTTTGGAACGTAACTCATCAGGATCTGCCAGGGAATGACCACGAAACCGGTAGGTCAGGCATTCAATCAGGGTCGGACCTTCGCCCGCCCGGGCTCGGGCCACGGCAGCTTGGGCCACTGTCCGCACCGCCATCACATCCATACCATCCACCTCTACCCCAGGCATGCCGAAAACCGAGGCCTTTCGATAAATCTCGGGCTGGGAGGTGGCCCGCTCGTGGGCCATGCCAATCGCCCATTTATTATTTTCCACCACAAATAGGATCGGCAGCTTCCAGAGGGCAGCCATGTTTAAGCATTCAAAAAACTGCCCGTTGTTCGTCGTACCATCACCGAAAAAACAGGCGGTCACCTGATCCGCATCAGCTTGACCCAGGGCATCACGGCGGTAGCGGGACTGGAAAGCGGCCCCCAGGGCAACGGGAATCCCCTCCCCAATAAAGGCAAACCCCCCCAACATATTGTGGGGACTGGAAAACAGGTGCATGGAGCCGCCCCGTCCGCGACTGCAACCGGTTTCTTTACCAAATAACTCGGCCATCACTTGGCGAGCCGGGACTCCGGCACTGAGGGCATGGACATGGTCGCGGTAGGTGCTACACACGTAGTCATCACTGCGCATAGCCTTGATTACCCCACTGGAAACCGCTTCCTGGCCGTTATAGAGGTGAACAAAGCCAAACATCTTGCCGCGATAATACATTTCGGCGCATTTATCTTCAAAGAACCGCCCTAACACCATATCTTCGTAGACAACCTGAGCATCTGAGGCTGAAAGCTCAGTTTCTTGGGCCTGGAGCTGGGGTAATGTTCGTTCTTGAACCATGGTTCTGCTGGGTCCTACGCGGCAACGTCCAACGTTTCACTATACCGAAAAGATCACCCCCGTGGCCAGGGGTAGTTCTATAATTGATGACTTTAAAACTCGTGAAACAATCGCCCCCTATCCCATCTGGGTTGCTTATAGTGGGGAAGGGGGGTTGCTCACCTCTGGTCGTAACTGGTTTCCTATGCTATAAAATGGCAACTTTCTACTAGGTGATTTCGAGCTCTGTCCTACTAGGGTAGTCGTAGCCTAAAGCTAGGGGTTCTATGCCAGTGCTGGCTAAGATAGTGACGTGGTCAGCAGGATTGTCTGCCCACTTTTTAGTTACCATTGCGGGTGAATTCGCTGCTAGAGGTAAGAGTTGTGAAAATTCCATTAGACTATTACCGAATCTTAGGTCTACCACCGCAGGCCACATTAGAGCAGCTACAGCAAGCCCACCGTGACCTCGGGCTGCAGCTTCCCCGGCGAGAGTTCTCCGAGGTGGTGATTAATTCTCGTAAACGTTTGATTGATCAGGCCTATGAAGTCCTATCCGATCCCGATCGCCGACGGGACTATGACGCCAAGTTACTGGCCAGTGCCTATCCTACGCCCGAGTCCCTGCCTCTGGAAGCCATCGGCAATGGTCAATTGGGGGTAGATGCGGATTTGGGGGAAGCGACCCTGAGGTTACTGGCGACCGAACCATCGGTGGGGGAAGAAAGCGGCCTCACCATCACCATTGAGCCAGAAGATCTGGCCGGTGCCCTCCTCATCCTGCTAGATCTGGGGGAATACGAACAGGTGCTAAGCCTAGCCCAAACCTATGGCCCCATGGCCACCCCCACCAGCCTCCTAACCCAGTCTGGCCAGACCGATCTGGTACTCATTATGACCCTGGCCTGCCTGGAGCTGGGGCGGGAACAGTGGCAGCAACGCCACTATGAAATGGCCGCCAGTTCCCTGCAAAAAGGGCATGACTGGCTGGTGCAACAAAATCAGTTCCCGACGGTGCGGGCGGAAATTCAATCGGAACTCTATAAGCTAAGGCCTTACCGTATCTTGGAGCTCCTTGCCAGTCCCCTGGATCAAACTCGCGAACGCCGCCAGGGACTACAACTGCTCAAGGCCATGTTACAGGACCGGGGTGGTATCGAAGGCCAGGAGAATGATTTATCGGGCCTTGCTATTGATGACTTCCTCCGGTTTATCCAGCAATTACGGGACTATTTGACCACCACGGAACAGCAGGAATTATTTGAACAGGAGGCTCGGCGCCCTTCTCCGGTAGCGATTTACCTGACCGTTTATGCTCTCCTAGCCCGGGGCTTTGCCGATCACCAGCCGGCCCTGATTCGTCGGGCTAAGCAGCTCTTAATGCGCCTGGGAACCCATCAAGATGTGCATTTGGAACAGGCGGTGTGTGCCTTACTGTTGGGCCAAACCGATGAAGCTAACCACGCCCTAGAACTGAGTCAAGAGTACGAACCTCTGGCCTACATTCGGGAGCATTCTCGCCAATCTCCCGATTTGCTGCCTGGACTCTGTCTCTACACCGAACGGTGGTTACGGGAGGAGCTATTTCCCCACTTTCGTGATTTTCGAGATCAAGAGGCTACCCTTAAGGACTACTTTGCCGATCCTAAGGTCCAGGCTTATCTGGAGTCTATGGTACTCGACCCGGAAGCAGAGCGCCCTAGCACCAGACGAAGCCAGAATACTCGGCCCCAGCCCCTGGCCACCCCAGCCCCTGATAGGGCCGCTGGTACCTCGGTGAGACCCCCCAAGGCTACCCTGACCGAGGTCGGATCGGGGGCGACGACCGCAATGAAGGATAGCGGTTTCCTTTCCCCATCAAGCCTCCAGCCAAAGACCCTCAATAATGGTCACCCGTCTTCTTTTCCCAAGCCTGTAACCACAGAGGCGACTAAACCCTTCGAAGAAGGGCTTTCGGTGGCGGAACGGGTAGCCCAGCTATCTCCCGCCGGTCAGCTTACGCCCAGAAGTCCCCGACCAACTGCTCCCGACGAAACTACTCGAGTCGGTGCCAATCGAGATCCTAAGGCAGTAGCCAGTTTAGCTCCAGGCCAAGCGTTTCCCCCTGTCGGTACGATCCAGGCCCGACGGCGACCAGCACTCGGGCGCTCTCCCCGGTGGGGACGTCTCAGCCTGGTTACCCTGACCGGATTAGCAGTCTTAGGCCTACTGGGCTTTGGCGCCATGCGGATGGCCGGGAGCTGGGCAAGTCCCAGGATTAGTGGTCGTCCCCTGGAGATCAGCCTGGCGGAACCGGCTATTGAAATTCCTTCGGCCCCCACGGTTGACGAGCAAATCGGGGTTAAAGACATTGCCAAACGGGTGATTGAGGATTGGCTGACGGTGAAGCGATCGGCCCTTGGCAAAGATCATCAAACAGAGGGCCTGACCGGTATCCTGGTAGAGCCGCTTTTGACCCAGTGGCAACGGCGGGCGGCGGCGGGGGTGCAGGAAAATTGGTACTGGGAGTACGAACACAGCGTTGCGGTGGATGCTGTCAGCCCCGATGACCCCACCGCTGATCAATTACAGGTGACGGCAACGGTACAGGAAAAGGCCCGGTTGTTTGAGTATGAGGTGGAAAACACAAGTGCCTCCTATAGTGATAGCCTGACGATGCGCTATGATTTGGTGCGTCAAGAGGGCAAATGGTATATCCAGAACATGGGTAAACTCGCTAGTGGCAACTGACCCGCTAGGGGTTTATGCTGGCAGATAGGCTAAAAACCCCGATTTGATAAAATATTTTGATGTTCGACTCATCACCACCCAGGATCGAATGCCAGTAGATAGCCCAGCCCGTTCTTCTCCATCGCTGATTTTAGCGGCCCTCCCTACCCCTCAGCTCTCCACCCCTGAGTGTCCACGGCGGGCTCGCATTCAGATCGATTTGTTACTGTTAGCCACTGAAGCCCTTGATCTCAGCAGTGGTGAGATCCTACTCACCCTGGCTCAAGACCTGGGCTTAGAGGCAATGATCAAGGGTCGAGTCAATCTGTGGCTGCTACGCAGCACCAATCCAATGCGGCGCTATAGCCAGCGTCGCCCCATGCAATTGGAGGAAGCTAAGGCCTTGGCGACTCTGATTGGTCACCAAGCCCGACGGTTAACCGTGCTGATTCGCCAGTTGTTACTGGGTTATCAGCAGCTGACTGCTCAACAGCTTTCCCCCCATCACCATCTGCGCCTGGCGGACTATTTGAGCCGTTTCAGGAGTCATTTTCGAGCCCGAATGAATCCCCGTCGTGCTGGGGTGGTTGCCTATGACACTGACGAAAAGCTGGATCAACTGGCTCTGCAATTGTTAGAGCAGCTACTACTCTGTTCCGGTGTATCGGGAACCCAGCGGTTGTGGGCTAGCCTGTTTGACGGAGAGGTACAATGACCGTTAAGCGACAGTATCGGCTACCCTCCTGCACCCTAACCTTAGAGGGGTTGACCGCAAGTTCCAGTGATTTACAATCACCGTTGACGGTGTTGATGAATGCGGAGTGTCAGTTTTCCGGTGCTGATCACCCCCCCCTCTCAGGCGGTCGGGAGTTTTTAGATAGTCTGGTGACCGCTGTCAGTCACTACGGTCAACAGTTGCTCAGTGGCATTACCCGGCCCCTCAGTAAGGAGGACCCAGGGCCGGTAAGAGTGCAGGCTGACTCAGGAGGATACCATCACCTGACTGTCCGGACCATACCTCTTGAGGCCACAGTGGTGGATTCCCAGGTGCTGCCCGTGGTAGACGTCAAGTTGACCACCCTACAATTCCACGACTTAATGGAGGCGATCGATCAGTTATTGGCGGATAGCCAAACCCTACCTGATTTAACCTCCCAGTTGCAGTCTGTGCCACGTCAGTTGGTTAAACCCACTACCCCCATGGTGCAACGGGCTACCCCGGCAGTCTTGGGGGCTGTCACCTTGGCAGCGGCTGGACTGGCTCTCTTCTTTGTGCCCGTCCCCGAGGTCAAACCCCCAGCGGTTCGACCAACGGCCACCAGTGAATCTCCTACAGCCTCTCCGACTCCAACCCCTAATACCTCAACCCAGGGAGATGGCGCTAAACCCACTCCGGAGGACTTCACCCAGTCCCCCGCTATTACCGATCCTGATGCGCTGAGTTTGCTACAGCGGGAGCTAACCCGCATCCTACAGCAAGGCTGGCCTAGCGATGTCAAGCCCAGCGCGGATCTCAGCTACCGTCTGGTGGTCTCTGAAGAGGGGGATATCCTGGCCTATAAGTACGAGAATGACCTTGCCCTAGGGGAGGTGGATCGCACGCCGCTGCCTAAACTGGCTTTTGACCCCGTATCGAGTCTTAAGTTATCCCAGGAGCCGGTGGCTCAGTTTCGGGCTATCTTTAGCCCCGATGGAGAGGTGGTGGTGAAACCCTGGAGTACGGCAGAAACAGCTAAGTCCTCGGCTACCCCAGCTCCGGCAGAGTTACCAGAGATTGCCAGCAAGATTAGGGACCGCGATCTCATCCGCCAACTCAACGACGGGTTGTACGATCGCATTCTAACTAACCTAAAGCCCCTATCCGCCAGTGAACCCCTGACTTACCGGGTACGGCTCAACCAGGAGGGGGTGATCGTCGCCTACGCACCGGTGAATGCCCCAGCGGGCCTGCTAGCCCAGGAAACCCCCTTGCCTCAGCTGGTGAATAGCGACGCCTCTGGTGCTGACCAACTGGACTTTATGGTGGTTTTCACCCCCGCTGGCGTGCTCCAGGTGAGCCCCTGGGATGGCTGGCCCTAGCCCTTGATGAGGGCATTTATGACCACCCCTCCTCCTTGGTAGCTATGCGCTTAGTGTTTTTTGGCACCCCTGAGTTTGCTGTACCGAGTTTACATCGCCTGGCGGTGGAACCCGATTTTCACATAGTCGGAGTGGTTACCCAGCCGGACCAGCGGCGGGGCCGGGGTAGCCAGGTGGATGCTTCACCGGTGAAGCAGGCAGCCCTGCCCCTGGGCTGCCCGGTGCTCCAACCAGAACGGCTGAAGCACCATGAACCTACTCTGACTAGTTTGGACCAACTGCAAGCGGATGCCTTTGTGGTGGTGGCCTACGGTCAGTTACTCTCACCCCAATTGCTGGCCATACCCCGCCTGGGTTGCATCAATGGTCACGGGTCGTTGCTGCCGGCTTATCGGGGTGCGGCCCCCATTCAATGGGCGATCGTCAAAGGAGAAACCCACACCGGCATCACCACCATCCAGATGGACCCGGGCATGGATACCGGGGCTATGCTGTTAAAATCCTATCTGGCCATTGGCCTGCTGGATAATTTTCCTACGGTGGCGGCTTCCCTGGCCCAGCAGTGTGCAGACCTGCTGGTGGAAACCCTACGGGGGCTGGACAGTCAACAACTTACCCCCGAGCCCCAAAATCCTGACCTGGCCACCTATGCTCCCCTGCTTCACAAGCAAGACTATGGAATGGACTGGCAGCGGCCGGCGATCGCCCTCCACAACCAGGTGCGAGGCTTCTATCCCCACTGTGTCACCCACTTTCGGGGACAACCCTTAAAGTTGCTGGCTACTGTGCCCCTGGGGGAGGCCTACTGGTCCAGGTTGCCATCGGAGTTGGCCCCCCTGGTGGATCGGGTTAGCACCTTGGAGGTCAATGCTGGGGCCAGCCCCGGCACCGTGGTGGCCCTGCTAAAGGGCTATGGCCCGGTGGTGCAAACCGGAGAGGGGTTCTTGCTTTTGCAACAGGTTAAACCCAGCGGTAAGCAACTGCAGCAGGGCGGAGACTTCATCAATGGTAGTCGGCTGCAGTTGGGCGAGGTGATCGGAGCATTTGCCCTATCCTAGGGTTAGCCATCCATACAGTCATCCGCCTTTGGAGGCCCTGACTATGCATCTAGAAAGTTCCGCCTTTGCCGACCGCCAGCTGATCCCATCCCTTTATACCTGCGATGGGGCTGACCAGTCCCCGCCACTGAGCTGGCGGGATCTGCCCTCCGGAACGGTGAGTCTGGCCCTGATCTGTGATGATCCCGACGCTCCCGTCAAAACCTGGGTGCACTGGGTCATGTATAATCTGCCACCAGAACTAGGCCAGCTACCAGCGGCGGTGTCACCCCAGGCTGAGTTGCTCAACGGTGGTGTCCAGGGAAAGAATGATTTCGGTCGCCTGGGCTACGGTGGCCCCTGCCCGCCCGCCGGTGTCCACCGTTACTTTTTCAAACTCTATGCCCTGGATAGGCGGCTCGATTTAAAGCCGGGCGCCCCTAAGTTGGAGGTTGAGCGCGCCATGACCGGTCACATTTTGGCACAGGCTGAGTTAGTTGGTCGTTACCAGCGATCGCGATCTTGAACGAGGCCTAGCCTTCAGGAACCAGAGTTTCTAGAACTGATAGCGTGGGTCAGCACGCTTCTACCCAAACACCTGAGCAGAGGACCGCTTGACGAGGTCAAAGCTAGGGCAAGGGGCCGACCTGATTGTTCTTAGCTTACCTTGATGTTCTCCCAGGGCTGGCCTTTAGACCGACGTTGGATTAATCGCTGAGAACACAATTTATTCTTAAAAGCATTTACTAATTAGTCGTTATAGCCCACCTTTATTGCCTTTCAGGTAGCTACGGCTAATCCTTAAAAGCCCTTAACGAGACTTGAACTCGTGACCTCTCCCTTACCAAGGGAGTGCTCTACCGCTGAGCTATAAGGGCAATTGCCGTGGATGGGCCGGGCTGGATTCGAACCAGCGTAGGCGTAGCCAGCGGATTTACAGTCCGCCCCCATTAACCACTCGGGCACCGACCCGCCCTATCCACGGCTTTTAATCCTAGCATGACTGGAAGTCACAGGCCAAAGTTTTTTTACCTTTCTGAGGTCAACGGATAAACGCGCCCAGAGGCCTAAACCGTTGCTGGAGACAGACAGATCAAAGGATATGGGATCCCTGACCTCTGACTTAACCATAGACCTAGCCAGGGGTAATGGCGCGGAGGTCAAGCAGAACGCTTGCCTGGAGTCGTTTTTACCGATTCACCCTGTTTTAAGGATTCTGTCCAAAGCCATATATTACAGAATGAAGCCATTGTGGCTATCGGTGCTAGGATCGTGCAGATATGACGTAAGAAAAGCGCGAAGAGCGGTAAGGACAAAGTTGTCAATGCAAGAACTGGAAAAATCAATATCCTTTGATGGTCGCGATATTAAGTTGCGGGTAGGTCTCCTCGCCCCTCAGGCTGGTGGGGCTGTGCTGGTGCAGTCAGGGGAAACCGCCGTGTTGGTGACGGCTACCCGGGCAGCGGGACGAGAGGGCATAGACTTTTTACCCCTGTTGGTTGATTACGAAGAACGCCTCTACGCCGCCGGGCGAATTCCCGGTGGCTTTCTCCGTCGGGAGGGCCGTCCGCCGGAACGGGCCACCCTGATTAGCCGACTGATTGATCGCCCCCTACGGCCCCTCTTCCCCCACTGGTTGCGGGATGATATCCAAATTGTTGCCACCACCCTGGCCATGGATGAGCAGGTGCCCCCGGATGTGCTAGCCGCCACGGGCGCATCAGTGGCGGTGCTGTTGGCCAAGATCCCCTTTAATGGCCCCATGGCAGCGGTGCGGGTCGGCTTAGTGGGGGATGATTTTGTGATCAACCCCACCTACCGGGAGGTGGAAAACGGCGATCTGGATCTGGTGGTGGCGGGCTCCCCCGACGGGGTAATTATGGTGGAGGCAGGAGCTAACCAACTGCCGGAATCTGACATGATTGATGCCATCGACTTTGGTTATGAGGTGGTGCAGGATTTAATCCAGGCCCAGCTGGATTTGATTAAGGAACTGGGTATCGAACTGGTGAAGGAGCCTGAACCGGAAACCGATCCCACCCT
Source organism: Cyanobacteriota bacterium (assembly GCA_035286245.1). GTDB lineage: Bacteria > Cyanobacteriota > Cyanobacteriia > Phormidesmidales > Phormidesmidaceae > Nodosilinea. Next base: position 5,506 of record JAYKIM010000186.1, on the reverse strand, counting down.
GGCCACCTTTATCGAGGAGAAAACCACGGCGGCGATTCAGGAGGTGCTCAAACAGTTTCAACTGAGTAAGCCCGATCGCGATGCCAAGCTGGATACCATTAAGGAGGAGCTGGCGGCCACCATTGCTGGCCTGGAGGAGGATAATCCGGTGAAGCTGGCGGTCACCGAAAACGCCAAGGCCCTGGGGAATACCTATAAAGCCGTCACTAAAAAGCTGATGCGTCAGCAAATCGTCAGGGATGGGGTGCGGGTGGATGGCCGTAAGCTGGATGAGGTGCGGCCCATCTATTGTCAAGTCGGGTTGCTGCCCTCCCGGGTCCATGGCACTGGCCTGTTCCAGCGGGGGCTCACCCAGGTGATGTCGGTGGTCACCCTGGGCACCCCTGGGGATGCCCAGATGATGGATGACCTCCACCCGGAGGAGGAAAAGCGCTACCTGCACCACTATAATTTCCCTCCCTATTCCGTGGGGGAAACCCGACCGATGCGATCGCCCGGTCGTCGGGAAATTGGTCATGGGGCCCTGGCGGAGCGGGCCCTGATACCGGTACTGCCCCCCCAGGAGGAGTTTCCCTACGTTATTCGGGTGGTGTCGGAGGTGCTCTCCTCCAATGGGTCCACCTCCATGGGGTCGGTCTGCGGCTCCACCCTTTCCCTGATGGATGCCGGCGTCCCCATTACCAAACCGGTGAGTGGAGCGGCCATGGGCCTGATCAAGGAAGGGGATGAGGTGCGCATCCTCACCGATATCCAGGGCATTGAGGACTTCCTGGGGGATATGGACTTTAAGGTGGCCGGTACCGATAAGGGTATTACCGCCCTGCAAATGGATATGAAGATCACCGGTTTGCCGGTGCAAGTGATTGCCGATGCTATTCACCAGGCTAAACCGGCCCGTCTGCATATTCTGGAAAAGATGCTGGCCACCATTGATCAACCCCGCACCGAGCTCTCCCCCTATGCCCCCCGTCTGATCAGCTTCAAGATCGATCCGGAGATGATTGGCATGGTGATTGGCCCCGGCGGTAAGAAAATTAAAGCGATTACCGAACAAACCGGCGCTAAGGTGGACATTGACGACGACGGCACCGTCACCGTTTCCTCCATTGAGGGGGAAAAGGCGAAGCAGGCTAAGGCCTTAATTGAGTCCATCGTGTTTAAACCTCAAGCGGGTGACGTGTTTGCCGGAACCGTGACTCGGGTGATCCCGATTGGCGCCTTTGTGGAGTTTATGCCCGGTCAAGAAGGCATGATCCACATCTCCCAACTGGCGGATTACCGGGTGGGTAAGGTCGAGGATGAGGTAAATGTGGGTGACGAGGTGATTGTGAAGGTGCGGGAGATTGACGGCCGGGGTCGGATCAACCTCACCCGGCTGAATATCCACCCCGATGAAGCCAATGCGGCCCGGGAGGCAGCGGCCCTGCGCTAGGCTGGCTGACTGGAGTTGTCCCAGGTATAGTTTGCCCCCAAGAGGGCGCAAAAATCATGATTATCGAGTTCTCTGCCCCTATTTGCTTTCCCTAGGGGGCTTTTACCTATGGTCTCAACTAACACCGTTCCTAACCCCCTCCAACCATCGCCGCTGCCGCCCGCTGTTTACATTGTTGGAGCAGGACCTGGGGATCCGGAGTTGCTCACGGTCAAAGCTCAGCGTCTGCTCAGCCAGGCCGATGCGGTATTCTACGCCAATTCCCTGGTGCCGCCTCAGATTTTAGATTGGCTGCGGGCCGATGCCGATCGCATCGGCACCGCTAACCTCACCCTGGAGGATATCCTGCCGATGATGATCGAGCGGGTGCGGGCGGGGCAGTCGGTGGTACGGCTCCAGTCCGGTGACCCCAGTCTTTACAGCGCCATCCACGAACAGATGCAGGCCCTGGTGGCGGCGGCCATTCCCTTTGAGGTGGTGCCGGGAATTAGCGCCTACCAGGCGGCGGCGGCCCGCTTGCAGGTGGAGTTAACCGTGCCGGGGCTGGTGCAGTCGATTATTTTGACCCGCATCAGTGGCCGTACCGCCGTACCCGAGGGGGAGGAACTGGCGGCCCTGGCAGCCCACCGTACCAGCCTCTGCCTCTACCTCAGTGCCCGCCATGTGGAGGCGGCCCAGGCCCAACTGCTCCAGCATTATCCGGCGGATACCCCGGTGGCGGTGTGTTTCCGGCTGGGTTGGCCGGATGAGCAGATTTGGCAGGTCCCCTTGACGGAGATGGCGGCCCTGACCCACCAGCAAAACCTGGTGCGCACCACCCTTTACCTGATCAGTCCGGCCCTGGCCAGTCCTGGTGGGGAGGGGGGGATAGCGCCGCGGTCTCGCCTCTACAACCCGGATCACGATCATCTGTTTCGGCCCCGATCTCGCACCAGTAGCCCTGCGCCCCAGCGGTAATCATGCCAAGATAGGAAGGGAGGGGGGCAGCTATTCCTCCCTTCGGTGCCGCTAACCTGTCCATGCCCATGACCCTCCCTGCCACCCCCCTCTCCTGGGATCAGCTCACCAGCCTCGATACCTACAACTGCGATCGGGTGAATGGCCCCACCAATGCTCAGGCCAATCTGCGCCTGTTTGGCCAACCTGAATCGGCGGTGCGGGTCACCCTCTACCGCGATCGCCACGCCTGGTGCCCCTACTGCCAAAAGGTCTGGCTCTGGCTGGAGGAGAAACAGGTGCCCTATCGCATCCAGAAGGTCACCATGTTTTGCTACGGCGACAAGGAGCTTTGGTATAAACGCCGGGTGCCCTCCGGCATGCTACCGGCCCTGGAGCTGGATGGCCGCCTGATCACCGAGAGTGATGACATTTTAATGGCCCTGGATCGCTGTTTTGGCCCCCTGGAGGCCGCCATGACCGATGCCCGGGTGATTCCCCTGCGGCAATTAGAACGGGTGCTGTTTCGAGCCTGGTGTCTGTGGCTCTGTCAGCCCCACCGTTCTGACCGGGAGGATAGCCGTGCCCAGGACCAGTTTGCCGCCGTGGCCCGGCGGGTGGAGGCCGCCCTGGAGGCTAGCCCTGGCCCCTACTTTCTAGAGGATTTCAGCACCGCTGACCTGGTGTTCATTCCCTACGTTGAACGCATGAACGCCAGCCTTTACTACTACAAGGGCTATAACCTCAAGCAGGCCCACCCGGCCCTGGCGGCCTGGTTCACCGCCCTGGAGACCCGATCCACCTACCGGGGCACCCAGAGTGATTTCCATACCCATGTCCACGACCTGCCGCCCCAGATGGGGGGCTGCTACGCCAACGGCCTGCCCCAAACCGCCCTGCACCAACGACAAGTGGATCAGTGCCCCTGGGGAGACCTGCCGGAGGTGGGCTATCCAGAGCCGGATACCAGTGCTCTGGAGGCCCTGCATCGGGTGCTGAAGCATCGCCATCATTTGATGGCGGTGAATCCGGCGGCCCCAGCGGTGCTGGATGAAGGGCTACGCTGTGCCCTGACCCACCTGATTCAGGGGGATCTGTGCCAACCCCCTGTCGGTGCCGATCTGGCCCTGCGTTACCTGCGCGATCGCATCACCGTACCTCGGGATATGTCCCTCTACGCGGCTCGCCGTCTGCGCACCAGCCTGGAGGCCACCGCCGCCCTGGCGGGTACGGCCGCCCCGCCCCCCTTACCCACCCAACACCGCCGCGACCAGGATCCGGCCAACTTTATGGCGGCGGGCTAGGAGCGGCCTAGTTACCAAACCCCACATACCAAAAGTAGGTGGCCATGGGGATCACCGTGGCCAGCACCAGCAACACGATCAGCAGCACCGCATTGTTACCCCGGTTTTCTTCGGTGGTTTCCGCACTGGCGAAGGTGCTTTCGCTTTGGTTGTCAAAGGCCTCATCAAACACCGGTGGGCCCGGATCGGGCTGACCACTCAGCACCGCCACCAGGCGATCGCTGGCATCCAGCAGGGCCTGGTTGTACTTGTCGCCCTGCAGCAGGGGCACCAGCACGGTCTCCTGGGCCACACTGGTGGCCGTGGCAGCATCCAACTGGGTGGCCGCCGCCGTCCCCACCCGAATGCCGACGGTTTTGGTCACCTCATCCAGCACGATCAGGGTTTGGTCAGCCTGATCCGTCGGCGTGGGGTACCAGCGATCAAACAGCTTATCCGTAAAGGTCTGGACCGTCTCACCGTAGTCAAAGTGGTGAATGGTTACTAGGCGCACCTCGTTGCCAGTGGTAGAGGCCAGGTTAGCCAGCCGGTTAGCAATCTTACCTTCATTAGTACGGCTGATGATATTCGCATCATCCACCAACCAGGTGGCATCACCAGCCCTCACCGAGGGTAGTTCCACCACCGCGATCGCCTGGGCCGGCGCTGCACCCAGGGTGAGGGTCAACCACCCCGCCACCAGGCTCGCTAGCCAGACTTGGAATAAACGACGGGGCTGGATCAGCCAGGCGGGAAGTATCATGGGCCTCTACCTCGGAATCCTCTCCTCCCTACTATAGGGGATAGCCAGACGGGATCGAAAGGGAACTGTTTTTTGGCGAATGGTTACAAAGTCGTGAGGGGGGCGGCCAAACTGGTAGGCTAGACATAGCCATGCTGGTTTAGCGGAGGATCCCCGACCGCAAGGGCTGGTAGAAACCCTACCCCTGTTCCCGGTATGGCCTGGGGTCAGGATACCCCCTGTTCGGCGACATCAGTATTTTTAATACTTACTTTTTAATTCTTAACGGTTTTTGCCATCACAAAACCCATGGGCAATTATGAGCAATCCCACATCTGTGGTGGACGAATTGCTAAGGGCAATTCCCCAGCTAAGACCAAGACTCTACTTTAAAACCTCCCTCACCGCCCTCTCCCATGCCATGGAAGACCATATTTTGGCGGGCATTGGGGGGGCCCTGGTGGTGGCTAGTTTTCAGCAGGAGCGGTTTTATCAACAGGAGGCGAACCGCTACCAGCGGATTGCCGACCTGAGCGATCAACTCTACGTTCTATCCGGCCAGGGCACCCGCTTCAAAAGCCATAGTCAACACTATCAAACGGTGGTCTTTAGTCCCCAGGATGCCCTCACCGAGGAGTGGCACCTGGTGGTAATCAGTGACCAGTACCAGGCCTGTCTGATCTGTCGAGAGCGGCACTCACCAGACTCAGGCCGGCGCCCCAGCCTGGAGCAAAGTCGACGGTTTGAAGGCATTTGGACCCAGGACCCCTACGTCACCCAACGGGCGGCGGAAATTTTACTGGATCGGATTGCGGCCTACCGCCCGGAGCTGCAGGCCCCCACCCAGCGGGCCAAGCAACGCCACCTCAATGCCCCAGCGGTGATCTCCCAGGGCTGGGATGACGGTGGTGCGGCGGATCCCTTTACCCAACGGCTGGTCACCTATCTGCAGGCGGGGCAGTACAAGTTACTGAAGGCCTACAAGGCCATTGCCGCCCAGGAGCGGCGGGAGCGGCTGGTCAACTCCATCACCGCCGTGATTCGGCAATCCTTGCAGGCGACGGAGATTTTTGAGCAGGCGGTGACCGAACTGGGTCAGGCCCTGCAGGTCTG
>JAYKIM010000185.1:0-3694 GCA_035286245.1 Cyanobacteriota bacterium | reverse complement strand
TGCGGTCCTCCGCCATTTCGATCGCCTCCAGCTTGGCGCCGATCAGCTCCACCCCGTAGCGGTCTAGAACGCCGGTTTTGGCCAGGGTGACGGCAATGTTTAGGGCGGTTTGCCCCCCCATGGTGGGCAGCATCACATCGGGCCGCTCCCGCTCAATCACCCGCTCCACAAACTCGGGGGTGAGGGGCTCGATGTAGGTGCGATCGGCGGTCTCCGGGTCGGTCATGATGGTGGCCGGGTTGGAGTTCACCAGCACCACCTGGTACCCCTCCTCCCGCAATGCCTTACAGGCCTGGGTGCCGGAGTAGTCAAACTCGCAGGCCTGACCAATGACGATGGGGCCAGAGCCAATCAGCAGGATTTTATGGATGTCATCACGGCGGGGCATAGGCGGCAGGGGGCTTAGGGGAATCCCAACTATTCTAAGGGCCCAACTATTCTAAGGGGTTTCCGCTCGCATCCACTGTTAAGTTGAGGGCTATTTCTCCGCAGCCCAAGGGTTTTCCAGGCAATGTCAAGGTTCTCTGAAGTTAAGGAAGGTCACCGAAACCCATCTAGGGTGACTTGGGGGTGACTTGGGGTAGTTGCTCGCTGTGGCGTACTAATGGCGGCTCGGCGTGACGCTGGCTAAGCAATCGTTACCTCACCGGACTGGCAACCGCTAGAGCGACTAGAATAGAGGGTAGACTCTGGCTGCCAGAGCCTAAAAACAGCACCTGGGAGGTCTCGACGATGCAATCTGGTTGGCGGGTGGGCTCAATTCTAGGCATTCCCTTCTTTATCGATCGCTCCTGGCTGATTATTCTATGCCTGGTGACCGCCTCCTACGGCCTCGATTCGGCCTGGCAAGGTAACTGGGGCGGCTGGGCCTGGCTCATGGGTTTAGCCCTGGCCCTGTTGTTGTTTGCCTCCGTGCTGTTGCACGAACTGGGCCATAGCCTGGCCGCCAGGAACCAGGGCATCGCGGTTAATTCCATTACCCTGTTTCTGTTTGGGGGCATTGCCGCCATTGATCGCGAATCCAGTACCCCAGGGGCTGCCTTTAGGGTGGCGATCGCCGGCCCCCTGGTTAGCCTCGGCCTGTTTTTGCTGTTGACAGGGCTTACCCACCTGGAGGCCCTACCGATTCCCATGGCTCTGGTGATTGGCAGCGTGGCCCAGATTAACCTGGTGTTAACCCTGTTTAACCTGATTCCGGGGTTACCCCTGGATGGTGGCCAAGTGCTCAAGGCCCTGGTCTGGAAGGTCACTAACAATCGCTTTCAAGGTACCCGCTGGGCATCACGATCCGGCCAGGTGCTGGGCTCCCTGGCCATCCTCTTCGGCCTCACCATCACCCTGATCTACCAGATTTTCTCCGGTCTTTGGATTGCCGCCATTGGCTGGTTCGCCCTGCGCAACGCCGCCGCCTATAACCAGGTGACCAACCTGCAGGAGGCCATGCTATCCCTTACTGCCGCCAATGCCATGACCCGGGACTTTCGGGTGGTGGACGCTAACATGACCCTGCGCCAATTTGCCGACACCTACCTGCTGGAGGAAAAGCACGTACCGGCCTACTTCGCCGCCTCCGAGGGGCGCTATCGGGGCATGGTGGTGGTAGACGACCTGCGCAACATCGAGCGCAGTCAGTGGGAGGTGCTGACCCTAAACCATATGGCCAGACCCCTGGCTAGCCTGCCGGTGGTCCAGGAGGCCACCCCCCTGGCGGAGGTGATTGCCCAGCTCGAGGACCTGGCTCTGGCCCAGCTGACGGTGCTGTCGCCGGCGGATGCGGTGGCCGGCATCCTGGACCGCGGTGATGTGGTGCGGGCCCTGGCTGACCGGCTGCAGCTGAGAATCCCGCCTACGGTGATTCAGCGCATCAAGGAAGACGGTCAATACCCCGCTGGTCTGCAGTTGGCTAACCTGGCCCGGTCAGTCAGTCAGGATAACCAGATCCTGAAACCTAGGGTAGCCCAAACTCAGCCTTGAGGACATCGTCCGTATCATCGGCCACGGTGGCCACAATGGTCATCAGTCGAGAAATTTCGGCGGCAGAAATATCCTCCAGGGTGCGGGTGGTAATCACCAGCACCTGACCGCCGGATAGGCCGAAGCGGGCCTCTAGGGTTTCATTACAGTTCATTTCCAGCAGGTGTTTAAACAAACCCAGTTCATCCTTAGCCGGCAGGGTAAGTACCGGTGACCAGAGGCTGAGGGTATCCTCCTCCGTCTCTCCGGTCAGTTGAACGTAGACATTGACGCTGCCGTACTTAAATACCCATAAATGACCGGTTTCAGTCTGGCTGACCCTGGGGCCATCCCCCTGATCGAGGCTGGTAATGATTGCCTCAATCATCTCAACGTAGGAACGTTGATCCAGGGCGGTATCCCCAGGAGTGTCAGGTAAAGTAGGCCAGTCGTTGATCACAGGATTAGGCTCCCTCAATAATTCAAAATTCAAGCATGGGTTGGCGGACCTGTTTAATCATAGCCCTGGATCGGTGGTGGTACGTCGGTAGCCCCCACCGACCTCGATGGCTGCTGACCCACTAGCGATGCCTGGGCGTCACCTTACCCAGCACCAGTTTCTCCATTTCTAACCAGACGAACACCAGGGCGCTGAAGCCGAAGCAGATCAGCAATTCTATCCCGCTTAAGGGGTGGAGGCCAAAGAAGCGTTGTAGAACCGGCACATAGATGATCAGCAGTTGCAGGGCAGTGGTTAACAGCACCGAGCCCCAAACGTAGGGGTTGCCGAGGGGGTTCAACTGCAGGGTTAATTGACTATCCGATCGAACCGCCAGGGCATGGCCCATCTGGGCGATGCAGAGGGTGGTGAAAACCATGGTTTTCCAGGTGTCAGGGTTGCCCAGGTAGCCGGGCTGGTGGGTATAGTGGTAGGCCCAGGCCATCAGGGCGATGGTTAAAATCGCCAGCACCAAGCCGACCCGCACCATGTAACTGCCCAGCCCCCGGGCAAAGATACTCTCCCGCGGGTGGTAGGGGGGGCGTTGCATAACCGTGGGTTCGGCGGGTTCCATGGCCAGGGCCAGGGCGGGCAAACCATCGGTGACCAGGTTCATCCACAGAATTTGTAGGGGGGCCAGGGGCACTCCCCCCAGCCCCATCAGGGGAGCGGCGGCGATGGTAATCACTTCGCCGATGTTGCTGCCCAGAATGTACTTAATGAATCGGCGAATGTTGTCGTAGACCACCCGGCCCTCCTCCGTCGCCGCCACGATGGTACTAAAGTTGTCGTCCAGCAGCACCATGTCACTGGCTTCCTTACTGACATCGGTGCCGGTAATCCCCATGGCGATACCGATGTCCGCCTGCTTCAGGGCCGGAGCGTCATTCACCCCATCGCCGGTCATCGCCACAAACTCTCCCTGCCTTTGCAGGGCTTTGACGATCTGTAGTTTGTGCTCCGGGGCAACCCGGGCATAGACATTCACCTGGGACACCTGGGCCTCTAGATCGGCGGGGCTCATGGGAGTCAAATCCTGACCGGTCAGTACCGGGGCGCCAGGGCTACTAATGCCCAGGGTTTCGGCGATCGCCCGGGCGGTGAGGGGGTGATCGCCGGTAATCATGATCGGGCGAATCCCAGCCTGGCGGCAGGCGGCCACGGCGGTGGCCACCTCCGGGCGGGGGGCATCCAGCATGCTCACCAACCCCAGCCAGATCAGGTCGGTTTCCGCCCCCTCCA
>JAYKIM010000184.1:0-2824 GCA_035286245.1 Cyanobacteriota bacterium | reverse complement strand
CCAGGTAGGGCGCCTGCACCTGCACCGGGATAAAGTTCATCGGCGGGGAGCCGATAAACTCCGCCACAAACCGGTTGGCGGGGGCCCGATAGAGATCCAGGGGAGGGGCCACCTGCTGAAGTTGTCCTTGATTCATCACGGCGATGCGATGACCCATGGTCATGGCCTCCACCTGGTCGTGGGTGACGTAGATCGTAGTAATCCCCAATTGCCGCTGTAGATTGACGATCTGGGCCCGGGTTTCCATGCGCAGCTTGGCATCCAGGTTAGAGAGGGGCTCATCCATCAAAAACGCCTGGGGGTTACGGGCCATGGCCCGCCCCAGGGCCACTCGCTGTTTTTGCCCGCCAGACAACTGGCGGGGGTAACGGTTTAGCAGACCCTCAATTTGCAGCATTTGACCCACCGCTCGCACCCGCTGCTCAATGACGTGCTCCGCCCTGGAGCTATAGCGCAGCCCCTTGGGCAGGGTGCGGGTGAGGCCCCCCAACAGGGTTTGCCAGGGGGTGGTTTGGGCTAGAACTTGGCCTAAGGCTTGATTTGGGTCAGGATCGGCTAGGGCGGGGGGAAGATCCCCCCCCATGCGGCGCAGGCCGAAGGCCAGGTTATCGTATACCGTCAGGTGGGGGTAAAGGGCATAGCTCTGAAACACCATGGCGATGTCCCGCTGTTTCGGGGGAAGGTCATTGACCAGGCGATCGCCCACCCAGATCTGACCGGCGGTAATTGACTCTAGACCGGCAATTAATCGCAACAGGGTACTCTTGCCGCAGCCCGACGGCCCCACCAGCACCATAAACTCTCCATCCTCAACCCTCAGGTTGATGCGCTTCAGCACGGTGCTGCCCGACTGGTGCGACTCGGACCCCTGGGCCGGCCCAGAACCAGCCCCCGATGGAAAGGTTTTATAAAGGTTTTCGATCAGGACTTGGGCCACGATAACGGGGAAATAACAATAGCAAGGGCGGAACGAATCCGGGCGGAGGCCTAGGGCCAACCCGATCCGGAATCAATTCGTCCGACCTCGAGGGTTTCAGGACGTTCTGCGGACCACCCTCGGGTTTTGCCGCAGAACCCCAACGTAGTATAGCTTTGGCCAGAACCCTTAGGATAGGATTGGTTGGGCAATTTGATAGCTCGCCATTGATAGACTTGGCTGGTGTTACAAGACTTCAGGGGGCAGAGTCTGGGTAATCCCTCTAGCCAAGGCGACCAAAGCAATCGTTGCCGCCCCCCGTAATCAGTCTAATAGACTACTAGCCCCTGATTTAGCTATGTTCACCGCCATTGCCATCCTCCCCACCGATCCCCAAACCCCCGTAGCCGCTACCCTGGCCCTGACCGCGGGCGATCGGCAAAAGTCACGCCACCGATTTATTAGCGAAGCAGGTCTCACCGTCCACCTCAATCTGCCCAGGGGCTCCATTCTGCGCCATGGGGACCTATTAGTCTGCCAGGACCAGCAGGTCCTACGGGTAGTGGCTAAACCGGAGCCGGTGGTGGTGGTCAGGGCCACTGCACCCCTGGCTCTCCTGCGGGCGGCCTACCATCTGGGCAATCGCCATGGCGCCCTGGAAATCCAGGGAGATTGCCTAAAGTTTGAGCCCGACCCGGTGTTAGAGGCGATGCTCCAACAACTGGGGGGGCTGCACCTGGAGGTCACCATCCTGCCCTTTGAGCCCGAGGTGGGAGCCTACCGCCAGGGGGCCAGCCATAGTCATAGTTGAGGGCGATTATCCGCTAAATGCCTTCAATCTTGCTACTAATATCTAGCGGGACAAACTGAGTCAACTATGGCCATTTTCTTATAGGAACTCTTGCCCCCTTAGCCTTATGAACGGAGGAGATTTCTTACTCCAATTCCAGTGCTACAGACCCAAGTCTCAGTCAATAGAAGTCTATTGTAGAAAGATCGACCCGGCCACCGGATTATCCTTCGTTTCACCGGCTTCTTAAGCTATGGGTAGTTGCCCAGACCCAGCAGGTAGGCTTTGGGATAAAAAAACTTCAGCCCCCACGCTAGCCGCGAGGAGGCTGACTTAAAACATCAAAGGTATGTGGTTGCTACCCTAAGCGATAAGCAGGATCAAGGATGCCCATACCAAAACAACACGGACCCTAGGAACTTACTTTTCTAGGATCACCTTGGCCTGCATACCGGCGCCCCGGTGGGGAGCGCAGAAATAGGTATAGGTGCCGGCGGGCATATCATCGGTAAAGGTAGTGGAATAATTCTCTCCAGCCGTAAAGGTTAGCTTGGTGTGGGAAATGGCATCGGCCAGGGCCTTGTCCGCAGGGCTTGTAGGTTCAAACACCACGTTATGGGGAGCATTCTTGTTGTTTACCCAGGTAACCGTGTCTCCGGGTTTTACGGTAACGATTTTGGGATCAAATTCCAGTGAACCGGCATCAGTGCCCATTTTAATGTCGTAGTTGGTGGCGGAGGCTGGCACTGAAGCCAGGGTCAGGGTTCCCACCAGTAGTAGAACAGACAGAAGGGCAATACCCAAGCGTTGGGCCACACGAATCAGATCTTTCATAAATACCTCTCAAGGCTTACTGTCGTTAACTCGAAATAGAAAGTGAATTCAGGGTTAGGATGGCTCAAAGTCCCAGGTCTGGCAGCTTGGCCAACCCCCTGATCACAAGTCAGCCCACTGCACTGGGCATTACACTGGCGGCGCTGAGAAGCGAGTCTTGCCCGTTCCCCACATATCACCAATCACCTTAGGTTGTAACAGAATGTGACCGGAAATGGCTACTAAATCCTCTTCGGTAAGACTCCGCATTTTAGGGAAGATATCCGCACTCTTTTTGCTGGGAT
>JAYKIM010000183.1:0-11208 GCA_035286245.1 Cyanobacteriota bacterium | reverse complement strand
AGCCCCTTGACTATCAGATTAGCCGCTGGCACCGCGATCGCTATGCCCTGGGCGCCTACTCCTTTAATGCCCTGGGCAGCACCCCCGCCATGCGAGACCACCTGGGCCAGGGGCTGGCCGGCCGGCTGTTTTTCGCCGGGGAGGCCACCAGTCGCCAGCATTTTGGCACCGCCCATGGCGCCTACCTATCGGGCCTAGCGGTGGCCCAGCAGATCCGCCAGGGGGCAGCCTGAGGCGACGGAGGGCCTGGGTTGACCACCCGCCGCCTGGGCCTGGAGCTATTCCCCGGGTACCAGGGCCCCCGGCAGGTGGGGGCTGGGGCGATGAGCCCTGACCACCTCCGGAAAGGCAAACACCGCTGGGGAATGGTCCACCTTGGCTAAGATGCCAGCCACGATGGTGCGGTGAAATTTAACCGGCAGCGATCGGGGCTGGACCCCAGGGGGAAGGGGCTGGGCTGCCAATTTCGCCATAATGGTAATCCCCAGCCCCTGGCTCACCATATTCGTCACCGTGCTGTCCTCTGAAATTTCGTAGGTGGGCACCAAGGATTGGTGAAACCGGTCTAAATAGTCATCGATTAGGATGCGGCAATCATCCCCCACCCGCGGCAAAATCAAGGGATAGGCGGCCAAATCCGCCCAGGTCAGCGGGGCCGGAGCCGACACCTCGTCAGACAGCAACACCAGATATTCGTCGTTCAAAATGTCCAGGGTTTCCAGATCGTTGGCTGCTATTGGCCGCACCATGATGCCGATGTCCGCCTGCCGCTGCCGGAGGGTCTGATCGATGGACTGACAGGACCCACATTCCACGATGCTCACCGTTACCCCCGGGAACTGCTGACTAAACTGGGCAATAAACCCGGGCAACAGGTGGGTGGCAGCGCTGCGAAAGGCGGCAATGCGAAGCTCGCCGCCCTCCAGCCCCTTCAACCGGTTCACCTGGTCGCCCAGGGCCCCCAGGTTATCTAGCACGGTTTTGGCCAGGGGGAGGAGGTGTTTCCCTTCGGGGGTGAGTACCGCCCCGGTACGGGTCCGGAAAAGTAACCCCATCCCCAACTCCGCCTCCAGGGTGGCGATCGCGTGGCTGATGGCCGACTGGGAAACCCCCAGTTGCAACCCCGCCTGGCTAAAACTGCTGGTCTCCGCTACGGTCAACAGCGCCCGTAGCTGACTCAGCCTGATGTTTTCTAAACCCATGGCGCTAAAACATAGCTACATACCCAATAGGCTTACCTTACCTAATCATCGGGCACCTTGCCAGGGTCAGGTACCATCACCCATGAATGGATTTCATAGTTGCCATCAGTGGAGCTTTTTGCTGACTTCAGAGAACTTGTCTAGACTTTTTATATAAAGTGTTCAAACACAACAAATACAAAATCCTTGTTTCAGCAGAAGATCCATGGCATTTCCGCTATTATTTAATCCGAGCTGTGCTGAAAGCCTGCGATCGCTGTTCGGTCTTGCCCCAGAACAGGTCAGCAATGGTCAAAAATCCCTGTGGCTGATCCGTTTTCCATGGTTGGCGGGGTTAACCACCGCCAAGCTGTATTGTCCTGATTACCATTGGCTGGTGCTGGTTGATCGGCCTGAGGGTAAGCCCCAGCCCCATAAACTAGACGACAACTGCCCCGATAGCCATGGGATGGACAGCCCCGGTAAGGTGACCCTGGTGCCAGCGGGGGTTCCCCATCAACTTTGCCATCCTGGCGGCATCGCCCTAACCCTGCTTTTTTTCTCCCGGAATTTAGTCACGGCCCACGCGCCCAACCCAGGGGGGATCCGGCGGTTGCCGGAGGATAGCCATGGCGGTCATCTGGCCCTCCATGGATTGATCAGGGCCTTAGGGACGGAGCTGTTCACCGCCCCCGGTCAGCAGGTGGGTCTGCACTATCAGCGGTTACTCACCGAGGCCCTGTTCCTGCAATGCACCCGGTCTAACGACGCTGCCCCCCAGGGCACCTCGCCCCTGCTTAGCCCCAAGGATCTGCAGCGATTACTCGACCATATCCGGGCCCATCTCCATGGAGAAATTGGCCTCAGTCAGCTGGCGGCCCTGGTTGATTTGCCTGAGACTCAAGTATTCCAGGGTTTTCAGCAAGCCATGGGAATCTCCCCTCAGCAGTATATCCAAACTCAGCGGTTGCAGGTGGTCTACCACCTCCTCTCCCAACTAACCCTCACCTCTGGGCTACTTGGTCATAGCACCGGATTCCCCGCCCGGCCCCATGACAGATTGCTCCCCTTGCCCTCCCGGCCAGGGGCTAGCTCCCTTGACAGGGCCCTTGCATGGATCAACACCAAAGTCTTAGATCACACCGGTCAACCCCTCAACAACACCCAGGTCTACATTCTCACCGGCGTTTTGGAAGGCCGCCGCTACGGGGCCATGGCCCAGGCTCGGGGACAATCAGAAGGGCACCTCAAGACCACTGCGGCCAAACTATGGCAGACCCTATCGACGGTTTTGGGGGAACCTGTCCGCAAAACGAACCTGCTATCCTATCTGTACCGTCAAGGGTTTCCTATTCAGGAAAGGAGGGACCCGTCTAGCAGGTTAGCCTAGCCAGGGCCCAACGGAGACACTGGAGTCGCCCACCTGGTCAGTAAATAAGGACACAGTAGGCTCAGCCAAATGCTGCGCTCAGAGCTACTCCTCCCCCGCTGGTAATTAGGCCTAGGACAGCAACTGGCGGCGGAGCAAATCCAGGGCGCCGTTAGCGCTAAGCAGACGGACCCACTCCCGTCCTCGAAAGGCGGCAAATTCGTGTTTCACCGTCAGGGCGCGGCGATCGGGGGTGGCCAACCCCAAGTACACCAGGCCCACGGGTTTGCTGGCAGTGCCGCCCCCCGGCCCAGCAATGCCAGTGATGCTGAGGGCCCAGTCAGTGCGCAATGCCCCCTGCGCACCCAGGGCCATGGCGGCGGCCACCGCCTCACTGACGGCGCCCTGCCGTTCTAGCAGGTGAGGGTCTACCCCGAGGAGATCAACCTTGACTTGGTTATCGTAGGCAATGACGCCCCCTCGGAAGTAGGTAGAACTACCCGCAATGGTGGTGAGCACCTGTCCTAGCCCGCCCCCTGTACAGGACTCCGCCACCGCCAGAGTTTGCTGCCGGTGGTGGAGGAGACCCCCCACCACCGAGGCCAGGCTATCCCCATCGGTACCGTAGCAGTCTAGACCGAGCTCGGTTTTCAGCGCTATTTCCACCGGTTCGATTAAGGCCAGGGCCGCGGAGCGAGAGTCGGCCTGGGCGGTAATACGAAGTTTGGCCTCCCCATGGCTGGCGTAGGGAGCCACGGTGGGGTTGGTCAGGTCGAGGTAGTCCCGCACCTGCTCAGCCATGGCTGATTCGCTAATTCCCCAACAGCGCAGCATGCGACTGACAATGGTTTTCTGGACCCAACCCTGCTGCTGTAGATAGGGAACGGCGGTTTCACCCCACATGGCCTGCATTTCCCGGGGTACACCAGGAAAGGTCATCAGGGTGAGGCCGGGGCGGGGTTGCCAGATCACCCCTGGGGCGGTGCCCAGGGGGTTAGGCAATACTCTGGCCCCCTCCGGCAGCAGGGCCTGCTTACGGTTGCTGGGGGGAACTCCTCGCCCTCGACTGGTAAATTTCGCCTCAATATCCGCCAAAATTTCGGGATGTTCCACCAAAGGTACCCCAAAGAAATCCGCCAGGGTTTCCAGAGTCAGATCGTCTGGGGTGGGACCAAGGCCGCCGGTGAATAGGAGTAGGGCGGATCGCTGGGCCGCTATCTCAACCACCGCCTGAATCCGGCTGGGGTTATCGCCAACTACGGTTTGGTAGTGGTGGGAGATCCCTAAATCCGCTAACTCTCGGGCCAGGAACTGGGCGTTACTGTTGAGGATATCCCCTAGCAATAGCTCAGTGCCTACGCAAATCACCTCGGCGCCCATGCTCATAGAGTTGGCTATCCTCAAAACCGTTCACCGACATTATAGCCTTCGCCTCCTGGCAGGGGGCGAAGCATAGTAGGGTGACAGGGCGGTTAAGCGGCTTGCGCTGATCCGAGATCGGCGGATCGGGCCGTTGAGCCAGGAACGTCCAGGCTAAGGGGTTGGACCGTAGGGGTACTACCCGCCGTGATCGTTACCAGAGAATGTGCGGGACAGCTGATCCAGTCGGCCTTAAACAGGGGCTCCGAGGCTAGGATGATGGCGTCGGGAAAGTCGCTATGGTTCTGTAACCAGTAAAGGGATGGGGCTTTTCCCTGGTTGTCATAGCGGCAGGCAACTAGCTGCTCCCCGTCGCTGAGAACAATGTTAGCCATTACCCTAACCGAGTAGGTGGCGGCATAGTCCGCCAGATCCCGCAGGACTGAGCCCAGGGCCTCGGTCAAGGTCGTCGCCCCAGCCTCTAGACTGTGGATTAGCATGGCAAAGATGTGCTCGGAGTCGGTCAAACCGTGAATGGTCTGATAGATCTGGTCTGGTAAGTTATCCCGAAGGGGGCGGTAGAGGGTGTGGCGGAAGTTTTCGATGTAGCCATTGTGGATAAAACTCAACCGTCCCGAGGAAAAGGGCTGGCAGTTATGCAAATCCACCGCTAACCCGGGGGTAGCACTGCGGACGTGGGCTAGTAGGTTACCCGCCTCAACATAGCGACACAGGTGCGGCAGATTGATATCGTTCCAGGCGGGGAGGGTGTTGCGGTAGATATAGGGAGCCTCCTGGCGACTGGGATGGTACCAGGCTAGACCCACCCCATCCCCATTTAGCAGGGCTACCTCCATTTCCTTGGGTTGGTAGCTCTGCACAATTAGGGAGTGATCAGGGGCATAGATTAACCGGTCTAGCTGAATGGGTGTCCCCAGGTAGGCTAGAAGTCGACACATGGGCAAGTTCCCCGGCAATTGAAACGAGTAACAAATAACATATTTTCCCTTAGGTTAATCCGTTATGGTGTATCTCAGGAACATTCCTTAGGGGCTAGTAGCGTTCCATACCTGTAGCCGCCCCTCCCTAGCATTAAGCTGCGGTAGCATTTTGGACAAAATCATAATAAAAAACTGCCGACCCCCAGGGGTCGGCAGTCACTTACCAGGGGGATTTACCCCCAATCACTAGAAACTACTGCGACGGTACTGACCACCACCGCCAGTGCTTCTGCTCTTACTGTTTCGGCCTGAGGGTAAGCCATCGTCATCGCGGGGGCGAGCCTTATTAAGCTTCATTTCCCGACCCATCCACTCAGCGCCATCCAAGGCTTCGATCGCCGCATCTTCTTCGGCCTGACCAGCCATATCCACAAAGGCAAAGCCTCGAGGTCTACCGGACTCCCGATCAATAGGCAAACTAACCCGGCTAACGGCGCCGTATTCAGTAAACACCCGCTCTAGATCTTCACGGGTGACTTCGTAGGACAAATTACCAACATAAATAGACATAGGATTCTCTCCTTAATCAACTAGTACAGCGAATAAACGGAGATGAACCTGTGTCGGAAATCGAAACAAAACGAAATGAAACAAGCGTAATCTACCGAAAGCTGACTCCCCAATCATAGCATTGGCAGAGCCGGATTGATTGGGTTTAACTGGGCGAGATTGCCAACCTATAGCGAGCGACCCGGTAAAATCGGCTGCTCCACCGCCTGGCGGAAGATTTCCACCTCTTCGTTGAAGTCAATGGGCAGCACCGCCACCACGTTCTCGTGGGGCCGGGGAATGATTACCCAGGTCTCAAGGATACCGCCGGGGGTGTTTTCAGCCGCCTCAACCCCCGCCGCCATAGCCGCTTTGACCTCAGAAACGTCGCCCCGGATATTGATGGCGAAACGGGCACTACCGGCGCGAATATACCCAATCAGGGTGACCCGCCCGGCCTTAACCATCGCATCAGCGGCGGCTAGCACCGGGGGGAACCCCCGCGTTTCAAGGGACCCAACTGCCTGTGGCATCGCTGCTCTCCTGGGAAATCCTGTACGTTAAAAACCATCCCCTATTGTACGAGGCGGAGGCAGCAAAGGGAAATAATGCAGAGAGAATACAGGTTTGGCCGGAATGCTGAACCAGGGTGGATCGGTAAGGCGGAGCCTGGGTAGACGTTCTGGATGCTACCTTTGGCCCCCCGGGTCCCTACCTCCTAATGCCTACCAGGGGAGGGGCTGCCCATCCCAGTTGAGGAAACTACCGCTCTGGTTCGGTTCCAGGCCGTCAATCACCGCCATCAGTTGGGTGACGGTGCGGTCCACCGGAAATAGTTTGGCTGGCGGCACCCCTCGCTGAAAGGGCTGGGAGAGGTGGGTATCGGTGGTGCCGGGGTGGAGTAGGGCCAGGATGGTCTGGGGGCTTTTGCGGGCGTATTCCAGGGCGGCGGTTTTGATGAGCATATTCAGGGCGGCCTTGGCGGCCCGGTAGCCGTACCACCCGCCTAGCTGGTTGTCCCCAATACTGCCCACCTTGGCGGAGATGGCGGCATAGACACTGGGGCGATCGTGCTTCAGCAGGGGCAGCAGGTGTTTGGCTAGCAGCGCCGCCCCCAGGGCGTTGACCTGAAAACTGCGCAGCAGGTGATCGGGTTGGATCTGGACCAGGCTTTTTTCCGGTTGCAGGCTGGCGTCATGGAGCAGGCCTACACAGTAGAGGGCCAGGTGAAGTTGGGGGCTCTGGGCCTGGATTTGGCTGGTAACCGCCGCCACCGCCGCCTCATCGGTGATATCTAGACAGAGGGGGGTAAGGTGGGGGGAGCGATCGCCCAGGGCCAGCAGGTCTGCAGCGGTGCTGGGGCGCCGGTAGGTGCCATAAACCCGCTCAAAGCGGAGATCGCCCAGCAACTGCTTAACAAAACCTAAGCCAATGCCACCATTGGCCCCCACCACCAGGGCCGTGGCCCGATCCACTGAAGTACCATAGGTCATGGGGATGCCCCACTCTATCAACTTTATGCTGCCCATCGTATCCAGTCTAAACCCTCAATAGGTCCTGATTATAGTTTCCAGGGTGCTGGAGGGCTCAAGAACACAGGCTGCCCTTATCAGGCGATCTACCTTACTCCACGGGTGGATGGCCCGAGGATACGGTCAGCAGGTGGGGTAGCCAGCTCAACCCCAGCCCTAGCCAGCAGAGCCCCACCAGGCTAGCCCAGGCCAGGGAGTTATTCACCTTGGCCACCAGCAAATCCACCCTGGCCAGCAGGGTGGCGGCGATCAGCAGGCACCAGCAGGCCACCAGTCGAAACTCCGACACCACGGCGGTTACCAGACAGGCCAGCCCCAGGGCTAACACCACATAACCCACATCGGAGTTAAATCCTAACCTCACCACCTGCCCCACAAAATTACGGAAAAACGTAGCCACGGACGCCAGCACCACCACCAACCCCAGGTTGAAGGCCCAATGCCAACGGTCGGTCTCCACACTGTGCAGGTAGCCGCCGTAGGTGGCAAAGGCCAGAATCAAGAGCAAACCAGATAACCAGGGGCGGGCCATAGCTTTACTGACCAGGGAGGGGAACCGGTTCATCCAGGGGCTTGACCACCACCGCATCTCCCACCTTCAACCCCAGCTCGGCGGCGCGGCCTGCCGCCAGCTCGATCACCTGGTCCACTAACTGCCCCTGGGGGCCATAGGTGGGGCAGGGGTCGGCTACACAGGGGGGCACCTGGCTGGCCAGGGCCTGAATTCTCCCCTGGTAGATGAACACCATATCCAGGGGCACGGGGACGTTTTTCATCCAGAAACTTACGGGCCGTGGCGGCGAAATCGGGAACAGCATGCCCCGATCGGGGGCTAGGGCGGGCCGATACATCAGGCCCAGGGCCTGTTGCTCTGGAGTCTGGGCCACCTCTAGGTCGATCCGCTGCCCCCCTAATTCGGCTACCGCCGTGACCGGTAGCTGTTGCCCCAGGGGTTGGCTGGGGGAAAGGGCCAGGCTAGCAGCGCTGCCCCCGGGTCGGGCCGGGCTGGGGGAACAGGCCAGACTGAATACGACGGTGGCCATCAGGACGGTGACCAGGGCGGCGGGGGTGATCGGGGAATACCGAACCAAGCGAGGCATAGCGGCAGGGTGAAGGGTAGGGTAAGCAAAGGGAATCCAATGCCATCATAATGAAGAATCGCCCACCACCCTCGAAACTCCACCATACTGACCGGGGGTGCGGTTGGGTAGGGGCCCACTGGGGCGGCCTTCAGCCCCCTAACTCTAGCGGTGGCGGGAGACGGTAAAATGTTGGTGCGAGTTTATTCCCCTTCATTGCACCCCGCTGTTCACCATGCGCATTTCCCTCAACTGGCTCAACCAACTGGTAACCCTCACCCTATCGCCGACGGATCTGGCGGATGCCCTAACCATGGCCGGATTTGAGGTGGAAGATGTGGAGGATCGCCGCACCTGGGCCGATGGGGTGGTGGTGGGTCGGGTGGTGGAGCGATCGGTGCACCCCGATGCTGATAAGCTCAGTGTTTGCCAGGTGGATATCGGTCAGCCCCAGCTTTCTACCATTGTTTGCGGGGCCGCCAACGTCCGGGCCGATGTTAATGTGGCGGTGGCCACGGTGAATACCTACCTGCCCCGGGTGGATCTGACCATCAAACCCCGCCAACTGCGGGGGGTGCCCTCCGCCGGCATGATCTGTTCCCTGGCGGAGCTGGGCTTGGAGAAGGATTCTTCGGGGATTCATATTTTTACTGAGCCTGGCCTTACTCCGGGGCAGGATGTGCGGCCCCTGCTGGGGTTAGATGATGTGATTTTAGATGTCACCTCCACCGCCAACCGGGCCGATGCCCTCAGCATGGTGGGCCTGGCCCGGGAGGTGGCGGCGATTACGGGTGCGGCCCTGCACCTGCCCCCCACCCTGCCCCCCAGCCTACCGGGGGGCAGGGTGGCCCCTGGGGTCAGCCTGACGAACGAAAAGGCTTGTCCGATCTACATCGCCACTCACCTGGATCAGCTCACCCTGGGCCCCTCCCCCCAATGGTTGCAGCAGCGGCTGCTGGCGGCTGGCACCCGGCCCATCAATAACGTGGTGGATATCACCAACTATGTGCTGCTGGAGTGGGGCCAACCCCTCCACGCCTTCGACGCCGATCGCCTGGGGGCGGTGGCCGCTGCCCCCCAGTTTAGCCTGGGGGTGCGCTACGGTCGCCCCGGGGAACAGCTCACCACCCTGGATAGCCAGGACCGTCGCCTCGATTCCCAAACCCTGGTGATCACCGCCGGCGATCACCCCGTCGCCCTGGCTGGGGTGATGGGGGGGGAAGCCACGGAAGTCCACGACGGCACCCGCACGGTGCTGCTGGAGGCCGCCTACTTTGATGCCGCGGTGATTCGGCGATCGGCCCGCAGCCAGGGCCTGCGCACCGAGGCCTCGGCCCGCTACGAACGGGGTGTCAACCCGGCGGAACTGTCCCTGGCCTGCAACCGGGCCCTGACCCTGATGCAGGAGTTGGCGGGGGCCCAGGTGGTGGCCCAAACCCAGGCCACCACCAGCCTTGGCCAGGTGTTGCCAGAACGGCGGCTGACCCTGCGCCTGGAGCGGGTCCACCAATTGCTGGGGCCGGTGACTAACCAGGGCGATCGCCCCAGCCCCATTGCCCCCGACACTATCGAAACCATTCTCACCACCCTGGGCTGCCAGGTCACCCCCAGCCCCACGGCGGGGGTATGGTCGGTGGCGGTGCCCCCCTACCGTTACCGTGACCTGGAGCGGGAGGTGGACCTGATCGAGGAGATCGCCCGCATCTACGGCTATAACCACTTTGCCGATACCCTGCCCCAAAAATCGGCGGGGGGCTATCTCTCGGTGGATACCCTGCTGGCCCGTCGGCTGCGGGAGGCCTGCCGGGGGGCCGGTTTGACCGAGCTGCTGCACTATTCCCTGACCAAACCCACCAGCGATCGCCAGGTCACCCTGGCCAATCCCCTGTTCCCCGAGTACTCCGCCCTGCGTCAGGACCTGATCGATGGCCTGCTTGACGCCTACGTATTTAACCTCAACCAGGGCAACGGCCCCCTGCACGGCTTTGAGTTGGGCCACATCTTCTGGCAGGATGACCAGGGCATCCACGAGGCGGAGGCCCTGGGGGGGATTTTGGGGGGGGATAGCCGATCCAGTCGCTGGTTAACCAGTGGGCAGGAAACCCCCCTGGACTGGTACGAGGCCAAGGGGGTGCTGGAGGCCATCTGTCAGCGCCTGGGCCTCCAGGTGGACTACCGCCCCGACGCCACCGATCCCCGCTTCCACCCGGGCCGCACCGCCTCCCTGTGGGTGCGGGGCCAGTTGGAGTTGGGGCGGTTTGGCCAGATCCATCCCCAACTCCAGCAGCAACGGCAACTCCCCCCCCAGGTCTACCTGTTCCAGCTGCACTGGGATAGCCTGGCCACCTGCCTGCGGCCCGCCCTGCAAAAATCCGTCAAGTTTACCCCCTACTCCAGCTTCCCCGCCAGCGATCGCGACCTGGCCTTCTACGCCCCCCTAAGCGTTAGTGTGGCGGACCTGGAGGCCACCATGCGGCGGGCCGGGGGCAAACTCCTGGAATCCGTGGCCCTGTTTGATCAATACCGGGGTGAGTCCGTACCGGCTGGGCAGCGGAGCCTGGCCTTTCGGCTGGTCTACCGATCCCCCGACCAAACCCTCACTGATCGCCTGGTGGACCCGGTTCACCAAAAACTGCGGGCTGCCCTAGAGCAGCAGTTTGGCGTCACCCTGCGCAGCTAGGGCTGATCTATTCCTGGGTCCAGAGGCCCTAGCTCTCTGAGGCCTGCAGGCCGGAGACCACCGGGGCAATGGCGGTGAGCTGCAGGTCGGGGTGATCGCCGGCGATTTGCTGGCAATTCCACTCGTTGCGAAACAGCAGCACCGGCCGGTCCCAACTGTCCTTCACCACCACGGTGTTAAACAGCCGACCCGCGGCCTCCAGAGCGGGCCAGCCCCCCGCCACCCAGCGGGCTACGCTGTAGGGTAGGGGTTCCAGCAGGGTTTCCACGTTGTACTCGTTTTGCAGGCGAAATTGCACCACCTCAAATTGCAACTGGCCCACCGCCGCCAGAATCGGGTCCCGCTTTGATTCATCGGTGGAAAACATGATCTGCACCGCCCCCTCCTCCCGTAGTTCCGATACCCCTTTCTGGAACTGCTTGTACTTGGAGGGGTTGGGGTTCTTCAGGTAGGCGAAGATCTCGGGGGAGAAACAGGGGATACCGTCGTACTCCAGCCGCTGCCCCTGGTAGATGGTG
>JAYKIM010000182.1:0-7865 GCA_035286245.1 Cyanobacteriota bacterium | reverse complement strand
CACCGGCACCCGGGGTAACTCTCCCACCTCCGCCACCCAGGTGGCCACCTGCTGGGGATCGAGCTGGTAAAGGCTCTCCAGGCTGGTGAGATCGGCAGAGACCGCCTCTACCAGGGCAGGGGGTAGCCTTTCCAGACCCTGGTGCTGTACCTGCCGGGTAAAGGGGTTATCGGCTAGAAGCACCTGTTCAATGACGTAGCTTTGCCAGGGTTGGCCGGTCTCCGCCAGGGCCTGGAACCAGGCGCCGTAAAGGGCGGCAACCGGCCCCGCCGGCTGGCCACTGAGGCCGACCAGGAGCTGGCGAAAGGCCTGGCCGATGCGGTCTTGAAAACTATCGCCATAGATCAGCAGCCCCTCCATCTCCTGGCGATAGCGCTGAATCTCGGTCAGGGTGGTGGCAAGAAGGGAGGACATAGGCGTGGCACCGTAGGGCATGGAGATCAACGGGGTGGGTTTGACAGGGCTTCACCCAGGGGCTATGCCTCCGCCGGTATGACCCTGACCATGCCACCGATTTCAATGTGATCGGGGGTAACGGAGAAGTGATCGATCGCCGTGGCCGGGCCCAGATCCAGGGCGAGGTCCCCTAGCACCTGGGGGGGTGACCACTGGCCCGATTGGCCGGTGGTGACGGTGGGCTGATCTAGGGAAAGCCAGCGCTGCTCGCGCATACCCAGCCCGGTCCGTAATCTGAGCTGCCGGTCCGGCGCCTCCAGGTCACCCCAGGTCACCCCCAGCCACCCCTCCCCCAGGGTTAGATCCCTCAGGGCTGAGGCGGGGGGTAGGGTTTGCCCCAATTGCCCCAGTACCTCCCCCAACCCCTGGGCCAACAGGGGAGCCTGGAGGGAGGCCCGCAGATCCTCCCGAGTCAGGTACACCAGCCCCCTCACCGGAAAGGGTTGCAAGAGCCGTAGGGCCTTACCCCGGATCACCTGACCCAGGTTGAGGTAAATCTCCTCCGCCCTCACCTCCGCCCGGCTGACCTGCAGCCCTTGATAGACCGCCTGGGAGGCGGAAAGGCTGACCTGGGGCAGATAGCCAGAGAGGATCTGGCGATCTCGGCCCTCAATCCGGAAGTCTAAATTCTCTAAATGATCCAGCTGGGAATGGAGCCAAAGCCGAATCGCCGGGGGCAGGATACGACTCACTAAACCCCTACCCCCAGCAGCGGGGGCAGCATCGGACTGGCCAGGGGCAGGGTCAGGAGCAACCATGGGGGACAACAACGGGGGAAATTACAGTTTTTCCTACATTCCTTTGACTGTAGCAGAGTAGATCACCCCTGGGCCTTTCCCTGGGGACCGGCCCATTGACCCCACAATATGTTTTATTTTCGTGACGTAGTTATACCTACGGGGATCAATATGTCATGACATTCTGACATATTGATCCCCGAACCCCTGAGAACTCGAAACGGCATCAGGAAAAGGCTTTTTGAGGGCTTGATCCCAGCTCTTCTTTCGTCATAGTATGCTCGCAAGCTTGATCCCCAGCCCGGTGGGGATCGCTTAGCGGAATCTTGACCCTCAGCTCTAGCGTTCTGGGTCAGCCTGTTCCCAATCCCCTGTGGTACCCAGTCAGTTTTGATCGGTCTTCCACCCTGCCCTATCCTGAAGAGAGAATTGGCCTATGTCACAGCAGCACTCCCCCCTAGATGACTTGACCCTACGGCAGCTCCGCAAGGTTGCTAGCGATTATGAGGTGTCGCGCTACAGTCGCATGCGCAAAAATGAGTTAATCGACGCCATTCGCACCCTTGATGCCCAGCGGGGGGAGGTGCCTGCCCCTTCTGTCCCTACGTCGCCGATGGTGGCCCAGACCCAGGTGGAGGCCTCCAAGTACATGGCGCCTAATATTCCTCCCCTGGAGGCCCTCACCTCCGTTGACGAGGGTCTGGCGGATCTACCCGGTGGCTATGGCGAAAGTCGGATTGTGCTGATGCCCCGGGATCCCCAGTGGGCTTACGCCTATTGGGATATCCCCATGGAACATAAGGAAGACCTGCGGCGCCAGGGGGGCGCTCGTCTAGCCCTGCGGTTCTACGATGTGACCGACATCGACGTCAATTATCAGGCGCCCCACAGTTTGCAGCAGTACGAGTGTGATGAAATGGCTCGGGATTGGTATCTGCCTATTCCCGTCAGCGATCGCGACTACGTGGCGGAAATTGGCTACCTCTGCAACGATGGTCGCTGGCTGGCCCTGGCCCGTTCTCTACCGGTGCACATTCCCCCGGTTTACCCCTCCGACTGGATCGAAGATCATTTCATCACCGTGGACTGGCAGGCCGACCTGCGGGGCAAGACCCTGATGACCCTGAAGCACCCCAGCCAGAAGCTGGTTGACAACGGCAACCCCATTTACGACAATATCTTCGCCCTGACCGAGTCGGCGGAAGCCCAGCGGGTGGCCGGGTCCCTGTTTGGTTCCATGCAACATGTGGCCGGTTCCATGGCCCCTGAGCGGGCGATCAGCTCCTACGTCTTCCCCTCCGGTGCTGGGCTTTGGGCTGTGCCCGGGGCTATCCCTGGCATGGTGCCGAATATGTCAGGTCTGACCATGTCTGGGGCGGGCTTCTCGGCTTCTGCTCCCCCCATTCGTCCCCGTAAGTTCTGGCTGATTGCCGATGCGGAGCTGATTGTTTACGGCGCCACCGAGCCCGATGCCACGGTGACGATTGGCGGCAAGCCCATCAAGCTCAATCCCGATGGCACCTTCCGCTTCCAGATGTCCTTCCAGGATGGCAATATTGACTATCCAATCATGGCGGTGGCGGCGGACGGCGAGCAGACCCGTTCCATCCACATGACCTTTGATCGGGCCACCCCCTCCCGCCATACCAACACTAAAGAGGATGCGGTGCTGGAATGGTTGCCCTAGTTTTGTCCTAGGAATCTGTCTCTGGAGCAAGAGCGTCTATCGACGCTCTTTTTTTATGTTTCCTACAAAAAAACTCAAAACCGGGCGACTAGCAGCCTAAAATTGAGAATTGCAATCCCTAACTTACGATCTCCCAATGGGGAGTCGAAGGGGATAGCCACGGATCACTGCATCCCCCTGAATTGAGTGGATCTCCTGGTGGATCTGGTGCTTCCCCTGCCTGGTGACCTAATGCCTGGCGACTCCCCGCCTACCCTAAACCTGAGCTTGAGACCCCGACTGTGAAGCTATTTTTCTACCATATTCCCGAAGAAGTTCCCAGCCCTAGCAACCCCGACTGTGCCATCGCCATTGATGTGCTGCGGGCCACCTCTACCATGGCCGCCGCCCTGGAGGCTGGTGCCGAGGCCATTCAAGTATTTAGTGACCTGGAGGAGTTGATGGTGGTCAGTGCCACCTGGCCCAGCGATCGCCGGCTGCGGGCGGGGGAGCGGGGGGGTGCTAAGGTGGAGGGTTGCGACCTGGGTAACTCCCCCCTCGACCATGATCGGGAGCACTCCGCTGGCAAACGGTTGTTTATGTCCACCACTAATGGCACCCGCTGTCTAGAGCGAGTTCAGCAGGCCCCGATCGTGATTACTGCCGCCCTGACCACCCGCCAGGCGGTGGTGGACTTTCTGCTGGAGCGCCAGCCAGAGACGGTTTGGTTAGTGGGCTCCGGCTGGGAAGGCACCTACTCCCTGGAGGATACGGTCTGTGCCGGGGCGGTCATCCAGGGGGTGATGGCGGCCACGGGCCAAACCCTGCTGGAGGTGACCGGCAATGATGCGGCGATCGCCGCCGTCAGCCTTTATCAGCAGTGGCAGGACCGCCTGTTGGATCTGCTACACCATGCCAGCCATGGCCAACGGTTGCTGCGCCTCCACAACCAGGTGGATCTCGCCTACTGTGCCCAGCTAGACCAGTTGGATGTGGTGCCGATTCAATCATCCCCCGGGCTCCTGGTGAAATATCCCTTTGCCTAGTACTTGCCTAGTACTAGGTGGCGTCAATTTAGCGGGCCTTTAGGTGGGGGTGAAGGGGCAGAAGTCAGTACTGAGGAGCCAGGAGCTATTAGAGGGGGTGGATTGGTGCAGCCCGTCCCGCGCCCCAGGATCCACCCTAGACTATGGGCATACCGCCTCCTCCCCCTGGCCTTTACCCGGCATCCCCCACCAGAGACCTATAAGTTGTGGGAAAATTGAGTAACTGGGTGATTGAGGCTAGGGCCGGTTTCCCGTGCTCCGTACCCTAACCCTAGGGGTCCCCTGAGCCAGAACGCTGAGGACCCAATTGATTCGTCCAATTTAAGCCTAAACAGGCCGCCTGGTTTACGTCTGCCGCGTTACATCCAGCTACAGCTATCTATAAATTAACTATTCAGGTAAAAACTATGGGCGATGCCTCCCTTCCCCCCTTAATTCAGCAAATGGCTCAGCCGGGCTTTTACCCCCATCCGGTGGTGGAGCCCATCCGCTTGATGCAAACCCATGTCTCCTACGTCTTGCTAACCGGGGACTACGTCTACAAGGTAAAAAAACCGGTTAACTTTGGTTTTCTAGACTATTCCACCCTGGCGAAACGTCAGCATTTCTGCACTGAGGAACTGCGCCTCAACCGCCGCACCGCCGCTCCCCTCTACCTGGAGGTGGTGGCCATTAGCCAGCAGGGCGATAGCTACCACCTGGGGGACGACGCCCCGGTGGAGTACGCCGTCAAAATGGTGCAGTTTCCCCAGGACACCCTGCTCAGCGCCCTCTACGATCGCGGTCAGCTGAGCGAGGACCTGATTCGCCAACTGGCGGAGGTGGTGGCTACCTTTCACCAGCAGGCGGAAACCAACGATCACATCCGTAGCTTTGGGGCGGTCAGTCAAATTCGTCAGGCCTTTGACGAAAACTATGAGCAAACCCTGGGGTTCATTGGTGGGCCCCAAACCCAGGCCCAGTTTGATCAAACCAAGGCCTATACGGATCAGTTCTTTGCCCAACGGGCAGACCTCTTCCAGCAGCGGGTGGATCAGGACAAAATCCGGGCCTGTCACGGCGATCTGCACCTTAATAACCTTTGCTACTGGCAGGATCAGCTTTATTTATTTGACTGCATTGAGTTTAACGAGCCCTTCCGTTACGTCGATGTCATGTACGACGTTGGCTTTGTGGTGATGGACCTGTTGGCCAGAAACTGCTCCCCCCTGGCCACTGCGTTTCTCAACCACTACATCGAACGCACCGGCGACTGGGAA
Organism: Cyanobacteriota bacterium; assembly: GCA_035286245.1. Classification (GTDB taxonomy): domain Bacteria; phylum Cyanobacteriota; class Cyanobacteriia; order Phormidesmidales; family Phormidesmidaceae; genus Nodosilinea. Next base: position 2,701 of record JAYKIM010000182.1, on the reverse strand, counting down.
GGTCTGCAACTCCTACCCCTCTATATCAGCCGTCAGGCCTACGTGCGGGCCAAGGTGACCTCCTTTCTGCTCAATGACCCCAGTGTGGACCAGGCCACTAAGGAGGGGGCCAGCCAAACCGCCGCCGCCTACTACCGGCTGGCCTGGTCGGTGGTGCAACCCCAGACCGGCCGGCTATTTTTGATGGCGGGGTTGTCCGGGGCTGGTAAATCCACCACCGCCCGAGAACTGGCTCGCCAAACCGGTGCCATTCACCTGCGGTCCGATGCGGTGCGTAAACACCTGGCTGGCATCCCCCTGGATCAGCGCGGTGAGGATCAGCTCTACACAGCGGAGATGAGCCAAAAAACCTACGATCGCCTGCTGGCTTTGGGGCTTTTGCTGGCCCAGGCGGGGTTCACCGTCATCCTGGATGGCAAGTACGATCGCCAGAATCTACGTGGAGCGGTCCTGGAGGCTGCCCAACGGTTGGGGGTGGGGGTGCAGATGCTCCACTGCACTGCTCCGGAGGCGGTGCTACGCCAACGGATCAGCGATCGCCAGGGGGACATTGCCGATGCCACGGTGGCGGTGCTGGAACAACAGTGGATGGAGCCCTTTACCCCTCCAGAGGTGGATCGGGTCACCCAGATCGACACTACCCAGGATCTGCCCAGTCAAATCGCCGCTATAGTGGGGAGCTAGTAAGGGGGCCTCAACCCCGTTATCAATGCCGTTGCTTTAGCCTACCGCCGTGATCGACCGGATTGTTCCCCCTGCCCTAAAGTTTTGGCTGTTGTTTTTGTTGATCTTCCTGGTGCTGGGCTACGGCATTTTGCCCAGCATCGGCTTTGGGGCGATCGCCGGGCTGTCTGCGGGTACCCTGCGAGCCTGGTGGATTACCCCCGGCGGAGAACCCACTAACCTGGAGCTACCAGCCCCCATTCGCCAGTTTAGTCGTCAATTGAAACAAACTCCCTCAGGTTTTCCCAGCCTGTTTCGAAAGCCAGAGCGGCGTTATCCTGGCCCGCGCCGGTAGGATGGTACCGGCCACCGCTATACTACCGTCCAACCCCTGGGGGATGGGCAGTCTAGGCTAGGTAGGGCTATCGGTGGGGCACCGTACCCCTGAGGGTTTCCGAGGGCCGTTCCCCAAACATGGTCTTGTAATCTCGGGTAAAGTGCCCGGCACTCCAAAAGCCAAATTGGTGGGCGATCGCCATCACGGTCGTGTTTTTGTCACTTGTCCTCTGCAGGGAACGGTGGACACGCTGTAACCGCTGGATTTTCAGGTACTCCATCGGGCTCACCCCCAACAGTTCTTGAAAGCCGTAGAACAGGGGGCGCTGGCTGGTGTGGAGAGCCTGGCATAGATCCTTGAGGGTGATGGGTTGATCTAGATGGGCCAGCATATAGTCCTCCGCCTGCTTCACCAGTTGCGATCGGGAAATGGGGGCAGGGGGCTGTAGCCGATCCTGGGTAGGTGGGGGAATGGCATTGATCAAGAGGGGGATGCAGTCCTCGATCAACAGGGTTTTAATCTGGTGTCGCTGTAGCAGACTGGGCTGACGGCTAATCAGACGCAGGACCTGCTGTAGGTAGCCCTTAATTTCCCCAATAGTTTCGGGCAGATAGATATAGTTACTAGCCCAAAACCGCCGGTCCAGATCGGGCCGATCCATGATTTCCAGGTAATGCTGAAGCAGACCTCGGTTAATCATGAGGGCAACGTAATGAACCTGGGGAGGGAAAACAAACTTGGCCTCCAGGTCAGGGTCAAAACCCGCCAGGGTATGGTGGGAAACCCGACGACCATGGGACACCAGACAAGGCCCATCCGGCTCTAGCAAGCAGCTAAAAACGATGGCATCCCTGGGCTTTTCCCCCAGTACAGAAATTGGGCAGGAGGATTTAATAAACAGAAACTGCACCTGTTCAAAGGCCGCCAACCAAAAGTCACACTCCAACTGATCCAGACTGAGCTGGGTCATCTGTAACTTGCTCAAGGACTGGATCTGCTCGGTGAAGTGATCGATGTCCTTAAACCGATGACGGATAATCCTGGGGCTACCGCCCCGCTCAGTAGCTAAGGCTGGGATAGGGACTGGGGGACAGCCCTCAGAACTAGGGACAGACAGAGCCATCTAGGTTGCATCGGGGTGATAAAGCCAAGCAGTTTTTGAATACTCGAGGCCGGGGAAGGCGCTAAAAATATTTACTATCAGCCCTTTAGTGATGTCAACCATCAAAATTTCATGGCTTCGTTCCATACCTGAGTCAGGGGTGGCGATTTAGAAAAGGTTAGGACTTCTCTAACATTATCTTAAGCTCGCCCCCGTATCCTAGGTTACTGATTTAGCCTTGAGTTTTCAAAGCTTTCGAGACTGCTCTCAAAACACTGTGCTCCCAATCATTCCTTGCTCCACCCTGAGGAGGTTAAACATCATGACCCAAGATCAGACCCTACCCCGCCACGTGCTTCCCATTCCCGATCAGCCCCAGGGGGGACTGACTACCTACGATGCCAAGGATCCGGACACCCAGTACCCCCCGATTCGCGAACTGCGGCCGCCCCAGGGGGCGCCTAACGTTCTGGTGGTGCTCCTGGATGATGTGGGCTTCGGCGCCTCCAGCGCCTTTGGTGGCCCCTGTCAGACCCCCAACTTCGACAAGCTAGCGGCCAAGGGTTTGAAGTACAACCGTTTCCACACCACGGCCCTTT
>JAYKIM010000181.1:0-7436 GCA_035286245.1 Cyanobacteriota bacterium | reverse complement strand
CAGGCCAGCGTTATAATCAGACCAGTTGCGGACTCGGTACGGCATAGGCGTCAGGTTTTAGGTGGTACTTCAACTTTACGCTATACCTGTACCCCGTCCGTGACACCCTATTCATGCAACAACGCCGACGAGAGCTGGGACGTTATTGTCGTTGGCACGGGCATTGGAGGTGCGTCGTGTGGCTACGCGCTTGCGCGGCGTGGCCACCGTATCCTCTTCCTGGAGAAGGGGCTGTTCCTGTTCGGCGCTCACGATCGTGGCACTGGCCAGATGCTTCAAGATGCCAGCCAACCGGCCGAACGCCTCCGCCATGGCTGGTGGCCGGTGCAGCTCGAGGGCTACACGAGCTACGCGCCCTTACTCAAGATGTTTGCGCCGCTCGGTTGCGGTACTGGTGGATCGAGCAGCCTTTACGCGGCCCAGATGGAGCGCCTGATGCCGTCAGACTTCGAACCGAAGCAGCACCACCCACACGCCAGTGACGCCACGCTGCCCGAGGCCTGGCCGTACAGTTATGCCGAGCTCGCGCCCTATTATCGGCATGCAGAGGCGCTTTACGAGGTCTGCGGTACGCCTGACCCACTGAACCCCGACCCCGAAGCCCGTTACATTGTACCGCCTGCAATGAGCGAACGCGACGAGTTCCTGTTTGAGGCAATGAAGAGCCGGGGCATGCACCCGTACCGCGCCCATGTGGGCTGCCGGTACCTACCGGGCTGCATGAATTGTGTCGCGCGTCTCTGCCCGCGCGCATGCAAGACCGATGCAGCCCGCGTGGCCCTGTTATCTGCGTTAGAACAGTATGGCGCAAGCCTGCTGACTGAGGCTGAAGTCTTGCGGCTCGAGGCCAGCGCCGAGCGCGTCAAGGGGGTAGTCGTTCGTCATCGTGGTGTCGAGGGCACAGTGCGGGGAAAAGTCGTCGTGCTTGCAGCTGGTGCGCTCATGACGCCCGCGCTGCTTCTCCGCTCGACGAGCGCGGCCTGGCCCACCGGCCTCGCCAACCACAACGACCTTGTGGGTCGTAACCTGATGATGCACACCAGCGACTTCATCGCGCTGCGTCCGCCTAAGATGCTTGACCCGAACGGCCCAACCAAGGCAATCTCAGTCAATGACTTCTACATGCGCGACGGTCGCAAGCTGGGTACCTTTCAGTCGGTGGGTATGCCAGTGAACCAGGGCTCGATCGATGCTTATCTGAAGGCCAAGATCGACAAGGATCCGAGCTCGCTTTTCTCCCTCGGTGGCACATTTGGCCGGAAGGTCGCATCCAAGGTCGGTGCAGTGCTCTTCCGGCAGGCTAATATCTTCGCGAGCATAATCGAGGATCTTCCGTATCTCCACAACCGGGTCGTGCTCGACGAGCGTAACCCGAACGGCATGCGGTTCGAGTACACTTATCCGAATGAGCTCAAAGAGCGAAATGCGCTGTTCCGGAGCGAAATAGATCGCTGGCTATCGCCCAAGATGAGTACGCTGCTCCTAGGGGGTGACAACAATCTCAACTTTGGCCACGTTTCGGGCACGGTGCGCGCGGGCGTAGATCCTAAGATGAGCGTGGTTGATGTCTGGCAACGTGCCCACGACCTCGAAAACCTCTACGTCGCCGATGCGTCAGTGTTTCCGTCTTCGGGCGGTGTCAACCCCTCACTGACGATTGCGGCCACCGCGCTCCGTGCTGCCGACGGCATCGCTGCGTACCTGGGTTCGATGGTATGTAGACCGCGTCTCGGCCAGTTCAGCGATGCCATGTCCGACGGACTGAGACCTGCTCGGTGTCCTGAGTTATAGCCGTAGCCACCCGCCAGGGAGGCGGAGGTGAGCCAGAACGTCTACTCAGTCTTAGCTTTCACCGATCAACCCTGTTCTAAACCTGGCGACCAAACCTATAAACGGCTACACATATACTTTGCCGTGAGGGTTTTAGCCAAAGCTATACTTACGAATAGTGCTGAAATTTGAAGCTCTGAGGATCAACGTTGACTGAATTAAAAGGCCCCTACCATGACTACCTTACTAAGCCCCTCTACCATTGAAGCTAGGCTTGCCGCCCTGCCTGACTGGCGTCTGGAGGGTAAAATCATTACCTGCACCCGCACTTTCAAGGACTTTATTACGGCGGTTAACTTCGTTAACCGCCTAGTGGCCCCCGCCGAGGCGGCTGGGCATCACCCCGATCTGTTAATTTCCTACAACCGGGTGATCATTCAACTTACCACCCATGATGCTGGAGGGCTGACGGAAAAAGACTTCACCTTAGCTGAGGTGATTACGTCACTAGATTAGACCTGATGTCATCAACCATTCAGACAACAACGGCAGGCCTTCACCCATAACCCTGGCCAGACTGACGGCAAGGGTAACGAGGTATTTGCCTCGAAAACCATACTAGCTTTAGCCCACAAACACTTTTATATCTAGCTTCTAGCTCCTTCTCCCAAGGGAGAAGGAGCTAGAAGCTATGATGCCTTAGTCGGCCCGGGAGTAGTCGTCCTGGAACCGAATAATATCGTCTTCCCCTAGATATTCGCCGTTCTGGACCTCAATCAGGGTTAGGGGGATGACCCCGACATTCTCTAAGCGGTGACGGGTACAGGCGGGCACGTAGGTCGACTGATTAGTACCCAGAAGAATTTCCTGATCGCCGCAGATCACCTTGGCGGTACCGGAAACCACGATCCAGTGCTCGCTGCGATGGTGGTGCATTTGTAAACTGAGGCGGTGTCCAGGTTTAACCTCAATCCGCTTGATTTTATAGCCACGCCCTTCCTCCAGAACGGTGTAGGAGCCCCAGGGCCGTAGGCCCGTTTCAGCAATATCCTTGCCGTTAGTTAGGGCCAGCGCCGCAGGGTGAACGGATTGATCAAGCTTAGGCATGGTAGTAGTTTCTCCAGGAGCCAGGTCAGGCATTATAAATTTGGTCAGAACGATTAACACATAAAAAGTAGTCAAAACTGTAGCCGGGTAGGCATTCTGACTTGCCGTCGCCAGGCCGTAGCTATAACTCCGAAAAGCAAAACTCTGAACTTTAGTGTAGCAAAGCTTTTTCACAGCGCCAGCCAGGTGCCTAGGATGTTGGCTCATCCATACTGAATCTTCAAGTACTTGAATCTTTGATCCTACCGATTGCGATTGGGTGATGGATTTTGAGGCGATCCGTTCATAGCCTACTGAGTTTAGGCGAGGACAGGGTCAGTTGGTTAAGGAATGGGATGGGTAGGGGGTTCGCCTCCTTCCCATCCCCTTGCATGGGGCTGCGGCTATAGAATAGGAAGACCTGACTCACCGAATTATTTCTGCGAACTTCATGGCTAAGCCCAAACATACCCAAGCTCACCTATCCCGCACCCTACCCAAGAACCAGTCTGAGTTCTTCAAGCAACGCACCCGCAATTCTATGGAGTACTACATGGGGGCAAAATTGTTGGAGGTTGGGGTCAACCCCAAGAACACCATCTATCTCTGGAGCTCAACTATTCAAGGAGACCAGGAGGTGATTACCATTAGTGCTTACTGGGGGGAGTCAAGGCAAAAAATCGAAGGGGTGGAGCAATAGCCAACCGTTCCTAAACCACCTGTCCGCGATCCCAGGCCTGTTGGAGGGCGATCAGTTCATCCCGGTGAGCGGTTACAGACAACTGAGTAGATCTCTGCTGCCCCAAATCAGATAACCCGCCGTCGGTCGATGGCGACAGTTGCAGGGTAACCTGCTCCTCCCGCCCGGCCCGTTGCCAGTACAACCACCCCGCTAGGGGTGAAAGCGCTACCAGTCCGTTAAAGACCAGGCCATAGGCAGGAAATAGGCTGCCTAATACGAGGGCAAGGCAAAGACAGGTCACGGCGGCCAGCAGAGTTAAAAAAACTGCCAGGAAGGCACTGGGGCGTACCAGGCCTTGCAGGGCTACGGTGTCGGTTTCAGGGGTGATGGACTGTAGTCGGTAAGCTCGCGCTTCAAAGTAACGAGCCAGGGACTGCAAAGCTTCCTCTGCGGCCTGGGGGGCAGAAAGGGTTAGGGTTTCGGTACGATCCTTAGCCGCGGCTCGAATAAAAAAGAAAAACCCCACCATCAACAGCAGGTTTATGAAGAGGATCGAGTAGGTGATGGTTGTGTCCACGACGGTACTGGCTTGCTAGGGTACTTCTATAGGGTAGAGAATGTTGAGGACTTCAGCCAGTCTTGACAGACATCAAACCATCGCTTAAACCCAACTACTTGAGTCTCTCCTCCTCCGTCTGACCTAAGGATCGGCTAGGTTGTCTAGCCTGCCTCTGCTTTCCTGGCTGGAGCTATATGGTACCTGTTCTTGCCTAGGGTGCCCTAGAGGGCATGGATAGGGGCTTGACTCAGCTCCGAACTGGCCCCCTGGGGGTCCGTTCCGCGGTCTTCCTGATCGATCATCAGCCCATACTCCAACCCCTCCGCCACCGCTTGATAGGAGGCTTCGATAATATTGGTGGAAACCCCCAGGGTGGTCCAGCGTTGTCGTCCATTAGTGGACTCCACTAGAACCCGGGTTTTAGCGGCGGTGCCGGCCCCACTATCAATAATCCGCACTTTATAGTCCGACAGGTGGAAATTAGCGATCGCCGGATAGGCATGGACCAGGGCCTTCCGCAGAGCCGCATCGAGGGCGGCAACCGGGCCATTCCCCTCGGCGGCGGTAATAATCTCCTCCTGCCCCACCCTCACCTTAATCGTTGCCAGGGATTGACTGGTGTGATCGGGGCGGCCCTCGGGATGATCATAGATCTGGCGTTGACAGTTAATGTGAAACCCCTGCAGCCCAAAGAATTGGGGGCGTTCCCCCAGGGCCTCCCGCATTAACAGCTCAAAGCTGGCCTCGGCGGCTTCGAATTGGTACCCGTCCTGTTCGAGGGTTTTGAGGCGATGGAGCAGCTGCTGGGAGGCGGGGTCATGGCGATGCAGGGTCAAGCCAAAGCTTTGGGCCTTGATCAACACGTTGCTAAGGCCGGCCTGATCCGACACCACAATGCGGCGGCTATTACCCACGGCGGCGGGCTCGATGTGTTCGTAGGTGCGGGGTTCCCGCTGTACGGCGCTGACGTGGATCCCCCCCTTGTGGGCAAAGGCTGACCGCCCCACGTAGGGGGCATGATCATCCGGGGCCAGATTCACCACCTCACTGATGAAGCGACTGGTCTCCGCCAGGGTCTCCAGCCGGGCTGGAGCCAGGCAAGGGTAGCCCAGTTTCAGCTGCAGATTAGGGATTAGGGTGCAGAGGTTGGCATTGCCACAGCGTTCACCATAGCCGTTGATGGTGCCCTGCACCATGGTGGCACCGGCGGCCACCGCCGCCATGGCATTGGCCACGGCGGTACCGCTGTCATTGTGGGTGTGAATTCCCAATTGGGGCCGGGGGGCGGGTTGGGCCTGGAGCCATTGGTGCACGGCTTGAACGATGGCCCTAATCTGATCCGGTAAGGTGCCGCCATTGGTGTCACAGAGCACCAGCCACTCGGCCCCGGCCTGGGCGGCGGCCGCCAGGGTTTGGAGCGCATAGTCAGGGTTGGCTTGGTAGCCATCAAACCAGTGTTCAGCATCGTAGATCACCCGTCGGCCCTGGCGGCGTAGGTAGCCAATACTGTCTTCAATCATGGCCAGGTTTTCCGCCAGGGTGGTTTGTAGCCCGGTGGTAACGTGCAAATCCCAGGACTTGCCAAATAGGGTAATCCAGGTGGTTCCCGCCGCCAATACTGGCTGCAGCATGGGATCCTCGGCAGCAATCCGTCCAGGGCGCCGGGTGGAGCAAAAGGCCGTTAGTTGGGCCTGGCTGAGGGGGGTTTCCTGGAGTTGCCAGAAGAACTGGACATCCTTAGGGTTAGCGCCGGGCCAGCCCCCCTCAATAAAGGGAACCCCCAGGGCATCCAGGCGGCGAGCAATGCGTAGCTTATCTTCGGTGGACAGGGCTAGCCCCTCCCGCTGGGCTCCGTCCCGCAGGGTGGTGTCGTAAATAATTAACGATGGGTTACCCGCTGCCTGCTGCTCTGCCATGGCTAGTTGACTGGAATCAGGTTCAGTTAACTAGCTTAGCGGCCCCCTTGAGGGGACGGCACGGTGTGGCCCTTCCCTGTTATAAAACGTATTCCCCCCTAGCCCGCTGCCGACGGGGTGGCCAGCAGCGGTTCAATACCCCCCTGTCGGTCGAGGGCAAAGAGATCGTCGCAACCCCCGACGTGATGGTTATTAATGAAAATCTGCGGCACCGATCTCCGCCCACTGGCCCGCTCAGCCATGGCATTACGAGCCTCTTTGTCGCCATCAATGCAGTACTCGGTGTAGGCAATGCCCTTTTGATCCAGCAGGGCCTTAGCCCGAATACAAAAGGGACAGCGGCTCCAGGTGTAGATCTCAACCGTCGGGGTCATGGCCCTAGCTTCCTAAAAAGTAACGTTACTATTCTTAATAGTGTAGCCAGATCTGACCCTAAAATCAGCCTTCTGACCAAAGGGTTAACTGGCCAGGGCCTGGGCAATGGCATCCACCACTCGGGTCACCTCCACGATCTCTAGGCCCTCCAGGTGAAGGCCTTGCCCCTTGGGGACGATCGCTCGCTTGAACCCCAGCTTGACCGCCTCTTTCAGGCGCAGCTCTAGTTGGGAAACCGGGCGCACCTGCCCCCCCAGACCCACCTCCCCGATCAGCACCAACTCAGGATCCACCAGGCGATCACGAAAACTGGCCACCACGGCGATCGCCACCCCTAAATCCGCCGCTGGTTCCGCCACCATCAGCCCCCCCGCCGAGGCAACGTAGGCATCTAGCTTAGAGAGGGGGATGCCCACCCGCTTTTCCAGCACCGCCAGAATCTGCAACAGCCGATTAAACTCAATGCCGGTGGTTGATCGCCGGGGGGAACTGTAGCTGGTGGGGCTGACCAGGGATTGCAGCTCCACCAGCAGGGGGCGAGTCCCCTCACAGGCGACGATGGTGGCAATGCCGGGCACCTGTTCCTCCCGGTTGCCCAGGAATAGGGCGGAGGGGTTGGTAATCTCCGCCAGGCCCTGGTTCACCATTTCAAACACCCCCAACTCATGGGTGGCGCCAAACCGATTCTTCACCGATCGCAGCAAACGATGGCTGGCAAAGCGATCTCCTTCGAAGTAGAGGACGGTGTCCACCAGGTGTTCGAGCACCTTGGGCCCAGCGATCGCCCCCTCCTTAGTGACATGACCCACAATAAATAGGGAAATATTGGATCGCTTAGCCAACTGCATCAGGGCGGAGGTGCACTCCCGCACCTGGGCCACCGACCCAGGGGCGGAGGTCAGGTTGGCATAGTAGAGGGCTTGAATACTGTCGATAATGGCCACCCTTGGTCGTAGCGACTCCAACTCCGTCAAAATGGTTTCCAGATCGATCTCCGGCAGCAGAAACAGTTGACTATTCTCATCGCCTGGGTGCGGTTCTAGGTCAG
>JAYKIM010000180.1:0-6026 GCA_035286245.1 Cyanobacteriota bacterium | reverse complement strand
TGTAGGGCCGCAGACCCACCAGGCGAGCCACCTCAAACTGACGCAGCATAAAGCCAATCAGCCCAAAGGCGCCGTGCAGGGCCACAAAGCTCCACAAACCGCCAATCTGGCACCAACGGACAAAGTCCCCCTGGGCCTCGGGACCCCACAGCAGCAGCAGGGAGTGCCCCATGCTGTTGGCCGGAGTCGACACCGCTACGGTGAGAAAGTTACAACCTTCCAGGTAGGACGACGCGAGGCCGTGGGTGTACCAGGAGGTGACAAAGGTGGTGCCGGTCAGCCAGCCCCCCACCGCCAGATAGGCGCAGGGGAATAGCAAAATGCCGGACCAACCGACGAATACAAAGCGATCGCGCTTCAGCCAGTCATCGAGGACGTCGAACCATCCTCGCTGGGCTTGCGCACGCCCCATTGCTATGGTCATAGGAAATCTCCGTCGCTATCTAGGAATAGTATGTACACGGAAAATGATGACGTCTACCCAATCTGGCCCCAACCAGGAAAACTAATGTCAAGGCGGAGAGCCAGGAATTATGAGTAGTGTTTACTATTCTTTACCGTACTTAATATTATAGGGGGTGTCTTTGCAAAGATTCCACCCCAAATGGCAAAATCGTTGATGGTGAACAGTCCTGGGGATGGGATTTTTGCAAGATAAAGCCAGGGGGGGTGCTCAGACCCCTACCCTTGACCGGTGGGTCTCCGGGGACAGGGTCAGCCCCCGAGTTTAGTCTTGCCCAGGGTTGCTCCCTGGCTACCTTATTGCCATGAGCTACAGCTTTGACATCATTGGGATCGCCCCCGTGCTGCAGTTTTTTAATCGCCAGCAGCAACTAGAGGTCCAAACCCAGTCTAGTCAAACCTATCTGGGTAGCTATTGCTGCACCCTGGATGGGTTCATTAAGGCCGCCGAACAGGTCCATCCCAAGCCCGACTGGGACTGGGATGCCATTGTTAATAAGATGGTGGAGTTTTGGCTCAGCCGGGAAGCGGACGTGCGGCACTGGCGAGAACAATTTTCCCTGGCCGGGGGTGGCGGCCACGTGATCGTGGCCCGGGTGGTTAACTACGCCAGCCTGCGTCGGGAGTTTGAGCAGTTGTTCGATCTCTGAGGGTGAGGCCGGCATCGGCGGATCAACCCTGGGAGCGCAACTATACTATATGTTAAGGTAATTCACCAGGGTTTTGTCCACCGGAGACAATGGGAAGTGGGGATGGGCCCAGCGGATCGATCTGGCGCTGCCCCTCCGGTTTACCCCCACCCTTGCCATGGATTTAGACGAACTGCTGCACCGTTATCAGGCTGGCGATCGCACCTTTACGGCCCTCAACCTGCGGGAAATTGACTTGATTGGGGCAGACCTGAGTGGCACTGACTTTAGCGGCAGCGACCTGCGTCAGGCCCGCTTGGGTCGCAGCCAGTTTCGCCACAGTTGGTTCACCCGGGCGGATCTGAGCGAGGCCCTACTGTGGGGGGCAGACTTTACCGGGGTCCAGGCCGACTACATGCAATTGCGGGATGCCGATCTCAGTGGCACGGTGTGGGCTGAGGCCCAACTGATGCAGACCAATCTGCTGAAGGCGATTTTGCGGGGGGCCAACCTGCGGGGGGCCAACCTGCAGGGAGCCCTGCTGGTGGAGGCGGATCTGCGGCCCAGTAGTGACCACCAAACTGACCTGAGCGGTGCCAACCTGCAGGGGGCCAACCTCAGCTATGCCCAACTGAGTGGAGCCCGGTTGGCCCAGGCTAACCTAACCGCTGCCCGCCTCTGTCGCGCCAACCTCAGCCGCGACCTTCGCCCCAATGCCCTGGCCACCGACCTGAGCGGTGCCAACCTGGCCGGCGCTGACCTCAGCTATGCGGACCTGCGGGGGGTACTGTTGCGGGGGGCTAACCTGGCGGCGGCCGACCTCACCGGGGCCCTGATGGAGCAGGCGGATCTAACCGGGGCCACCCGGCCAGACGGCAGCTGCCCCTAGGGCCGATGACAGGACAACACCTTCGCCTGGGGCTGGGCCTTGAGGGCAGCCTCCAGCTGGCTGGGGTTAAAGCGGCCGTAGGTGGTGAGTGCCTCAACCTGGGCCGGGGTGGGCACCTGGGCCGCCGGTTCCTGCCCCAGGTCGCTAACGTAGATCACCTGGTCAAGGGTGATTTGCTGGCGTTGGTCTTGGTCGTAGAGATCGGCGTATTGCTGGGCCACCCGCCGCCAATCGGCTGGGCTGCAGTAGCTGCGATCGATGATCACCGTCACTCCCGGGCTACGCAACCCCTGCCGCAGCCCCAGGCCTAGGGCCAAAAAAGCCAACCAGCCCAGGCCCAGGGTGAGAATTAAGCGTTGGTTTGGGTTACCCATGGGTTAGAGACTAACCTGGAATAGGTCTTTAAATAAACTACGGACGTTTTCTGGGGTACCCTGCTGGACCGTGGCCTCCCGCAGGTTGGCGATCGCCTGGAGCTCCGCCTGGCTAACCTCCCCATAGGCGATCGGGTAAAACCGCACCTGGCTATGCTCCAGCACCGACTGAATGGCCTCAAATTGATAACCCCGGTTGACCTCGCCATCGGTGAGCAACAGTAGGTAGAAGCGGCCATTGGGGTCACTGGCCTGCTTGTCCAGCAGGTCCGCCAGCCCAACCATGAGGCCGTCGTACATGGCGGTGGCCCCATTCGCCTGGAGCTGATCGATGGTGGCCAGAAAGCGCTGGTGTTGCAGCGGATCAAAGGGAGCCAGGGGGAGCCGCCGCACCGGGCGATCGGCAAAGCTGACGATGCCTACAACGTTGCCAGCGTTGACCTGACCGGCCGCCACCCGCAGCCCCTCCTGAAGGGCCTGGAGGCGGCGGCCCTCCATCGATCCACTGGTGTCAATTACCAGGCTCATGTAGACGGTGCGCCCCCCATCCTTGCGGCGTTTCCAGTTGGATTGGGCCGCCAGCAGCACCTCCCCGGAGGGCAAGGGCGGGGTTTTGGCGGTTTTCAGGTAGTCGGTCTGGACAAACCCCTGCTGGGCCGCTAAATCCTGCATCGGCGGAGACTGGGCAAAGGCGGCAAATTCCTTCAGGGCCGCCTGCTGGGCCGGGCTATTCCAGGGGAAGCCCACCAGGGGGTTATTGTGGGGCACCCCAAAGGGAATGAATTCTGTCGCTTCAAAGCCGGGCACCTGGCGCAGGGCCAGGTAATTTTGATATTCCAGGGGGAAGGCCTGCAGCTGGCTCTGATCCCGCAGGAACAGCTCCTGCAGATCCAGGGTGGTGGGGGTGGTGATCAACACCTGGGATTGGAACTGATCAAATACGGAGTTGACCTGGGGGGTTTGTAGTTCCGCCACGGTGAGGGGGCTGCCATCCTGCTGGTGACCGGCGGCTCGCCAGTACAGGGTGTAGAGCAGGTTCAGGGCGGTGGAGCTGGAGTAGGGGTTGGGGTAGGCCACAGTGACCTGGCCGGAGGCAACGGCATTGAGCAGGCGATCAAAGCTCACCTCCCCCTGCTGGGCCAGGCTATCGTAGACGGTCTTGGGGACCACCCAACCGGCGGTGTTGGGCACCAGGCGGGGGGCCACGGTCACAGTGTTGACCCCCTGGCTTTGCACCATGGCTACCCACAGATCGTTGGAGGGGCTATAGCCGTTGGGCTGCACCGTACCCGCCGCCAGCAACCGGGCCGCTGTGCCCGAGGGCACCTGCCGCACCCCCACCTGCACCACCTGGCCGCTGGGCAGGGTCACCTGGCGCTGGTTAAAGGCCTCCGCCACCTCCACCAGCCACCGTTCATTCTGGCGATTCACATTGGCCTTTTCAGAGGAGCTAAAGATTTCCAGGTAGAGGCGGTTACCCCCGGGTTGGGGGGTGGCGCCGTAGAGGGGAAAGTCCTCTAGGCGAGGCAGGGGGTCGGGGGTGGCGTCGGTGGTGTAGCGGGCGGCGGCCGCATCACTGACCAGCTCAGTACCGACCTCGATGTTGGGTAAAATTGACTGCTCCAGGGCGGCCCTGGCCTGTTCCAGGGACTCTACCCGGGGAGGACCACTGCCCGGCAGGCTACCGGGGCCACAGTTCCACAGGAGAACGGCACCAAGGCCGAGGAGAAAGGCCAGTAGCGATCGCTTCAGCGCAGTAGGGGTCATGGCCAGCAGTAGAGAATAGGACAGGGGCAGCCCTGTCCTATATTAAACCCTCGCCGCTGGAGGTAGCTGGGGAGCGCCGCCAACCCCTTCAGGCACAATCAACAGGCGGCGCAGCTGGCGCACCAGCAACCGTTGGGCCAGGCCAAAGAACACCGCTTGCCCCATGGCCTGGGTTTCAGGCTTAAACAGCAGGGGGGGCAGGCGGCTGGCCACCTTGATCGGATCGAAGCCCTGGGTTTCCTGCAGGATGGTGAGAATCCGCAGGAGCTGCTGCAGGTCACTGCCCGGATTCACCTCGGGCTCCAGACTGGGGCCCTCGGGCACCAGGCCGAGGCGCTGCTGTATCCAGGTGGTGGCCGATCGCAACGAACTCTGCCCCAGCTGATCCGCCGCCTCAATTAACTGGGAAACAATCCGATCCCGGAGGAATTCCCCCCGATCGGAAAAGATAAACTCCAGGGTTTGGTCTAGCACCTGATCGAGGTCGTACTCGCTATTGTCGCGGGCATTGCGCAGCAGGTTTTCCAACCGATTCCAGCGAAAGCTGCCGTCTTTAAATAATAAGTCCTGCAGGGAGGCCCGCAGTTGGGGGGCGGGGTCGGTGAGCAACCGCTTAGCCACGTAGGGGTAGGCCTTACTCAACACCTTAAAGTCAGGATCGACATTGATGGCAATGCCCTCCAGGGTAACCAGGGAGCGAATGATCAGGGCATAGTAGGCGGGCACACGAAAGGGGTACTCGTACATCAGCGCCGAAAACTCATCGGTAATGCTCTTGAAATTGAGCTCCGCCACGCTGGCCCCCAGGGCATTGTTAAACACATTGGCCAGGGCTGGAATAATTGGGCTCAGGTCAGTGTCAGGGGTGAGGAACTCCAGCTTCACGTAGTCCCCCGCCAGGCCCTCAAAGTCGCGGTTAACCATGTGCACCACCGCCTCAATCAGGCCGTAGCGCTGCTGGGGTTTAACCTGGCTCATCATGCCAAAGTCCAGGTAGGCGAGGCGACCATCGGGCATGGCCAGCAGGTTGCCGGGGTGGGGGTCGGCGTGGAAGAAACCATGCTCCAGCAACTGCCGCAGCGAGCACTGCACCCCCACCTCAATCAGGTGGGTGGCGTCGATGCCCAGGCGGCTGAGCTCCTCCACCCGGGTCAGTTTGATGCCCTCAATCCACTCCATGGTCAGCACCCGCCGGGCGGTGTACTGGGGGTAGATATGGGGCACGTAGATGTCGGGGCTGTGGCCGTAGAGGTCGGCAAACCGCTGGGCATTGCGACCCTCGTGGGTGTAGTCCATCTCCTCGAAGATGCGATCACCAAACTCATCCATGATCGCCACCAGATCGCTGCGGATGCGCCCAATGCGGCGGTTAGCGAAACTGGCGAGGCGACGCAGGATGTAGAGATCGAGGGTAATGCGGTTGGCCAACCCCGGGCGTTGCACCTTCACCGCCACCGTTTCTCCCGTTTTGAGCTTACCCCTATAGACCTGACCCAGGGAGGCGGCCGCCACCGGTTGCTCCGACAGTTCGGCATAGACCTCCTGGGGAGGGGCCCCCAGTTCCACTTCAATGAAGTGAAAGGCAATGTCGTTGGGGAAGGGGGGCAACTGGTCCTGCAGGCGGGTGAGCTCCTCCAGGTAGAGGGGGGGCACCAGGTCGGGGCGGGTGGAGAGGGCCTGGCCAATTTTGATGTAGGCGGGCCCCAGGTTGGTCAGCAGTTGTCGCAGTTGCACCGCCCGCTGGTGCTCTTGATCGCGCCGCCCCAGGCGCTGATCGAGCCACAGCTGCAGGTAAAACCCCAGCAGGGGGAAGCAAATGGCCACCAGCCGACCCACCACCTGGAGGGGGCGGCGGCCATAGTAGGCGGCGATCGCCGCCGGATCGTAACCCATGCCCTCGAAGGG
>JAYKIM010000179.1:0-15564 GCA_035286245.1 Cyanobacteriota bacterium | reverse complement strand
TCATCAGAATTTATTGCCTCAGCTAGATAGTTCCACTGGGCAACATAGTGGTTGTCAGGAGGTAATTGTATGTCTTCCCGAACCGTTCCCTGCTCAAGTCTTACCGGTGGGTGAAAACCAGGTGGTGGGGTTAAGGCTCGCTCACAAAGAATACGACCATCGGTGCCATGAAAGTCCCAGGTGCACTGGTAGTGGGTATCGAAGGCCCAAACGGTTTGGGCAATAACTCCCTCTTGATTAGCCCAGGCGGCGGATCCACGTAGATCAATCTGTCGCTCCCGATCAAATTCTAGAGTGGCATAGAGCAGCTCAAGATCGGGTCCAAGAAATTCGATAGCTGACTTAACCAGGTAAACTCCAGCATCCAATAGGGCACCGCCTCCCAAATCAGTCCGATAACGAAAATTATCCTTATTCAAGGCTGGAATTGAAAAACAACCCCGGAAAAACTTCAGTTGGCCGATAGTTCCTGAAGTCAAACGCTGCTTGACCCAACTTAACTGGGAGTGACGACGAAAGAGAAAGTTCTCAACGACTAAGCGTCTCTTAAGTTGGGCTAAATCAAGCATACGATGGGCAGATTGCAGGTCAGTGGCGAAGGATTTTTCAACTAACAAATGCTTACCTGCCTGCAAGGCAGCCACGACCCAATGCTCGTGGAGAGCGGTCGGTAGTGGCATATATACCAGATCGATATCTGGTATATCTAGCAGTGCTTCATAGCTACCAAGAGCCACAGTACCATATTGATCAGCAAGGGCTTGAGATCGCGACAGGTCGCGACTTGCGATCGCCGCCAGCTCAACCCCACTTGATTCTGCTATCGCGGGAATCATCGTACGCTGAGCAAAGGAGGAACATCCCATTACCCCAACCCTAACCGGGGGAATAACTGCCTGACTAGCCATAGTTAAACCTTTTGTAACCGGCCAGTACCATCCAAACCAGGGGGAATGCAAGAGAGTAAGCAGCGAGCCTGAATATTAACAATATTATTGAACCGAATTAAATTCTTCAGCTGAGTATAGGAAATCCACATGTAGTTATCTGGAACATCGATGGGGAAGGAATCATCAGCCCAAACAATCATATTGCGGTTTTCCTCTCGATAGAAACGCCCACCTTCTTCGGACTGAAGAGTGTCCAGGTAAATAGAATCAGCAGGGGCATTAAGCACGTAGTCAAGAAATGGGGGCCAGTTGTCAGGATGACGACGGTAGTCACCAGTCATACATTGGACTGTGGGCGCCATTTCTACTACATCAAAATTTCCGGCCTCAACCTTAGCTTGAACTAGAAAGTGTAGAACTCCATTGATTTCACGAGCCACCATAGCAATAATGCCATGCTTACAGGGCTTGATAATAGGTTGGGTCCAAGCTGTAACTTCTCGATTATCCGCTTCCACTCGCATAGCGATTACTTCAAAGAAATCACCGCTAGGGTGATAAATTCGATAGTCATCCCTTTGCCATTCTGAAACCTGATCCAGAGGTATGGGTTGCACTTCCAGATCATACTGACACTTACGTTCAGTAAACCAGGTTAAGATTTCATCCATTGTATGCAAAGGATGGGCAAGACTGGAGGCCGCTTCATTCAAATGGTCACCTGGATCAAACCCGAAACGATGGAAAGAAATGCACCCCAGAACTGTACGGGCATCCATATTGATAGTGTTATCTCGTCGCAGCAATCGCAGGATTTGCCCCAAAGAAAGCCATATATAGTCCTGAGAAACTTCCGTCAAGTCTTCAGGATTAATTTCAACTACCATATTACGGTTACGCTTCCGGAGGAAACGCCCTCCCTGTTCAGACTGCAGCACATCTACCAACACGCGTCGCCGCCGGGATGGATCACGAAAGTACTCAAGAAAAGGAGGAGTTTTTCCCTCATGAACACGCATGTAGTTGCTACGAGTAGCCTGGAGAGTAGGAGCCAGTTGAATCATATTAATGTTTCCAGGCTCCATTTTGGCTTGCATGAGGAAGTGAGGAATACCACGGATTCGTTTAACGATGAATCCCAGAAAGCCAACCTCAGGTTGATTAATAATGGGCTGGGACCAGTGGAGTACAGACCCATAAGTGGTATCTACAGAAATACCTTGAATAGAAAAAAAACGACCACTATGATGACTTAAACTGCCAGCCTCAGTGAAACTCCATTTCGATAACTCTGAGAAAGGAATTTGATCAATACGAAAGCGGTGGCGTTGAATCGCTTCTTGAAACCACTGGTCAAAGTTATCGAGCGAGAAAACGTGGCTGTCAGTACAATGCGCTGATTCTAAAAAGAGCCTGTCATAGTTCATTAAACGTCTACCACCTAGTTGACCCTGGTTATAGTCATTGCTGACATTTAGATTACGAAGGCTTTCAGAATGCATAGAGAAAACTCGATTGATACCATTTTCAGCACTTTTCATCCGCCATCCTCTAAACAGTAATATTTCAAAAATTAACCAAGAACAATGTTATCCCGAATCGATTAAGTCACTATGCTTTGTCGAGGCTTAAAATGATCGATGAATCGTATAATTCAAACTCCTAGAGTTAGGATCGGCACTATAGCGGTTTCTGAACCCATGAGATACACCCCAACTAAGAGAGAATCTATCAGTTCATGGTTCTGAGCATCATGTCCGTACCTCATCCGGGCGAAAACCGCTATATCTATAATTCCCAGAGATACCGATAGAAAAACACTATTTAGAGGGTACAGACCTAGCAGATTTTAGTCTTCAACAGAAAGATCGGTAAAAAAGAAGAAGGTATTCCACACAAAATAGCCTATTCTAAGATCTCAAAATCTCATTTTCTGGTGACTTTCAGAGGCTTACTGCGACAATGGTCATTTAAAGATATTTTCTATTAGTCAAGTCTTCCGATAAAAAACAATGCACCGAACTAATCTGTAAATCCGTTTAATTTCTCTAGACCTACAAACAGGAACCTCACCGGTGAAAATACATAAACATCTTAATCGAAACTCATTCGCCAGCAATTTAATTAAGAATTAAAATTAAGTTGATGTGGTCAAAAACAGTGAAAATCTTCGGTCATAGCTTGACGAGGACGAAAAGTAGAATAAATTCTTTGATTTAATTATAAATGAAGTTTTATCTCTTTTGAAGAATTCCAACAGAGAAAACAATTACTTCATCAAAGCCTTGCCACAACTTTACGAAGACAGGCGTAAAAAACCGTAGAGGGTCTCAAACTATACCTATGAAGTAGGGTCATATCCTTCAGAACTGAACACCTTTCCGCCCTCCTGGCGGTAAACGATACCTAGGACAACCCTTTTCAAACGACCTTTCAGTAAGATATAAACTTCCTCGGCTTCAGTCCCCTCCCAACCCCCTTATTCAGGGGGATTAGGGGGTGGCGATGTATTTCATTCCGGTGAAACTCGCTGTACCTCTCCCAAAAGTGACAGAATAGGGCTAACAAAAGAGAAGGTCACGGACATAAACCATGACCTTCTCTTTTAAAGGAAAATAATATGTAACTACATGGCGGAGCCTACACCAGCGTAGGCTCCATAGAAAAATAGTCCTACAACAACAAGGACGCCAGTACCAGCCACTGTTGCCACTATCCACAGGGGAATACGTCCACTCTGAAGCATTGCTAAATCTCCTTATTACACAATTAGATCAGTTTTCTACAGCGGCTTTGGCTCCACTGAAGAATTTATCAAAGCCGAAATGTATCTCGTACATTCCAAGACCGCTAAATTTGAAAAAGTCGAATTAATTTTAGCCGCCTAGGGGAGTAGCCTACAAAAGGCTACCGAATCAGGGCTCCGGAGGTGTACCAGACCGACTGAGCCATCACCATGATTTAATTAAAGAAGTAACTGGAAAACAGCAAGCCCAGCACAAATACCAGTAACAAACCTAGATAAAGGGAAGTCCGGTTAAGCTCAACAGGTTGCTTGTTAGGATTGGGTGTACGTTCCATCGTGGAGGTTACCGTTGAATAAACTGCATGGCGGCGATCGCGCCTAGGAAGAAAACGCTCGGCACGCCCAGGGTATGAACGGCCAGCCAGCGCACTGTAAAAATGGGATAGGTAATTTGCTCGTTAGGAGAATTGCTTTGCATGGCTTTAGGTCAAACAAGAACTAAGTTAGAAAAATTACTGGCCTGAAAATAAGTCAATCTGTTGCTTAGCCTCGAAGCGATCGCTGACAATCGGCAACTGCATCTGGTTGTCAGGATAGTAGTCATTTGGCCGAGGCGTGCCAAAGGCATCGTAGGCTAAGCCCGTGCTGACGAATAACCAGCCAGCAATAAACAGCATGGGAATGGTAATGCTATGGATAATCCAATAGCGGATACTGGTCACAATATCGCCGAAGGGGCGCTCACCAGTGGTACCTGCCATATCAATCTCTCCTCTCTGACACAATGAACTTACAAATCTGATCTAATCATAGAGAACGCTGTAAACCCTAACAAGCTATTCACCAACGGATTTACAACTTTCTTCCATCAAACTGCGGCTTGATACCTTAGGATGGTGCCGCGCTGGCCTAGAATAAAGCCTTGATCTGGGCCATTAAAGACAATTCGATAGAGGTTGGAGGGAACGTCGTTAATAGCCTTGTCCTTAAACCACGTCTGTCCACCATCAAAGCTACAAAGTAGATTGCCACCCCCTCCCGTAACCCAGACCTCGTCAGCCGAGCGAAAGGCCATGTCCAGCAGGCCCCAACTGGTGCCAAACTCAGGATTAAGAGCCTCAGTAAAATCATCAGCAGCGCGAGAGTTGGAAAAGCGGATCTGACCGCCCCGGGCGATCGCCCACAGCTTACCGGCATAATCAAACCCCATATTCTGCAACCGTCTAGAATTTTGACGGTTGTGGGGAATCCACTCATCCTGACCAGGAGCCCAAGTGGAGTAAAAGTTACCCCGAGAAGACACCGCTACGTAACGACCATCACTGGAGCGAGTCATATTGCGTACCACGCCCACTGCAGCCTGTACCAAAGCTTTCCAGGTACGGCCGCCATCCTCAGTACGGTAAATGGCGCCAATATCAGTGGCCATTTCCGCTGATTTAGGCCCTAGGGCGGTGACCAGGAAGGGGGTGCCGGGCAACTCCGTACTGAGGGGTACCTTTTGCCAAATCTTACCGCCGTCGACGGTGTGCAACAAAATCGACGGTATCCCGGTCACCCAGCCCTCATTCCCGGCGAAGTCGATGGAGGTAAAACTATAGGGTTGATCTCCCAGGTTCAACTCCCGAACTGTCCAGGTATCACCGCCGTTTTCAGTCTCCAGCAGGGTATTGCGATTACCAACTACCCAGCCGTGGTTATGATCACTGGTAAAGGCAATGTCTGAGAGGGTAGCCTCCGTTGGCAGTTGCATGCTTTGCCAGGGATTCGCGGGTGCATCTGCCAAAAAATAATTAGAGCAAGCGGTGGTTAGCACCAGGATGAGGGATAGGAGTAATCCTCGTTTTAACCAATTCAAGACTGCTTCCATAGGTAATTTGATCATTCAGAGGATGGGAGAAATAGGGGAAAGCCTAGGGGCCTTGCTCAGTAGCGCGATCATAGCCATGATCGGAACATGCGGTCTTAGCGTAAACCGTAGAGACTCAGGAAAAATAAAAAACCTAGGGCGAGGGCCCCAAAGATCAGAATATTTTTTTGTCCCGGTGTCAACCGATTAACGCCTAAGCCATAGTTGAGATTAGCCTTAAATCCAGAGGGACTACCCACTGGACCAATGTTAGTAAACCGCTTCTTAGGAGCCCCACACACCGGACAACGCCAAGCTACCGGTAGGGCTTCAAAGGCAGTACCCGCGGCTACTTTGCCTAGGTTATCGCCCTTACTCGGCTCGTAGGAGTAACCACAGGCTAGACATTCGTAGCAGTCCATCTCCTCTGGGGTGAGGAGAGGAGCCGGTGAATCACTCTGAGATTCTGGAGAATCGGACAGATTGGCTTTAGTGTCAGAGTCAGCACCCATGGCCTTAGATAACTTAGAAGTAAAGAGGTAAAGAATAAGCAGGCAAAAAAAACCCAGGAACAGCAGGACTCAAGTTAGAGGCTGAAGCCAGGAAGTCACCATTGGAAAAGTTTGTTGTTAATAATTATGACATAGTTAGGTGGCTTGATTCAGGGGCTCGGATCAAATAACCGTGCCCGAGGGCTAGCAGGCTACCAAGACCTAACCAAGACTTAATTGAGAGATCATCTGAGAGATCATCCACCCCCTCCCTCCCAGTTGCCCCAACCCGTCACTTTAATTAAAGTAAAGGGATTTCATAGAGTACCAGCCCTTCCCCTCCCCCTTCTCCCAGGGATTATCAATGGATAGGGATGATTTCCTGAATAGGTGGAACCTGACTTTCAGCTAGATCTAGCCTAGAATGAAAGCTGCGGCTCAGTGCATGACCTATGCTGGCATTGGCATGGGGTGATGTTGCCTCGACATAACCTTTCTCCTTCGCTTGGGTGGTGGGCTAGTGTTTGTTCTGTCTGGCTACGAGTATTTTTTAGTATTTTTGATGATTGCTTGCCTAGTGCCGGTGGCGGCCCTGGGAGCCTCCTGGTTACTCCGCCCCGTTGGGCGAGGGCCAGCCCGTCGCACCACCTACGAATCTGGCATGGAGCCCATTGGTGGTGCATGGATCCAGTTTAATATCCGCTATTATATGTTTGCCCTGGTGTTTGTTATCTTTGACGTAGAAACTGTGTTTCTTTACCCCTGGGCCGTAGCCTTTAATCAGTTGGGTCTATTAGCTTTCATTGAAGCTTTGATCTTTATCGGTATTCTTGTCATCGGTCTTGTCTACGCCTGGCGCAAGGGAGCCCTGGAATGGTCATGAATCCTACCTCCACCGATCGCATTAGTGCATTTTTAGAGTCCAACGAAACCCTGGTCAACCCAGCGGCTGCCCCCACCGTCACCCACGATCTCTCGGAGAATGTGATTCTCACCACCGTGGATGACCTCTATAACTGGTGTCGGTTGTCCAGTTTATTTCCCCTACTCTACGGAACCGCTTGTTGCTTTATCGAATTCGCCGCCCTGATCGGTTCTCGCTTTGACTTTGATCGTTTCGGGCTCTTACCCCGGGCCAGTCCCCGTCAAGCTGACCTGCTGATTACTGCTGGTACGGTCACCATGAAGATGGCCCCTGCCCTAGTGCGGCTTTACGAACAGATGCCCGATCCCAAATACGTGATCGCCATGGGAGCCTGTACCATCACCGGCGGTATGTTTAGCAGTGATTCTCCCTCCGCTGTGCGCGGGGTAGATAAGTTGATTCCAGTCGATGTTTATATTCCCGGTTGTCCCCCCCGACCCGAGGCCATTATCGACGCCATCATCAAATTGCGTAAGAAGGTGGCGACTGAGTCGATGCAGGACCGGGCCTACACCATGCAGAGCCATCGTTTCTATGAGCGCAGCCATGCCCTCAAACCAGTACCGCCCATTTTAACTGGTCAGTATTTGCAAACGGGTGGCCATAGCACTCCTCCTAAGGAGCTTATGGAGGGTATCGGAATACCCTTGCCTGAGGCCATGGGTCAAACCACTGAACGGGAGATGAATTAGATGGCAGCAGATGAGTCTAAGCCCCCCCTATCCAGCACCGATAGTGGCGAAGGTCCCGCTCCTTTGGTTGAGTCCGGCCTAATTTCTAGCTGGCTAAGCGATAACGGTTTCGCCCACGAAATTGCCCCTGCCGATCATTTGGGGATTGAGGTGATCAAGGTCGATGCTCAGTTCCTGATTCCCATTTCTACGGCTTTATTGGCCTATGGGTTTAATTACCTGCAGTGTCAAGGGGCCTACGATGAGGGGCCAGGGAAGTCCCTGGTGAGTTTCTATCACCTGATCAAGGTTGGTAATCATACCGATCGCCCCGAGGAAGTGAGAGTCAAGGTTTTTCTGCCCCGGGAAAACCCTCGGGTGCCCTCAGTCTATTGGATTTGGAAAGCGGCGGATTGGCAAGAGCGGGAAAGCTATGACATGTATGGCATTATCTACGACGGTCATCCCAACTTGAAGCGGCTATTAATGCCAGAAGATTGGGTGGGTTGGCCCCTTCGAAAGGATTATGTTTCCCCTGATTTCTATGAACTTCAGGATGCCTATTAGAGATCTATTAAGGGCCAGGGTTAGGGCCAATGTGGTTACCTATTCTTAATGCCCTTGTCCTATCCCCTGGGTTATTTGCCTTCCTACTGGGGGAGCCTAGCCCTCATGTTTTTCGACCAGCGGGTTTAGATTCCCTGGCTTTAAATCCAGAATGGCGATCGCCCTGGCTACCTGGGTTAGCCAGGGATACCCAGGTGGAAGGTTTGTTAGCGAATTACCTGACAAAGCTGGAGCAAAAAGGCCTGACCGTTGAGGACCAGGGTGTTTGGATTACGGTCCAGGGATCCGTGGCAGCTGAGCATGGCGGCACCATTCCGTTGCCCGCCGCTTCCCTGACTAAGCTAGCCACCACCCTGGCGGCCGTGGGTACCTGGCCCCTGGATCACCGATTTGAGACCCTGGTGGGGGCCACCGGTCCCCTGGAAAATGGGGTGGTTTACGGAGACTTAGTGGTAAAGGGGAGCGGTGACCCCCTGTTTGTTTGGGAAGAAGGCATTGTCCTGGCTAACTACTTGCAATCCTTAGGGATTCAACGGGTGACAGGGGACCTGCTGGTGCTAGGCCCCTTTACGATGAACTTTGAGGAGGACCCTCAGGATTCCCTGACGGCCTTGAAGCAGGTTATGGACTCCACAACCTGGCCCCGAGCTGCCTGGCAAGCCTATGGCCAGCTTGACCCCGGTACGGGCAAACCTAATTTGGTGATTACTGGCTCAGTTCGCCCCATCACCAGCCTAGCGCCCAACTCGACTCCCAAATGGCTGGTGCGTCACCAATCCCTACCCCTGGTGGGGGTTCTCAAGGCCATGAATATTTATAGTAATAACATCATGGCCCAGATGGTGGCGGATTTGGTGGGGGGAACCGCCGACGTGGTGGCCAAAGCCACCACCCTGGCTGCCCTGCCCTCCGGGGAACTTTCCCTCGTGAATGGTTCTGGCCTGGGTATGGAGAATAAAATGTCTGCCCGTACGGTGGTAGCCCTGATGGCGACCCTACAGCACCAGCTGGGTCAGCAGGGTTATAGCATTAGCGATGTGCTGCCGGTAGCAGGTCAGGATATTGGTACCCTGGTAGACCGCCGCCTGCCCGCCACCGCTGCGGTCAAAACCGGCAGTCTGGCGGAGGTCAGTGCCCTGGCCGGGGTGGTGCCGACGGCTACCCAGGGGTTGGTGTGGTTTAGCATCATTAACCGGGGTTGGAATATTAGCGACCTGCGCACCGAGCAGGATAACCTGGTACTGGCTATCCAGAACCACTGGGGGGCAGCCCGGGTAACCGCTGACCTGACCCCTAAGGTGCGGATGCAGGAGGGGGATTTTCGCTACGGTGACCCCCGCCGTAACCTGACTCCCTAAAGTTGACTAATCCGCAGGCCGATTTCTCGGGCCGCCCCCGGTGGTCCCATACGTCGTTGGCCATTAACATGGATAGCCTGCAGGCGATCGCTATCCCCTAGACATTGGGCCAGGGCTGCTCCGGTCTGGGTCGGGTCGCTGATCATCTCAATTGAGGGCCCCAGCAGGCGGAGCTGCGCTTCGGCAAAAGCATAGGTAAATTGAGGCCCCTCCCCTGGTAGGGTGAAAATCGGTTTCCCCAGGCCCACCGCCTGTTCGGTGGCGGTACCAGCGGTGGCTAGGGCCGCATCCGCCAGGTGTAAGCACTCGGCAAAGGCATCCTGGGTCAAGAGCAGTTGGGCCCTCCCCCGACTAAAACTAGGGTAGGCCCCAGGCTGGGGCTCCCACTGGCGCTCCTGGAGGATATCGCTGAGCACCGCTAGGTTGAGCCCCGGGGAGATCGCCCCCAGCAGGCGTAATTGTCGGTCCGCAAAGGTTTGGGCCACGCTCTCCAGGGCAATCAGAATCCGCTGCCAGTTTTCGAAGGCCTCCGGAGCCCGGGAACCGGGAATCAGGACCAGGGTAATCACCGGCTCGGCGGGGGAAAAGCTAGCGGTGAGACGGCGGAGGGTGGTGGCGTTCACCTCCAGGCCATCCATCATCGGGTTACCCACGTAGTCAGCAACCACACCACAGCGTTTCAGGTAGTCGGCAGTGAGTTGGTCCCGCACAAAGGCGTAGCGACAACGGCGGCGGCCCATTAACCAACGTTCCCAGGGTAGGTAGATGGATCCGCCCCAGCCCTCTGAGGAGGGACGCCCGGGTAGGCGGTGGGTTTCATCCCGCAGGTAGTATTCGGATTTAGCCGTTCCTAAAAAGGCGTAGTCAGCGCCGCTGGCCCAGGCCATGGCCAGGGGGAAAATATCGCCGACGGCGAAAATCTTGCCGCCATTTTTGGCCCAGGTCTGAAGGGTTTGCCACTGGCCTAGGGTTAACCCCAGCAAGCCCGCCCTCAGGTCACCCCACATCTGGCGCTGATCCATATAGATAAAGCCACCGGAGGGCATGGCTTGGGTGGGCCCCAAAACCTTAATGCCGGCTTTGTAGTAGGCCATCCCCTCGCCTACCAGGGGTAGGGCGACCAGGTTGGGGGAGTTGGATAACTGCTGCAGGGCCCGTAGGACCCGTACGGCGATCGCATCCTCCCCATGGCCGTTACTGAGGCAAAGTAGGTCCATGCCAGGGTTCACTGAAGAATGTCTTCAACCTACCAGATTTAGGCCACTTAGATCGGCCCAGTAGCTGGCGCCATAGGTTGGGTGCCCCTTCACGAGGAGCCAGAAGTCAGAACTCAGGAGAAAGAATCTCCAGCCAGATTTCCAGGGCTAGTTTGACGGCAGAATGGTTAGGGCTGCCCTACTCTCCAGTCGGTTCAGTGACCGCCGGGGTTTCCCCAGAGGAGCCAAAGGCTACCCGTAAAAAGGGAGGGGCCAGGAAGGTGGTCAAAATCACCATAATAATAATAGAGACCTCCAGGGGTTTATCGATCACTCCACTGGCGGAGCCAATGCCGGCAAACACCAGGCCCACCTCCCCCCGGGGCACCATACCCACCCCAATCGCCCACCGATTTATACCGGGCTGACCAAACACCGCCCAGCCCGTCACCACCTTGCCAATAATCGCCACTAAAATCAAAAACACAGCAATCAGCAGGCCGGCCCGATTTTCGGGTATGGCGGGATTCAGCACCCGGAGATCGGCGCGAGCCCCCACCGTCACAAAGAAAATCGGTACCAGCAGGTCAGCGATGGGTTTAATCAACTCATCCAGCTCGTTGCGAGCATCGGTTTCATCTAAGACCAGGCCAGCGGCAAAGGCTCCTAAAATCGCCTCCAGATGAATGGCGTTGCCCAGAAAGGCCATGAAAAAGGCGAAGGTAAAGGCGGGAATCACCACATTGCCGCGGGTCTTGAGCTGATCCACCAGGGACACAAAGGTTTTATTGAAAACTCCCCCCAGGAGGATCGCCCCCACCAGAAAGGCGGTGGAGCTAATAATCAGATAAATTACGTTGAGAACGTCAATCTCACCGGTTTTGGCAAGACTGGCCACCACCGCTAGCACGATAATCCCCAGGACATCGTCAATCACAGCGGCGCCGACAATGATTTGCCCCTCCTTAGACTTGAGTTGTCCCAACTCTGCCAGCACCTTAGAGGTAATACCAATGCTGGTGGCGGTGAGGGCCGCTCCCGCAAAAATGGCCGGAATGGCGGCTACGTGGAAAATGGCCATCAACCCGGCGGTACCGGCAACGAAGGGCACCACTACCCCCACGCAGGCCACCACCGTAGCTTGAATACCCACCTCCTTGAGCTGGCGCAGGTCTGACTCCAGACCAATCTCAAACAACAGGATAATCACCCCAATTTCCGCCAGGACGGAAATCACCTCACTTTCTGAACTAAAGATGCGAGTCAAGGAGTCGGGGCTGAGATCATTTAATCGCTGCAGTACCGCCATGACAACGGAGTCGGCGGCCGCCAGGTCACCTTCGGGAAAGATCACCAGGTGCAGGGCTGAAACCCCGACGATCACCCCCGCTACCAGTTCGCCGAGCACCGGTGGAAAGTCTAAGCGTCTGGCCGCCTCGGCCCCCAGCTTGCTGGCCAGGTAAATCACCACCAGGGTCAACAGCACCCCCGATAAAACCACGGGGGCATCCTCCGCTTCCACCGTCGCCAAGTAGGGTAGGGGTGGAAACGGGCTGCCGCTAAAAAACTCAAGTAAGTTGTAGAACATCATCGTCATTGGTAGAAAGTCATTGGTAGAAAAAATGGAGCACAGTAAAAAGAAAGTTCAATCCGTCAATGGACAAAATACCGGCCTGATCAGAATTAGCTACTCGGTATAGCTCAATAGGTGCGGCGAGGGGCAAGACCAGAGTCACCTTGCCCCCTCCGGGATCAGTTGACTCAAGGGGTTTAAAGATTCGAGGTGAGTTGACCTTTCTGATTAACCTGCTCAACTGCCTGCCGCAGGGCCAGGGTACGATCACCCACCACATGATCGGGGTGGATCAGATCAAAGAGCCCCAACTTTTGTAAGCGCTTTTGCACCTTCTCGCTGGCCCCCACTACGTAAACTAACAAACCTTTGTCGTGGGCATCCCGAATCACGTTTTCGATCGCCAGGGAGGCGGTTACCCCCATGGAGGGAACTTTGGTCAGATCCACCACCAGGGCATCCGCCTCCTGCATAGCATTGTGTTCTCGGGCGATCGCCTTAGACACCCCAAAGATCATTGGTCCACTCAGGCAGAATAACAACACCCGGCCATGGGCCTGATCGAGAATCTGCTTCTGTTCATCGGTAAGAATGACATCATCATCGGTGTCCGCCACCAGCTTCACCTCTGACGATTGCATTTCGCTGAGTCGCTCAATGGTGAGAATATTGGCGATAAACACGCCCACCCCAACCGCGACAATTAAATCCACGAATACGGTGAGGAAGAGCACCCCATACATAATCAGGGAGCCCTTAGTCGAGACCTGGTGCGATCGCTTCAAGAAACTCCAGTCCAGAATATCGATACCCACCTTCAGGGCAATACCCGCCAGCACCGCCATGGGAATAGGCTCGGTTAACCGCGCTGCACCCAGGACGACCACTAATAAGATGAGGGCACGGGTCAACCCCGATAGGGCCGACCGGGCTCCAGTTTGAATATTCACCACCGTCCCCATGGTGGCGCCAGCCCCAGGCAAGCCGCCGCACAACCCCGAAACAATATTGCCAATCCCCTGGCCGATCAGTTCCTTGTTGGAGTTATGTTCTGTCCGGGTGAGACTATCGGCCACCACCGCCGTTAGTAGGGTATCAATACAGCCCAACATCCCTAGCATCACCCCATCCACCAGCATGCGAGTCACCTGACCGGGGGTAAACGTCGGCAGTTGCAGGGGAGGCAGGCCAACGGGAATTTCCCCAATCCGGCGAATGTCAATGTCCTGAAAGAGGGTAAGGGAGACCACCGTGCCGATAACCAGAGCCACCAGCTGGGGTGGCACCACCTTTTTCCAGGCCTTAGGCATCAAGAAAATAATTGCCAGGGTGAGGGTCCCTAGGATCAACTCTGGGGGGTTAAGATTCGCAATTAACCCCGGAATGGCCTGAACGGTTCCCAGCACCCCCCCCTTCGGGGTGGGCTGCCCCAGGAAGGGGGCGATCTGCAAAATAATCAAAATCACCCCAATACCCGACATAAAACCGGAGATTACGCTGTAGGGCATGAGGGTGATGTAGCGGCCCAGCTTCAGGCTACCAAAGATAATCTGAAAGATGCCCGCCAGCATCACCACGGTGAAGGCCATGGCCAGGCCATTCTCTGGGTTACTGGCGGTGAGGCTGGCGACAATGCCAGTCATGACCACGGTCATTGGCCCCGTGGGCTCAGAAATCAATGTGGGAGTGCCGCCAAATAGAGCGGCGAAAAAACCCACACAGACCGCTCCGTATAGACCACCCAGGGGACCAACCCCAGAGGCGACCCCGAAGGCCAGGGCCAGGGGCAAGGAAACAATGGCGGCAGTGAGACCACCAAATAGGTCACCCTGCAGGTTATTAAAGCGAATGCGATTGGTAATCGACATGACGATAAAAAGTAGGTAAGTTAAGCCGTCGGTAATCAGCAGGTAACTACCATTGGCAAATCATTCAAAACCTCAACAACAGATGTAAAACGAGAGGTGAGCAGCCACTGACGGCTGACCTGACCCGAATAATCCACTGTTTAGAAAAAAGAATTCGTTCTGATTGTACAGTGATTAGGAGTATTTATTAAAATAAATCAACCACCCCATTAAATAGATCTTTATCAATCCACTATTCAGTTTTTCTTATGGCTGCATCGACCAGTCGTCTGAACCTGGATAGATCGCTCTGGGAGCTGGTTAGAGACAGAACTAGCGGTTGCCAGTCGCGAATTCTGCATAGCCCGGGACCTTCCCGGTCAGTCACGCTGATGTAGTTGGTGAAGTCCTGAGCTCGCACCTGCGTAATCCTGCGGAGGAAGGCATGGGGCAAAGTCGCTAGACTGGCAACCAATATATAGCTTTGGCCAGAAGGCTTAGGGCCCAGTTGATCGTTCAAAGTTAATACTGGCTAGGCGCTCTAGCTTACCGCCGCCCCGGAAAGCCGGGCTACAGCTATAGGACATTGCCTCAAGCCTTTCTGAAGGAGAACATGATCATGACTAAGGTGCCCGTCCCTGGCATAGAGTTGATTAAGACCTTTGAGGGTTGCCGACTACTGGCCTACCCCGATCCCCATACTGGGGCTGAGCCGATTACAATTGGTTGGGGATCGACGCGGGACCTGCAAAATCGTCCCTTTCGCCTGGGAGATCGGATTACCCAGCAACAGGCCGATGAGTTGCTGATCAACCAGTTGACCAGGGTTTATTTGCCGCCCCAGGTCAAAATTCCTGGCTGGGACAGCTTTACCCCTCACCAGCAGGGGGCAATCCTCAGTTTTGCCTACAACCTGGGAGCTCATTTTTATGGGGCTGTGGGTTTCCAAACCATTTCTCGGGTGCTGCGCGATCGACAGTGGGTCAATATTGAGGCCGCTTTCATTCTTTATCGCAACCCTGGTAGTCAAGTGGAGGAAGGTCTACTCCGACGCCGGCTGACGGAGGCCCAGGTATTTCTAGCGGGCACGCCAGCGGTGAGTCTGAGCCCTGCAGGGCAGCGCTACCTGAGCGCTGGCTTTACCGCCAGCGGCAGTTCCTTGCTCAGTCAACAGGCCCAGGCTTACCTGGCGGTGCGACCAAGGGTCAGCCCACCTGGGACGGCAGGCCAGGAGCCGAGTCCACCGCCGCTGTCTGCCGGGTCACGCCCAATTTACCTGGCCACTCCCTACCTGCGAGGAGAAGACGTTCGCCATCTGCAGGAAGCACTTCGCCGTCGGGGGGCTGATCTGGTGGCGGACAGTGTATTTGGCCCGGCCACTAAACTGGCGGTAGAGGGGTTTCAGCGGTCCCAAGGATTACGGGTGGATGGGGTGGTGGGTCGCCAAACCT
>JAYKIM010000178.1:0-10381 GCA_035286245.1 Cyanobacteriota bacterium | reverse complement strand
TTTGGCCCCGGCTGGTCGCCCCCATGCTGCTGGCCTCCCTGGGGTTGCATGGGCTGCTCCTGTTCCTACCCCTGGGGCGGTCAGAGGAGGGGGCGATCGCCTCGGCGGATCTGGAGGAGGATAGCATCGCCATTACCCGGGTGGCCCCCTCTTCCCCACCCCCCAGCCCCGGGGCACAGGCGATCGTCAGCGGTGTCACCCCAGGTGCCCCGGCAGCGGTGATCGCTACTTCTGCCTCCAGGGTACCGCCAGCTACCAGGGGGCCACAGTCGATATCACGGCGCCCGCCACCGGTCACCCAGCCTGGCCGCCCCGGCACCGCTGCGGCTCCACCGGTCAGTGCCGCCGGGGGGGCCTCTGCCCCGCCAGGGGAGGCTGCCCCCACCCCTGCCTTGCCCGCCTCCCGCCCCCTGGTAGACCCCTCTCTGGGGGAGCGGCTGATGGCCTACGCCGCGGGCCTAGCCCTGCCGGCGGATCAGATCAGCCGCCTGGGCCGCTACCTCCAGGAACGCTTTGCCTACAATGAAGCCGCCACCCAGCGTGACACCTACAACCGCAACCTGCAGGCTTGGCAGGCCCAGATTCGGGAAACCACGGGGTTGCCAGGGTTGACCCCAGACCTAGACCGGACCGACTTTTCCCTCACCGTTCCCCAACGGGTTTGCCTCCGCCAACCCCCCTCAGAGGTGAGCTTGGGGGTACTGACTAAACCCGATGGCAGCCTGGTCGAACCGCCGGTGGTGCTGCGCAGTTCCGGCTATAGCGCCCTGGATCAGCGGGCCCAGGGGTTGGTGGCCAACCATAGCTTTCCGCCAGCGGATTCGATCAAAGCCCATACCCTGAAGGTAGACATCCAGGTGGACTACGGTTTGCGTCCCTGCCTGGGGGAGGGGGGCAGTAATCAGTAATCAGTAATCAGTAATCAGGAGAGCTAGGATGGGTAGGGGCTTAGGCCCTTTGCAGGACTGCTAAACCCATGCCGCGAGGTATTAGACCATGGCTGTAGCCGATCAGGGCCAGATATCTCAGCCCCAATCCGAGGCCTTTTTAGTTTGTGGTTTGGGTAGTTTGGGCCAACACTGTGTGGCCAACTTAAAAACCTTTGGGGTGCCGGTCTACGCCATTGATCAACACCAGCCTGATGCCTGGGAGGTGCCTGCCCTGCCGGATTTGCTGGATCGGCTGGTGATCGCTGACTGTCGGCTGGCGGCGGTGCTGGAGCAGGCAGGAGTCAGGCACTGTCGGGCGGTGCTGTTACTCACCCAGGATGGACGGGTAAACCTGGAGGCGGCCCTGACTGCCCGGGTGCTCAACCCCCAGGTGCGGCTGGTGATGCGATCGGATAAGCAAAACCTGAACCAACTACTGGCCCAGCAATTATCAGATTTTACCGCCTTTGAACCCAGTCAACTGGCGGCTCCCGCCTTTGCCCTGGAGGCTTTTGGAGACCATTTGCTGGGTTACTTCCACGTTGAGGGTCACCGTTTTCAGGTGATCAAACAGCGGCTGCCGGCGGACCATGTCTGGTGCGATCGCCGCCAACTACACGAGTTAGATACCCGCTACCGCCGGGTTCTATGCCACCATCCTGGAGGGGCCCAGGCCAGGCTTGCCGCTAGCCGAGAGGCTGGCCTATTCTACACCTGGCGATGGAACACTCCCCTGCGGGCGGGGGATGAGGTGGTCACCATTGAGAGTGATAGCCCCTCCCCCACGGTCTTTAACGTCACCCCCACCCTAGAAAGTGCGGCTAAATCTGCCCCTGGGCTGCGGCGACGATTAGGGCGCAGGCTACAGCGGTTAGGCCGCTGGTCTACCCTCAAGGCCGATATGCTCGACTTTTGGCGATCGGGGGAAAACCAACTCCGTCAGGTGGCCCTGATCTGTGGCCTGACCATTGTTGTGCTGTCCTTAATGGGCACGGTGCTGCTAGATCTGAACTCCCCGGCGGAAATGTCGGGCTTTGAGGCCTTTCTCCTCAGTTTTATTACCCTCTTCGGTGGCTATAGCGATGTTTTCCAGATCCTGGCGGAGTTTAATCATCCTCGTTTGTTGCAGGGCTTTGGCATAGTTTTGACCCTGGCCGGTACGGCCTTTGTGGGGGTGCTCTACGCCCTCCTGACGGAGAAACTCCTGGCCCTGCGGTTTGAATTTATGGAGCGACGGCCACCGGTACCCGACCAGGGCCATGTGGTGGTGATCTGGTTGGGGCAGGTGGGGCGTCAGGTGATCAGTTTGTTGCAGGAGCTCAAGCAACCGGTGGTGGCCATTGCTCCCCAACGGTTTGACACCGAGGTGCTGCCCCAGGTGCCCCTGCTGACGGGGGATGTGGCCACCGCCCTGGATCGGGCCAACCTGGCTACCGCTAAGAGTGTGGTGGCGGTCAGCGCCGACGAGGTTGACAACCTTGAAATCGGGCTACTGGCCCATCGCCTCAATCCCCACTGTCGGGCGATTATCCGCACCTATAACCAGCAGTTTAGTGATCGCATCGCCCAGATTTTTCCCTTTGCCCAGGTGCTCTGCGCCGCCGCCATTTCCGCCGAGGCCTTCGCCGCCGCCGCCTTTGGTGAAAATGTAGTCGGTCTACTACGGCTATATGATCAGACCGTGCTAGCTACCCAATACACCGTGGAGACCGGAGATACTCTGGAGGGCCTGCTGCTTTCCCAGGTAGCCTACGGCTATGGCGTTGTGCCGGTTTGGCACCAGCGCCTTCCCCAGGCTGGCCAGGTGATGCCCTCGGAGGACACGGTGCTGCGGATCGGCGATCGCCTGGTGGTGTTGGCCACCATCTTGGGTTTACGCTGTATCGAACAGCGCCAGCTTGCCAGTCCCACCTGTACCGTAGCGGTGGATCATGCGATCAACCCGACGGCCCTGTTTGACGGTGCCGCGGAAATCGCCAGAAGCTCTGGCCTGTCCCTGGCCGCCGCCCGGGACTGCATGGCCCAGATCCCCTGCACCCTGCCCCAGCCCCTGTACCCCCAGCAGGCCCATCGCCTGGTGCGGCTACTGGCCCAGAGCCAGATCAGTGCCCGGGTCGTGGACTATGGACCAACATCCCAGGCTGTTGGACAATGGACAACGGCAGATTAGGACCCCTTTCTCCACCTATGACAAATTCATCCTGGCATCGTCGCCATGTGCTTTCTCTAGCGGACTTTACGGCCCCGGAGTTAGACATTGTCCTGGGCGCTGCCGTCAGTTTTCGGGAGGTGCTCTCTCGCCGCACCCGTAAGGTGCCGGCCCTGCAGGGGCTGGTGGTAACGAACTTATTTTTCGAAGCCTCTACCCGCACCCGTAGCAGTTTTGAATTGGCTGCCAAACGGTTATCGGCCGATGTGCTCAACTTTGCCCCGGGCACCTCCTCCCTCAGCAAGGGGGAAACCATTCTGGATACGGCCAAGACCTACCTGGCCATGGGGACGAACCTGATGGTAATTCGCCACCAGGACTCGGGGGTTCCCCAGCTAGTGGCGGCGGAGATGGATCGGTTAAACAGTGGGGTGGGGGTGCTCAATGCCGGCGATGGCTGCCATGCCCACCCCTCCCAGGCCCTCCTCGACCTTTTTACCCTGGCGGTCACCCTTAACCCCGATCACCCCAGCACCGATCTGCTGCAGGGCAAGAAGATTGCCATCGTGGGGGACCTGCTCCATTCCCGGGTGGCTCGGTCTAACCTCTGGAGTCTCACCGCCTGTGGCGCTGAGGTCCACTTGGCTGCGCCCCCCACCCTGCTACCGCCGGGCTTTGCCGATGCTTTTCGGCAGCAGTCTCCCCTGCCCCTACCCCGATCTATCCACCAGCACAGTCAGCTCGCCCCAGCCCTGGCCGACGCCCACTTTGTTATGGCCCTGCGGCTACAGAGAGAACGCATGAGTCAGCACTTGCTCCCCAGTCTGCGGGAGTATCAACAGCAGTTTGGGCTGACCCGCGATCGCCTGGGGATCTGCCAGCCCACCGTTAAGGTGCTCCACCCCGGCCCGGCTAACCGGGGGGTGGAGATTAGCTCAGAGGTGATGGATGACCCCAGCCTCAGCCTGATCGCCGATCAGGTCAGCCATGGGGTGGCGGTGCGCATGGCCCTGCTCTACCTGATGGGGGTGGGTAAGCCGCTATAGAGCCCTATCTAGGGGCGGGCCGGCAGGCTAAAGTTGCGGAAGTGCTGGGCCTGTTCCTCAATGCGACAGGCGATGCGATCGCAGACCAAACTACATAGGTCAAAGATTAACTGGTCAGCAACGCTATAGTAGGCGGAAGTACCTTCGGTACGGCGACTCAAAATACCGGCCTGCAGCATCACCTTAAGGTGTTTAGAGACATTGGCCTGGCTGGTTTCAGTGGCGTCCACCAGTTCCTGCACACATTTTTCACCATCCCGCAGCAGGTTCAGAAGTCGTAGCCGCATCGGCTCACTGAGGACTCCAAAGTACTCGGCCACCTGTTGTATTACCTCAGGGGGGACATTCTCAACAACAGTCATGGCTTGCCTGGGAGAAGAACTCAAAGATATCTTAACAAGTTTTTTATTTTTACACTAAGTTACTATCTGATTCTCCGGTGGTTTTGGTGCTTTTCCCCAGGGCCTTTAGGGGTGCATCGCCCCAGGCTAATCGCCTGTACGGGTATGCACTTCAGCCGGGACATGCTGATCGGTCAGGAATTCAGGAGCCAGCTGTCAGGAGCCAGCAGTTTGGCGGCGTTCTGATTGTTCACTACAGGTCTTTATACCCATAAAATGTTTCGCCTTGCGCTGTTACCCGACTGTAGTATAAAGCTAGGGTTTTCATGGCCCTAGCCACGGGAAGGTGGAGGCGAGTCAGAACGCCTAGCTAGTCATGGCGGCCACCATCCACTCTGTCCTCAGGGGCCTGACCAAAGCAATAAATGGGAGTTCGCTGTGTCCGATGGCCAGCCCGTTCAACCACCGCTGCAATTTATCCCGGTTCATTACCGACCCTGGCTGGTGCGAATCAGCTACGCCCTGCTCCCTCTGGTTCTGCGGCTGCGGCTGCAACCCTGGCTGCCCGCCGGTATAGGGCCGATCACCTGCAGCAACCCGGAGGTGCTGGCGGATTATTTCCATCGGTTTCAGGCCGGTCAGATTCGGCTACTGATGGCCTTCCGCCATAGCCAGGTTGACGACCCCCTCTGTCTCTCCTACCTGTTTTCCCGGCTGATACCACGGGCGGCCCGTCGCCATGGTATCTCCCTGCAGCCACCAATCCATAGTTTTTTCATGTACGACCGGGGCATGCCCCTGTGGGCCGGCCGCTGGCTTGGCTGGTTTTTTGCCAGTATGGGGGGAATTCCGGTGCGCCGGGGCCGCCGCCTTGACCTCAAGGCTCTGAAGGCGGTGCGCCACTATCTGGTCAACGGGCCCTTCCCGGTGACCATTGCTCCGGAGGGCGCCACCAATGGCCATGGGGAGGTGATCAGTCCCCTGGAGCCGGGTACCGCCCAGGTGGCCTTTTGGGCGGTGGAGGACCTGCACCAGGCCCAGCGACTGGAAGAGGTGCTGGTGGTGCCGGTCGGTCTGCAGTATTTTTATCCACGGCCGGATTGGGCCGCCCTGGATCGACTGTTGGGGCGCCTGGAGCAGGACTGTGGTTTGGCGGCCCTAACCGGGGAGAATCCTGGCCAGCGATCGCCCCAGGCCTATGGCCAACGGCTGCTCACCCTGGGTCACCATCTATTGACCCAAATGGAAGGGTTCTACCAACGGCTCTACGTCCCCCTGCCCGCCGCCGACCAGGGGGACGATCGCCTGCAAACCCTGCTCCATCACGCCCTACTGGTAGGGGAAGAATACTTTAAGCTGCCCAGTACCGGCAGTCTGGAAACCCGCTGTCGACGCCTAGAGGAAGCGGGCTGGACCCATATCTATCGGGAGGACCTGAGCGAACCCCACCAAGCTTGCCCCGTTGACCAGGGACTGGCGAACTGGATGGCGGAGGCCGCCGCCCTACAGGTGCGGCCCATGCGTTTAGTGGAGAGCTTTGTGGCGGTCACTAATAGCTATGTTGAGGGTCAGCCCAGCTTTGAACGGCTGGCGGAAACCAGCCTAATCCTCTTTGACCTGGTGGAGCGGGTGAAGGGAACTCGGGTGCCCAGGCGTCCCCAGTTGGGCCGTCGTCAGGCGGTGATTAGTCTGGCGGCCCCCATCAATGTCAGCCAGCGCTGGTCCACCTACCAACCATCCCGGCAGGCGGCCAAAGTCGCTGTAGATCAGTTAACCCAAGACCTGCAGGCCGCCCTAGAGGGGTTGATTTTACCCACCGGTAGCCATTGACCCCAACCCCTGACCGGATCGGTTCGGGCCAAGACCCTGGACTGGCCCGGAACAGGGTACAGTTGAGGCTGGCCTTTGGTAGATTGCCAATGATATTAACCTTTCCCCGGCGGTTCCTGGCCTGGTTGGGGCCATTTGCATGGGGGGTGGCGCTGCTGGGGGGCTGTCAACCGCCGCCCCCCGCTGATAGCACCACCACCTTGGATAAAATTGGCTTTGATCTCACCCAACTGGATGATCAGGGCCTCTATGGCCCAGCTGACGGCAAACGCGCCCTCGACTATGAGTTCTGTATCCCCGTCGGAGAAGACTATCAGAACGCGGTGACCGCCATTGATCCCAGCCTGAAACTCTTTCCGGGTAGATCTGGCCGCATCGGCTGTACAGACCAACAGGTTCTGGCCATGGGTAATACGCACCAACCCCGGGCCCAGCTCGTGCTGCAGGAACTGGCTAACCTTGACTATATCCACCGCATCGAGAGGGTAGATTGGGAGTAGATGAATACAATTGTGGTTATTGGCTTAACCGTCCTGGCCGGGGTGGCCGTTATCGTCCAGGGGCAAATTATGGGTCTGATTACCCAAACCCTGGGGCCCTTAGAAAACCTCTGTATCACCTACGCGGGCGGGGCCCTGGTGGTGGGCCTGGCGGCTCTGGTGGCCCGGGGCGGTCAGCTTAAGGATTGGGCTAGCTTGCCCTGGTACGCCTTCACCCCCGGTCTTTTGGGCGTCATTATCGTCAGCACCATTGGCTACATGGTGCCCCGCCTGGGCCTGGTCACCGGTTTTACCCTGTTTGTGGCCAGCCAGTTTATGGTGGGGGTTTTGTTCGACCACTACGGTTGGCTGGGGGCGGAGGTCCGTCCCCTAGACCTGTCCCGGGCCCTTGGCCTGGGGTTGGTGATGGTGGGGATCATCCTGCTGGTGCGGCCTTCATCCTAAGGCTGTATGCCTAGTCGACCCTGACATAGAGCCACCTACCGATCCTGTTTTCTGCCCCCGATTGAAAGGTTTCCTAACTTACGCTGCATAGTACCAGTTGCCTCAGGTCCCGCCAATGGTTAGTCCCTCTTCCCCCTGGTTACAGCCCGGCGATCGCCTGCGGGTGATTGCCCCCAGTGGCGCCCTGCGAGAAGCCCAACGCCTAGAGGAGGGCATAGCGGTCTGGCGAGGCTGGGGCTTTGAGGTGGTGTTGCCAGCGGGTGTTGATAGTCGCTGGGGCTACCTGGCGGGCCCTGATCAACAACGACGTCAGCAACTGCTAGAGGCGTTAAGGGATCCATCCTGTCGGGGTCTTCTATGTGCCCGGGGCGGCTATGGGGGCACCCGGCTGCTGGAGAACTGGACCTGGCCCGAGGGCGATCGCCTCCCCTGGGTGATCGGGTTTTCCGATATCACCAGTTTGCTTTGGAGCCTGGCCCGCCAAGGTCAGGTGGGGGTGGGGGTTCACGGTCCCCTACTAACCACGCTAGCCCTGGAGCCGGCCTGGTGTCAGCAACGACTGCACGATTTAGTTACTGGTCAACCCCTGGCCCCCTTGCAGGGGAAGGGGTGGGGCAACGGTCAGGTAACCGGGCCCCTGTTGCCCGCCAACCTGACCGTTGCCACCCACCTGCTGGGCACGTCTCACCAGCCTCCCCTCCACCAGGTGATTTTGGCCCTGGAAGATGTTACCGAAGCCCCCTATCGCATTGATCGGATGCTCACCCACTGGCGGATGGCGGGCTATCTTAACCAGGTGGCCGGCATTGCCCTGGGGCGATTTAGTCGTTGCGATCCCCCACCGGATACCCCCAGTTTCACCGTCGAGGAAGTATTGCGCGATCGCCTGGCGGATTTAGGTATCCCCATCGTTGCTGGTCTACCCTTTGGCCATGACGGGGAAAATGCGGCCCTACCGGTCGGCATCCTGGCCCATCTCGATGGAGATCGGGGTACCCTAGCCGTTGAAAGCCTCACTAGCGGCTGGAGACCCTAATCCTGTCATCCGTAAACCTACTGAACAGTTTGAAATCACTTTTTGCCAACGCTAAGATTAGGTAAACCTGAATAGATATACCCCCCCCGACATGGTCAGCAGCACTAAGGTTAGGATAATTCTTGACAACTTTTAGGCACTATTTTTAAGCCAGCCCATTTTTAAGCCAATAATAAATATTTTTATTCCTAGAGGAATATTTATGTTAATCCCTATTTCCCAGTCCAGAATGTACCGCCTGATTCAGACCCCTGGGCTCCGCTGGCTTCTGTTGATGCCCCTGGTTTTATATCCCTGGGGGCTTGGTCTGCAGGCGCAGGA
The DNA here is from genome assembly GCA_035286245.1 of Cyanobacteriota bacterium. Classification (GTDB taxonomy): domain Bacteria; phylum Cyanobacteriota; class Cyanobacteriia; order Phormidesmidales; family Phormidesmidaceae; genus Nodosilinea. The sequence continues at coordinate 1,785 of JAYKIM010000178.1, read as the reverse complement.
GGGCATCCCAACCCCCGAGACCAGACCTTCCACCTTGCGATTTATGCCGGTTGATCCGGCCGCCAGCCCAATCCCAGCCACTGCCTACCTGGATGAGACCTACACCCTGGGATCGGGGGATGTTATCCGGGTGGATATCTTTAATGTGCCAGAATACAGCGCTGACAATGGCACCTACCCCGTGCGGATGGATGGTACCATTGGAGTTCCCCTGGTGGGTTCAGTAGATGTGCAGGGTATGACGGTGGAGCAGGCTGCCCAGGTTCTAGCCTCCCGCTACACTCCTCTATTGACTCGCCCGCCTCGCCTCACGGTTACCCTGGTTCGGACCCGACCAGTGCGAATTGCCCTGGCCGGAGAGGTGAAGCGCCCTGGCACCTATGTAATTGACTTTGCTGGCGGAGCCACTACTGAAAATTTCTCCGGCACTCAGTTACCCACCTTAACCGAGGCCATTCAAGCCTCGGGAGGGGTTACCTATCAGGCTAATGTGCGAGATATTGAGGTGATTCGGCCCCAAAGATCAGGCCAGGATCTGGTGTTGCGAGCTAACCTATGGGACCTGATTCAGCGAGGGGATCTGGATCAGGACCTACGGCTGCGGGATGGCGATCGGGTAATTGTGCCCATCGTCACAAATCCACCGGAGAGTGAGTCGATCCAGGTGGCCCGGGCTAACTTTTCCCCCGAGTCAATGAATGTGCAGGTGGTGGGGGAAGTGGCTGGTGCAGGTAACGTCGAGGTACCCCCGAATACTTCCCTGAATCAAGCCATTTTAGCGGCGGGTGGCTTCAAGGATCCCCGAGCCCAAACCTCCTCGGTGGATCTGATACGCCTTAACCCCAACGGCACAGTAGAACGCCGGACCCTACAGGTTAACCTGGCGGATTCTCCCAACGAAGAGACTAATCCCATCCTGCGGCCCGACGATGTGGTGATGGTCGCCCGAAATGACCTCGCTGTAACCTCTGATTTCTTAACTCTTTTGCTATCGCCGATCACCAGTGTTACTACAATTCTGAGGATTTTGGGGCTTTAATTGAAGACATACGCTTGTCCCTATAGTACTCGTCAGTCCGGTTAGGACAAGGCTAAGATGTTATTTGCCATGGGCTGAGGCCTATAGCTTTGCTCGGTGTTCTGAGCTCAATGACTACAGCGATAGTCAGAACTTTAGGGCTGCAAGGGTAAAGTTATCAAAGCTTGATCCTTAGGGGATCCTAAGAATTAATCGAGGATTAGCTGCCTTCCGGTACCATCCACCTAGTAGGATGTCCTCAAGGAAAATGGAGCGTAGGTTCTATGGCGGCTATTCAGTCTGTTCTGGCTAGGGAGATTTTAGATTCTCGCGGGAATCCCACGGTGGAAGTGGATGTGGTCTTGGAGGGTGGCGCGCGGGGGCGGGCGGCGGTACCCTCGGGGGCCTCAACTGGAATTCGAGAAGCCCTGGAACTCCGGGATGGGGATAAGGCTCGCTATGGTGGCAAGGGAGTACTAAAGGCGGTTGCCAACGTTAACACCACCATTGCGTCGGCGATTCAGGGAATGGATGCGGCGGATTTAGGGGCGGTAGACCATCGCATGATTACCCTTGACGGTACGGACAATAAGGGTAATCTGGGCGCTAATGCCATTCTCGGGGTGTCTATGGCGGTGGCTCGGGCGGCGGCCGCCTCGGCCCAGGTGCCCCTGTATCTACACCTGGGGGGAAGTGAATCGGTTTTATTGCCCGTCCCCTGCTTCAATATCATCAATGGAGGGGCCCACGCTGACAATAGCGTTGAC
>JAYKIM010000177.1:0-8222 GCA_035286245.1 Cyanobacteriota bacterium | reverse complement strand
CCAGCCTGGAGGGGTGGCCCCTGGTCACCCTGGGGGGATCGGAATACCTGGCCGCCCTGCACCAGCAGGTGACTGGCCATCCCCCCAAGATTGACCTGGCCCTCGAGCAACGGGTGCAGGCGGTCTGCCGCCAGGGCATTGTCCAGGGCTGGGTGCAGTCGGCCCACGACAGCGCCGAGGGGGGGCTGGCGATCGCCCTGGCGGAATGCTGCATCAGCGGTGGCCTGGGGGCCCAGATTCACCTGGGTCTGACCAGTGATCAAACCCAGCAGCGCTGGGACCGACTGCTGTTTGGCGAGGGGGGAGCCCGCATTGTGGTGTCTATCCCTGCAGTCGCCCAGACCCAGTGGGAAGCCTACCTGCGGGCAGAGTTGCCAGACCACTGGCAAGCCCTGGGGCAGGTCCAGGGGGACAGTCTACAACTGGTCAGCGCCGAGGGTCAGCCCCTAATCCAGGCCAGGGTGGCCGATCTGGCCCAGGTCTGGGCCACCGCCATTGCCGACCAACTGACCGCCTGAGGCGGGTGGGGGCTCGCCGTGACTAGGGCTCAGGGGATGGCGGTAGGTTGGGGGATAGGGCCTGAAAAAGCTCAGCCACCAGGGTGAGGTCCTTCCAGCCAGGGCGTTGTTCCACCCCGCTGGAGAGGTCTATGCCGTCGGGAGATAGACTGGCCAGGGCGGTTTGAATATTATCAGGACGCAGGCCGCCCGCCAGAAACCAGGGGCAGGGGGGGCGAAACTGGCTCAGGGCGGCCCAGTCCAGGGTGTGGCCCGTACCCCCCAGGCTATCGGGGTGGTAGGCATCTAAGAGTAGGGCATCCACCCAGGGGGTGTAGGTCAGAGCCCGGGACAGATCCGCCTGGGTCCGCACCCGGATGGCCTTAATCAATCGAACTCCAGCTAACCCCTGGCGCAGTCGCTGGCAGGTCTGGGGGGTTTCGCCACCGTGGAGTTGCACCGTGCTGAGGCCGGCTCGATTAACAATTGGTCCAATGGTGGCCAGGTCAGCGTCGGCAAACACCCCCACCGTGCCCACCCTGACCTGCCGATCCCTAAGGGCCTGGAGGATCGGGGCTAAGGCTTCAGGACTGAGGTAGCGGGGGGATTGGGGGACACAGATAAAACCCAGGTCCGTTGCTCCTAGGGCGGCGATCGCCAGGGCCTGGTCCACCTGGGTAATGCCACAAATCTTCACCCACATGTTAACTCTGTTGAACACTCCATCGGGTTAATGCCAGAACGTTCCATCCCTCCACGATAATGGAAAGTGTCTTGATTCCCTCTGGTTGTTCATTAGGAGATCCAGTCTTGTTCCATTTTGCCCTGGTGTTAGCTCAAGCGGTGCCCCCTACCCCCCAGTGGTCCTTGAAGGTGGCCCTAATCATGATTAGCTGCAATCTGTTTGTCCTGGCGATCGGTAAGTACGCCATTCAAAAACCGGGGGTCGGGCCCGCCCTACCCGTTAGCCTACCGATGGTGTTTGAGGGGTTCGGCCTAGCAGAGTTGCTAGCGATCGGCAGCTTCGGCCACATCCTGGGGGCAGGAATGATCCTCGGTCTCGGTAACGCTGGGTTACTTTAGTGGGCCTGCCTGGCTTAGTCCTCCTGCGGGGGTATCGGGCTATGGTGATCAGATCGTAGGGAGTAGCACGGGGAAAAGACACCGTGAATGAGACTACAGGTTTTGACTGTAGGTTTCGCTCTGGTAGATGAGATCATAGAGGGTATTGATGTTGCGGCCATCTTCGCTGCTCGGATCAAACATCATATCCGTGGGTCCGGCGATACTAAGTACATGTCCCTGGGAACGGATCACCGGTTGGCCAAAGGGTGGAGGTTCCTGGGGATTTTGGGCGGCGTCAAAGGCCTCTGCTGGGAAATAGTAAGCCGTCATGAAAATACTAGGTTGCCCACTCCCTGGGGTGTAATACACCGTAGTCGCCGCCACAGCCCCCGCCTGCTGAGCAACTTCACCATAGGGACCGGTCAGGGACGACACCGACAGTCGGCTGATGATCGACTCGGGAACTGCCATGGTATAGGGTACTGGTGCCAGGGAAAGGGAACTGCCCAGGGGTGCGGCACAGGAGGTAAGGGCAACCATAACCGCTGGGAGGGAGAGAAGTTGGTTCACACTAAAAATTCCCACTATGAATGAAGTTTATTGCGTTTCAGCCATTTGCCAGATTGCAAACAATTGTCAAACCCTCTTTGTACAAGTGTACAAGGGGTTGAAAGGGCCTGTTAACAACAGGCCGCATTAGCGCCGGTCGAGGGGCAGGGAAGCCCCCCCCAGGCTGACCAGCACCACCCCAACCCACTGGATAAATTGCAATACATAGGGACCTCCGGGAAAGAAGACATAGCTGAGGCTAGCGGTGACCAGAGGAATGGTAGCCGTCAACACCGATAGCCATGTCCGTTGGTTAAATCGCTGGGCGTAGTGGTTAGCCAGGTAGCCCATCAGGGTGAGCAGCCCCAGCCCTAGCCCCACCCCATAAATCCCGGCGGGGTGATTGGGTAAACCAGGACCCAGGCCGCCCAGGGCGATGACCATCAACGTTAAACTGGTCAGCCCAAATACCGTGAAAAATTGCACCAGGGTGATGGTGGCCAGGGGCAACTGCTGCAGACTCAGCTTCAGGGTCAGCCAGTGGAGGCCAAAGGCCGTCGCTGCTACCAGAGCGATGGCCAGCCCCCAGGCAGAGCTGCCGCGGCTGGTCAAGCCCAGTAGATCGGGCAGGGCGGCAAACACCAAGCCCATGGCTAGGGCCAGCAGGGCCACTAGTCGCAAGGGGCTGGGCCGCTCCCTTTGGCCCCACCAGGAAAGGGGCAGGGCCACTAGGGGGTAGGTAAACAGCAGGGTAACCGCGAGCCCCGGACCCAGTTCAGCGATCGCCCGATAGAGCAGCACCTGGGATAGGCCCAGGAACACCCCCCCGATCAGCACCCGCCCCAGGGTGGGGGAGGGTTTAGTCAATAGGGTGTTGAGGTCCGCCCTGAGGTTGGGCTGCAAGCGGGGGGCCAGCAGGGCCAGCAGGGGCACCACCAGCAGCAGGCGGAGCCACAGCAGCAGCACCGCATCGGTCAGGGTGAGGGGCAAAAGAGGCGGTAGCGATACCCGGCCCAGCCACTGGCCGCCGTTGGCCACCCACCCCACCAGCAGGTTCTGGGCTGAGAGAGCCAGCACGACGATCAGGGCCAGCCCCAGGCCCCACCAGGGGTTGGCCTGGCGGTAGCTGGGTGCCTGGGCGATCGCCGGAGCCGCTGGAGCAGGTAACGTAGGACTGGGTTCTGGGCTCCGGGGGGCTACCACCGCCGGGGGCCGGGGACGCAGCAGTTTGCTTTGCAACTCCTGGCTGAGGCGGCCCACCAGGGCCTCCAGGATAACCTCCCCCTGCTGCTCCAGGCTGTGCATGCGGCTTACCTGCTGGGAAATGCTGCTCTGATAGCTGAATAGATCCTGTTGGAGGGTTTGCAGGGTGCGGTGCAGGGCCCCATCCAGGTTTGCCAATCCCTGACTGGCCGCCCTCAGGGCCTCTGTAGCCTGGAGAGTGGAGCCCTGATTAGGGGCTGCCTGCCCCTGGTAGGGTTGGAGATGGCTTTGCAGGTGGGTGGCCAGGGCCAGGGCCAGGTGACGGGCCCAAGCCTCCTGCTGAGCCTGTTGCTGCTGGCTCAAGCCCTGGCCATAACTAGCCTGAAGCTGGCTAAGCTGCCCCTCTAGCTGCTCCACATCCCGCATTAAGGCTTGCCTGTGCCGCTGCAGGGCCTCAATCTCCTCGGTAAGCTCAGTCACCAGCCCCTGGCGGAGGCTGGTGAGGGCCTGGGTCAAGCTCTGCAGGGCCGCCTCGGCGGCGGGATCGGTGGGCCCCATGGCGGTGATGATGGTAATTAAAAGGAATCGAGGTCAAGGGCCTTGGAGCCACCCTCTTCAATCAGGGTGAGAATCCTCCGCAGTTGGGACCAGATCAGCAGCCCACTCAGCAGGGTGAGGGGGCCCCCCATGGCATAGGCAGCCTTAGTGGGAAAGCCAAATAACTCAATGCCCGAGGCCAGAAACACGCAGACCCCGGCACAGATACCGAAAAAAGGCACCTGCAACCGTGGCCCCCGCAAGCTAGCCAAAATTCGGGTAGACCGTTTTTGCTGCCACTCCTGCACCGATTGTTGCAGGGAGGTACTGAAGGCGTAGCCGGAACTGACGGCGGCCAAAAAGCCAGCTAAAAGGAGAACGTAGGGCGGTTGGGGGTACACGGTGGACCACACAGATGGAGGACGATAAAAATAGGCAAACCCTCACGATTATAGCGGTAGCCCGGGAAGGGCGCTATAACGCCTCCAACCAGCGGTGTTCCGCCGTTGTCGCCGGCCGCCACTGGCCCGGCCCTAGGGACCCCAGCTGCAGGCGGGCGATCGCCTGGCGCACCAGCCGTAGGGTAGGATAGCCCACCGCTGCCGTCATCCGCCGCACCTGGCGATTTTTGCCCTCCTCCAGGGTGAGGCTGAGCCAGCTGGTGGGAATCTGCCGGCGCACCCGAATCGGTGGCACCCGGGGGGATAGGTCGGGCGCCTGGAGGAGCAGGACCACCCGACAGGGCCGGGTACGGTAGCCCTGAATGGTCACCCCACGAGCCAACTGCTCCAGGGCAGCGGGTTCGGGAATGCCCTCCACCTGCACCCAGTAGGTACGCTCATGACCATAGCGGGGATGGCTGAGGCGGTGCTGCAGCGGCCCGTTATTGGTCAATAGCATCAGTCCCTCGCTGTCCCGATCTAACCGCCCCACCGGGTAAACCCCCGGCACCGGGATAAAGTCCTTCAGGGTCAGGGCCCCTGGGCTGTCATCCTCCCGAGTGAACTGGCTGAGGACGTTGTAGGGCTTGTGGAAGAGGAGGTACTGGTGGCGGGGGGGCATGGGGGCAGAATTCAGGGGTCAGAATTCAGGAGGGGAGTTAGGGGGTAGGGGGTTGGTTGAGGTAGGCTTGCAGGCGGAGCAGGGTGAGACTTTGGCTGAGGTTGAGGGGTAGCAGGGAGACCCCCTCCAGTCGGGACTGGACCCAGTTATCTCCCCAATACCATTGGTGAAAACCATCCACCGCACCGGATAGCATCAGGACCAGGTGATCCTCCCCCACCTCGGTGACCTGATGATGGAGGGATAGGAGCCCCAGGTGACCGGTGAAGCTTTGCCCCAGGCCCAAATACTCCGGCAGGCCCCGATCAAAACCCTGGGGCCAAAGCCACTGGCTAAAGTTCTGGGGTTTTAACAGGCTCTGGCGCAGGGTCTCCTGGGGGGCCTTCACCGCAATCCGTAGACAGCTTTGCTGAAAGATACCGAGCATGACACAACCGCAGCAACACCTTCTAGTATGCCAAAACTTTTCCCTACCCCCCTACCCCCCTTGCGCCCGTTGCCCTACGCCTGTCGCCCCCTCCCGCTATACTAAGAATCATTAAGGAGTCGGGAGTCGCTATGGCAGATCAACTGATGCGGGCCACCGCCGCGGACGGGGGCATTCGGGTGGTGGGGGTGGTCAGCACCCGAATCACGGAGGAGGCCCGCCAGCGCCATGGTCTTTCCAGCGTGGCCACGGCGGCCTTGGGACGCACCATGGCGGGGGGGTTGCTGTTGGCCTCCAGCATGAAGCGATCGCAGTCTCGGGTGAACCTGCGGGTACGGGGGGATGGGCCCCTGGGGGGGATTTTGGTGGACGCTGGCCTGGATGGTACGGTGCGGGGCTACGTTGACAACCCCACCGTGGAGCTGCCCCCCAATGCCATGGGAAAATTGGATGTGGGTCGGGCCGTCGGCGCCCAGGGTTATCTCTACGTGGTGCGGGATGTGGGCTACGGCTACCCCTACTCCAGCACGGTACAACTGGTGTCCGGGGAAATTGGTGATGACCTCACCCACTACCTGGCCTCCTCGGAGCAGACCCCCTCCGCCCTGGTGCTGGGGGTATTCGTCAGTTCCCAGGGGGTGGAGGCGGCCGGGGGGCTGCTGCTGCAGATCCTGCCCCGGGCCGCCCAGGATCAGGCCATGGTTACCCTGCTGGAGGAACGGCTGGGGGCACTCAGCGGCTTTACCCCCCTGCTGCGTGCCCAAAAAACCCTGCCCCAGATCTTCCAGGGCCTAGTGGGAGATATGGGTCTGGAAATTTTGCCGGAAACCCAGCTGGTTCAATTCCACTGCCCCTGTTCCGCCGATCGCATGCTGGGGGCCTTGAAAATCCTCGGAGAGGCCGAACTGCAGGACATGATCGAAAAAGACGACGGGGCGGAGGCCACCTGTCACTTTTGCAACCAGGTCTACCACACCAATGGCGAACAACTGGCCCAACTGATTACGGAGCTACAGCGGGACCGATCCGCCGCTAACCCCTAGGGGGCTAGCAAGATTTAAGTGAGCAGTAAATCTCTCCCCGTCCCCCTATCCCCCCGTCTCCCCTGCTGGTCTCAACCCGTCACTTTAAGGTTGATCATTACTAGGGCTATGGCGGGCATCAAACACCGATTTATCCCCAATGTCGGGCACCAGGGGTTGGCCCAGCTTGCCGCCGACAAATAACAAGAATAACCCCGCCCACAGGGTGAGCAGCCCCTGTTCCACCGGGGGGGACAAGGGGCCGAACAGATGGCCCAGCAGCAGTAGGGGCACCAGGGGGGTGAGCAGCTTACTGGTGAAGTGATCGAAGCAAAAGGCCTCCTTCAGGTAGATACCGGTCAGGGCGGCGAAGCTGAAGCCCACCCCCCAGAGGGCCTGGGGGTAATCTACTATGGTTTGGGCCAGGGGGCCCGGTCCGCTGTAGGCCAGGGCCAGGGAGGCCACCCCCCCCACCAACCAAAACCCCTGTAATAGTCGGTGCAGGCTCACCATGTAGATGTGAATGGTGGCCAAGCTGAGGCCCAGGGCCAGCCAACCCAGACCATAGCAGAAATCAATGGCCACCAGGTGACCGGGGCTGGGGACAAAGCTGAGGCCGGTGGCGATGGCCAGAGCCAGGGCCGCCAGCCCCAACCCCAGGCGGTACAGTTGCACCCCCTGGAGATCCTGCGGGGTGATGGTGTAGGATCCAAAGTGCCCGACAAAGGGGCCCAGGTGCTGTTCAGGGGCACTAGTCATCGGTGCTCGGCTCTCCAAGAAAATTTTGCCTGTGGGGGCAGGCTCCCATTCTAACCGGCCAGGGCCAGCTGGGTGGGCAGGGTGACGGTAAAGCAGGTCACCTGGCGATCGCTGGTGACCTCAATGGTGCCCCCCATATGGGTCACCAACCGCCGCACCAGGGCCAGCCCCAGGCCGGTACCCCCCTGTTGCCAGGGATCGGCCTGGGGTACCCGATAAAACTTATCAAAGATACGCGATATTTCCTGGGGGGGAATGGTGACCCCGGTGTTGCGAATCATAAACCGTACCTGGCTGGCGGTCCGCTCCCCCAGGGGATGGACCTGGAGGGTAATCTGCTCCCCAGGAGGGGTGTACTTGCAGGCGTTGTTTAACAGCTCCGTTAAGACCCGTTCCAGGTTGGAGCGATCGGTATGGACCACCGGCAGGGCCGGGTCCGTAAACAGCTCCAGGGTTTGCTGGCGACTCTTAGCCCGGGTGACAAAGCTATCGATCCAGCCCAGTAGCCAGGTTTTCACTACCAGGGGCTCCATCTGCAGGGGTTGGTTGCCAATATCGAGCCGTTGCAAGTCCAGCAGGTCATTAATCAAACTAATTTCCCGCTCGCACTCCTCCTGCAGGATATAGAAATAGCGGGCCACCCGATGCTGTTCCACCTTAGGTTTATGGGCATCCTGAGTGATATTAAACTCCTGGTTGAGGGTCACCCCCAGCAACTGCAGGGCTACCCGCATGGTGGTGACGGGGGTGCGGAGTTCGTGGGAGACGGTGCTGAGGAAGTCATCCTTAAGGGTGTTGAGGCGCTCCAGCTCCTTCACCTGGGATTGGGCCGCTTCGTAGAGGCGGGCCTGGCGAATGGCAATGGCGCACTGGTTGGCCACCTGCTGGGCCAGGCGAATCTCAATGTCGTTAAAGCCGTAATCACAGCCATTAATTAACCACAGATCCCCCAGCACCCCCCGGTCATCGACGATGGGGCAGGCCAGCATGGCCACGTAGCCCCGATCGGGGTTGGGGATCATGGAACAAAACTGAAAGTACTGGCCCCTCAGCAACTGGTTATAGACCTCAGGGAAGGCATCCATGTGGGAAACCCGGCCC
>JAYKIM010000176.1:0-4556 GCA_035286245.1 Cyanobacteriota bacterium | reverse complement strand
CAGGGGTAGCCAGGGTAGGACTGGCTCCTGCTGACCATACTGATCACCTAAAGTTTGACGGCGGCGCTTCGACTCACCCATAACCCTGGCTGCTCCTTAGCTCATCTCCTAGTTTATCTAAACCCCGCCTCTCTGGGAACCTGGAGTTGCTCCCCTGGGGGAATGTTGGCATGTCATGAAAAAGGCGATCGCAGCGTTCAGAACGATCTACGCTAGGTGAGATGTTGGTTTGCCGGAACCCCAGTCCTATGCCCCGCCTAAATCTAGCCAGTCGTGTTAGCCACGTTACCCCCTCCCGTACCCTGGCCATTGCCGCTAAGGCTAAGGCTATGAAAGCCGATGGTTTACCGGTGTGTAGCTTCAGCGCCGGGGAGCCGGATTTTGATACCCCTGATCACATCAAGGCGGCGGCTAAGACCGCCCTAGATCAGGGTAAGACCCGCTACGGTCCCGCCGCTGGCGAGCCAGCCCTGCGACAGGCGATCGCCCATAAACTACAACGGGAGAACGGCCTCTGCTACGGTCCAGAGAACGTGATTGTCACCAACGGTGGCAAACACTCCCTCTATGGGCTGATCATGGCCTTAATCGAGACGGGGGATGAGGTGATTATTCCCACCCCCTACTGGGTGAGCTATCCAGAAATGGTGAAACTAGCCGGGGGGACACCGGTGCTGGTACCCACCACCCCTGACCAAAACTACCGCATTACCCCCGAGCAGCTGCGCCAGGCCATCACTCCGAAAACTAAGCTGTTTGTCCTCAACTCCCCCTCCAACCCCACCGGTATGGTCTACTCCCCAGAGGAGATCCGGGCCCTGGCAGAGGTAGTGGTGGAGGCCGATATTTGGGTGGTCTCTGACGAAATTTACGAAAAGATTCTCTACGATGGTGCGACCCATCTCAGTATTGGTGCGGTCTCCGACGCTGCCTTTGAGCGCACCATTATCAGTAACGGGTTTGCCAAGGGTTATTCAATGACCGGTTGGCGGGTAGGTTATCTGGCCGGCCCCCAGCCCTTAATTGAGGCGGTCAGCACCATCCAGGGCCACAGTACCTCCAACGTCTGCACCTTTGCCCAGTACGGGGCGATCGCCGCCCTCGAAGGACCCCAGGACTGCGTGGCCACCATGGGTCGGGCCTTTGCCGAACGACGTCAGGTGATGCTGGAGCGTTGCCGTCAAATCCCTGATTTTAGTTGTGGTCAACCCGAGGGTGCCTTTTACCTCTATATCGATATTCAGCCCTTGGGCATGGACTCTCTGCCGTTCTGCACCCAGCTATTGGATGAAAAGTATGTGGCAACCATCCCGGGCATTGCCTTTGGCACTGAAGGCACCATTCGCCTATCCTATGCCACGTCTATGGAGGTGATCCTGGAAGGCATGGATCGTCTGGAACAGTTTGTCAAGGCTCGATTAGATTAAATCGGCGGTTTATCCAAATTGGCCGGTCCAATGGTGTAAGTCACCGAAAGGGGGCTTTCTACCCGCTGGGAAGCCTGACGAATTTCCAAACCAACAATTAAACCATCATCGTCATAATCAAGAATGAGGTTCGGGGAGATGCGGGCGGTTTCCCCCACCTCGCGATTATTAAAGGCAATTTGCAGGATATCGCGGTCAGGATCGTAGGTAATCTGCATAGGGTAGGTAACCCAATAAGGATTAGGCGGGAGATGCAACCAGAAACAGTCGGTCAAAAAACTATTATGGATCGGGCCCTGGGCTCGGTTGAGTCCTTCACCACCAGGCCATGGAGTACCGTCAACATCATAGATCCTCCTGCACCGCTCCATTGATGGCACTACTATTGATGCCCCTGCTATTTTCTATGGATGATAGCAGGGGCTCTAGGGCATGCTTGAGCCGAGGAAGAACCCACTAGGGTGATCTTAAGAGGAGGTGGGGCCTGCAGCGCTAGGATCCTGATCCGGGGAAGGCGGCAGGGCTTCCACCAGCCCCATGGTAAAGGCAATATCGGGTAGATCCTTGGCCAGGTATTGACCCGGCTCAAAAACGCCCTCAGCGGTGAGGCAGAGCTGGCGTAGCTCCACTAGCTGATGACCCAGAAACATAGACCGAGATAGGCGGCGTTCTAAGGGCATGGCGACTCCTAGGATGGGACATGTTCCAGGGTAAGGGGTGACATAGGGAAAGTCGGTTACTCATCCAACTGCCAAAGCTCCCGGTTATAGTTTTCATCCAGCACCCGTTTAGGCCGGAGGATGACGATTACCTTACCGAAAATCGAGGTGGTGACGGGGGTCGGGCTCCAGATCAACTGCAGTTGATCAGCCTCGGCCACTAAAAAATAGCTATCATCGCTCCATTGCCGTTCAGCTCGATCCACCACCACTAGCACGGGTTCATCCGTCGCCTCGGGGGGGTAGTTGGGTAATTGGTGGGTTTGGGTGAGCAAGCCCACCGGGTCTTCTGCCCTAAAGATCACCTGCCAACCGGGTACCGCTAGCCATGCGCCTACCCCGGAGAAACTCACCAGGCCAAAGGGCTCCTGGGGTAGGGCCAGGGGTACGGCCTGCAGGTCCTCCACGGTCAGGGGCATTTTGCCGACCACAGGAATCACCCGGGGCAGCTCGCCATCGCTTTCCAATCGGTAAAGGGGCAGCAGCGGGGCGGGTTGGGGCTTGACTACAGTAAAGTCAGTGAGAAGTTTCTCAACCTCTTGACGAGCGCTAGGGCTGTCGGCAAAGCGTAAGCCTTGGGCAATCAGGCGGGATCGATCTTGCAGATCTGCCTTTTGTCGGGCCAGGTTCCAGTAGTGAAAGGCGATCGCATCCCCCGGCGAATCCCCAAAGGCCGGTTGGTTCTGGGGACGATAGGCATATTCTTTGATGGGTTTGACCAGTTCCCGCACCTGATCAACATCCAGACCGTGGCGCAGGACAAATTCGGCGGTACTGGCCCGATCCGCCTGGGAGAGGAGGCGCAACTCATACAGACAGTCGCTGCCGCGTTGGTTAAAGTGGGCCTGGGTAGCAGCGGCCACCCCACCCTTAATCAAGGATTGGTAAACCTGCTCCGCCACCATAATTTGGTTCTGGTGGATGGGTTCAAAGCCTGTTTCCTCAAAGATTTGTTGAGGGTTAAGCCCAGATCGTTGTAGGGTTTGACACCCCTGGGCCCAGTCCACCCAGGTACCCTGTTTCCGTCGCAGCTGAAGGAGGATATTCTCAACTGTGGTGGGGTCCAGGTCGTCGGAACCGGAGGGGGTGGGAAATACCATTGCCATTGCCTAGGAAAACATCGATTCTGTTTGACTTTAGCGCGGATAGTCGGTCCCCAGGCCATCCCTAAGAAAAAAATTGGGGTTGACGCGATCGCCCTCCTTACGAGACTATTAGTAATGCATTAAAAACCCGGTTGGGGCTATAGCTCAGTTGGTAGAGCACTTGAATGGCATTCAAGGGGTCAGCGGTTCGAATCCGCTTAGCTCCATTGATAATTCAATGGATTAGGTTAGGCAGAGCTGGGGTCAGGGGGCCTGATAGTTGGTTATTAGGTCAGATCCATTTGCCCATGGCCAAGCATTAGCTGGCTACTGAGCAGATAGCCACATGGCGGTCTGCATGTCGCTCTTCTGCCAAGTCGCTTCAACTAAATTGTTTTTGGTTACTTTTGTTCTGGGTGCTCCAGCTCCGGGCGGTGTCCCCCCAGCTGATTGAGCCGCCGGATAAACTGATGCAAACGCCCAAAGGAGCGATGGTTAAAGGCCATCACCAGGCGAGGTAGGGCCACGGTTTCGTCATTGCGCTCCTCCGGCAGGCTAGCGGTTTTAGTGATGGCACCCCGATCCAGCATGTCGGCAAATTCGCTGTTGAGGGTGGCTACAGCGTTGTCGGACAGGTCCCCCTTGAGGCGAATCACCAAGCGATCGCCAACGTAGCGACAGGAATGGTAGACCCGATAGAACTCGCTAATGGCACGGCAGGCTTCCTCAACGTTGTCAGTGATGGTATACAAACTAGGATCGTCAGGGCTAATCAACCCACGGCTAAGCAGGTGGGTGCGAATATAGGTATCCCAACCCTGCCAATAACTGCCCCCCGGATGGTCCACGAGGACAATCGGCATCGGGTCAGCTTTGCCGGTTTGGATCAAGGTAAGAGACTCAAAAGCTTCATCCTGAGTACCAAATCCGCCAGGGAATAGGGCCAGGGCATCACTTTCCCGTAGAAAAAAGAGCTTACGGGTGAAGAAGTATTTGAAGTTAATTAACTTGGCATTGCCGACCATCACCGGATTAGCCCCCTGTTCAAAGGGTAGTTGAATATTGAGTCCAAAGGATTGATCATGGCCAGCGCCCAGGTTGCCCGCCTCCATAATGCCACCGCCGGCCCCCGTCATCACCATGAAGCCAACCTGGGTAATCTGTTGAGCAAACTGTTTGGCTAGCTGATAGTCAGGATGGTCAGCCGCCATGCGAGCAGAGCCAAAAATCGTGATTTTACGAATATGGCGATAGGGATAGAAGGTTTGAAAGCCCTGTTCCATATCTAGCAGGGCATAGTTGAGGATCTTCCAATCCAGGCGATC
>JAYKIM010000175.1:0-14662 GCA_035286245.1 Cyanobacteriota bacterium | reverse complement strand
AGGGCCAGGTCGAGGATGGCATCGATCGCTGGCCAGTCGAGGTCGGGGGAGATCTTCACCAGCAGGGGTTTGGGGCTGAGATTCTCCCCCTGCAGGGCGGCGATAATTTCCCCCAGTTGATCGGCGGCCTGCAGCGATCGCAACCCCGGCGTGTTGGGGGAGGACACATTGACCACAAAGTAATCCCCGTAGGGCTGTAGTTGCTTAAAGCTAAACCGGTAGTCCGCCGCCGCCTCATCTAGGGGGGTTAGCTTCGACTTACCCAAATTAATTCCGATTGGGATGGGGGAGCGTTGCTCCGCCCACAGGGGGGCCAGCCGCTCCGCCAGGGCCGTGGCTCCCTGGTTATTAAACCCCATGCGATTCAGGATGGCCCGATCGGCCAGCAGGCGAAACAGGCGAGGGCTGGGGTTGCCCGGTTGGGGCAGGCGGGTGACGGTGCCCAGTTCGGCAAAGCCAAAGCCCAGCAGGGGCCAGGCCTGCGCCGCCTCGCCATCCTTATCAAAGCCCGCCGCCAACCCCAGGGGATTGGCAAAGGTCAGGCCCCAGCAATTCTGGCGGAGTCGATCATCCACCAGGCAAAATTGCTGCCCTAACCACCGTTGTAGTGCCCCCCCCGGCGGTTTCCCCAGCCGGGCCAGAACCTGTATGACCGAGTCGTGCAGCCATTCCGGATCAAGATCGAGACCGGAGAACAGCAGGGGGCGAATCAGCTGACGATAGGGATCTTTCACGGGCATCAGGGGGTAGCGGGGGAGTAGGGGAGGGGCTGGTACTCTACAATAAAATTATTAGCTGTGAAGTGCATTGTTAAGGGGTTGCCGTGCTGCCCAGGCGGAGCCCCGGCTGGCTGAACCAACCTGCGGGCGGTTGCAGCCTAGGGTTGATCAGGTGTTGTCTACTCGGATTGTGATTTTACCCTTACCTCCTAGTACCCCACGGTAACACCTATGGTGCAGCCGCCCCTGCCCCTGTCCTCCCCTGCTGAGCCCCTGGCGGATTTAGCCCGGCTGTTGAAGACGGTTAAAAATGCCCCCAGCCCTGATCAGGCAATCCGCCCCATCCTCCAGTACCTGCAGCGATCCTTTGGGTTTGAGGTGGTCTGGCTGGGCCTCTACAACCCCACTGCCCGGCAGGTAGAGATTAAACCGGGGTGGGGCTTACCCCAGTCCTTGTTTTTAGGGCAAGTTCTGCCCCTGACCCCCGGTGATCTGCTGGAACAGGCGGTGCTGCAGCGTCAGCCCGTGGGGGTACCGAACCTGGCCGAGGTCCCCCAGGCCGGGGAACTGGGGGTGCTGGCCCAGGGTTGGGGCCTGCAAAGCGCCCTGCTTTACCCCCTCAATCAACAACAGCGTTGTCTGGGGGTGCTAGGGTTAGGGTCACCCCACTGGGGGGGAGGAATTGCCCCTACCCAGAGGCCCCACCTGGCCATCCTCACCCATCTCCTCACCCAACTCCTGGATCAGAACCAGCGGCAACAGCAACAGCGCCAGACTAAACAGGCGGACCAGCCCCTACTAGCCCTGCTGGGGCGACTGGGGGAATTAGACCATCTGGAGGCCCAGATCCAGGGGGTAGGGGAGGCCACCCAGGGGTTTATTAGCCCCACCCAGAGTCGGATTTTCTGGTACGAGCCCCAGGGCCAGTACTTTTGGCAGCGCTACCCCCACCACCAGGGATCCCCCTCCAGGTCGGAGCGAGCCCTGCGGATACCCGCGGATCAACTCCGCCGCCTGGGGCAGGTGCTCCGCCAGCAACCGGTGGTGGTGGAGAGCCCTTCCGGGGTTCAGGCCAGCACGACGGAACCCCTATTGCGCCAGGTCCAGGCCCAGGCGCTGATGGTGGCAGGGATTATGGCCCAGGGGGAACTCAGGGGGTTTATCTGGGTAGAGAATAGGGGCCCTCGCCTCTGGCAAACCGCCGAAAGGGAGTTTCTGAAGGGGGCAGGGCAGTTACTGGCAATGCTCTGTCTGCCCAGCCTCCTGGCCCCAAGGGTGCCAGAGCCCACCCCAGCCCCTCCACCCTGCCCCGATCCCCCCCCCCAGAGTCTAGCCCCGGAGGGGGACGTAGATCAGCTGGAACGGGCCACCCTGTCCTACCTGCAGGATCAGCTGGGGGCCACCCTGGTGGGGCTGATCACCTGGAGCACGGGGGAGCCTGAGGCTCGGGTTACCCAGCTCAGCCCCAGCAACATCCAAGCCTGGATTCATCAAAACCTCTCCATTTCCCTGGCCAGGGACCCCCTGCTGAATGCCGCCCTGCAATCCCCGGGGCCCCTCCACCTGACTGCGGCGGATTTACCCCAGGCTGGTGGCGGCTGGTTGACCCTACCAGGGCAGGGCCAAGGGGTACTCGCTGCCCTACGCACCCATCCCCACCACCCGGTGACGGCGGTGCTGGTGGCCCTCACCACCGTGCCTGGAAAAAGCTGGAACCAGGAGGATCTGGGGCGGTTTCAAGCGATCGCCGCTCACCTGGCCTGGGCCCGACGCCAGGGGCAACTCATTCATGACTATCAGCAACGCTGCCAGCAGCTGCAGCAGTTGAATTGGTATAAACAGGAGATTCTGCAGGCTAGCCACCGGCAACTGCAGCAACTCACCTCCCCGTCTCCCCCGCCGGGGGGCCAGCGGTCTCCCCAGGGGGAGATCTTCCTCGAGCAAATACAGGCGGTTCTAGAGGAGGACTGGCAGTTGCAGTTTCGCCTCCAGACCATTCCCCTGATTCGTTTGTTAAACCGTCTGGTGGAGCGCATCAATCCCCTGCTGGAGGCGCGCCAGCTCTGGTCCCAGGTGCACAACGACAGCCATGGCATGCTGGAGGGAGATGGGGTAAAGCTGGAGCTGGTGCTCTACCAGGTGTTGGTGGCCGCCGTCCAGCGATCGCCCAGCGGCGGTCGCATCGACCTTTGGTGTCGCGTGGTCAGGCCAGATTGTCTGGAGCTGTCCATCACCGACGACGGTCGCCTCGACCCCACCCTGCTGCACCACCTACAACAGGGGCCTGGCGATCCCCTGCGGCCCTCCCCCCTGGAGCAGCCGCCGGGCTTAACCCTGTGGCTGTGCCAACAGCTACTCCTGGGTCTGGGGGGGGAGCTGGCCTTCTCCCTACTGCCGGATGGCCGCACCCATAGCCGGTTTCTCCTTCCCTTAGCCGATTCCAACCCATCCCTACGCCACTGACAGGCGATTGACTTCTGATTCCTGCTTTCTACCCCTAGCCCTAGGGTGCCTCCAGGGCCGGTACCAGCACCATGTTATCCCGGTGAATGACGGTGTCCGATCCGGCGTAACCCAGAATGGCGGCGATCTCCTCCGATCTCCGACCGAGGATGCGCTGCAGCTCCTGGTGGCTGTAATTGACAATGCCCCGGGCAATTTCCTGGCCATCCTGGCGGCAGAGGTCAACCGCATCCTGGGGTTGAAACTCCCCCTGGGTGGCGGTAATCCCCGCCGCCAGCAGGGACTTGCCCCCCTTCAGGACGGCCCGGACCGCCCCTTCATCCAGGTAGATCCGCCCACTGGTGGGCAGGTTGGAGGCAATCCAGCGCTTCCGCCCCCGGCTGGGTTTGGCCAGGGGGGTAAATTGGGTGCCCACCGCCTCCCCCGCCAGGGCCTTAGCGATATTGCCGGGCTGACGGCCGTCGGTGATCACGGTGCGTACCCCGGCCCTGGTGGCGATCTGGGCCGCCTCCAGTTTGGTCAGCATGCCACCGGTGCCCCAGGCGGACCCCTGCTTACCGGCCCCGGCCTTGAGGGCGATTAATTGCTCTGGGCTATCAATCTGGACAATTGGCTGGGCATCGGCGGAACGGCGAGGGTCGGCGGAGTAGAGGCGGTCCACATCGGTGAGCAGGAATAGCCAATCGGCCCCGATTAAACTGGCCACCAGGGCGGAGAGGGTATCGTTGTCGCCAAACTTAAGTTCCTCCACCGCCACGGTGTCGTTTTCGTTGACGATGGGGATGACGCCCAGGCTGAGCAGTTGACGAAAGGTGCGATAGCTATTGACGTAGCGCGATCGCTGGGTAAGGTCGCTGCGGGTCAGCAGCACCTGGGCAATGGGTTGGTTGAGGGCGGAGAACAGATCGTCGTAGATGCGCATCAGCCGCCCCTGGCCGATCGCCGCCACCGCCTGTTTCATGGCCAGGGTTTTGGGGCGCTCCGCCAGACCCATGCGGCGACAGCCAATCCCCACCGCCCCGGAGGAAACCAGCACGACCGGATAGCCCTGGGTGCGCAGGGTGGTAAGGGTTTCCACCACCTGGGCCAGGGTGGATAGGGCAAACTGACCAAAGGTGGGCCCCGCCAGGCTAGAGGTGCCAATTTTCACAACCAGGGTGGGGGCAGGGGAGGGGGACGCCATAGGGCAGATTTCCAGGAAGGGGCTAGGGGACGCGCTAGAGACCACTATAGCCCTGGTTGGAACCCTAAATCGCCCTGCCTCTCCTCCCCAGGATCCTGGCAAGCGGGGGCCGGTGGCTAATCTAGAATGACCCCGTTATCATCAGTGCGAAGCTCCCAGGAAACCCCCTCCAGATGGGGCAGTTCGCGACCGTTGTCCTGGCCAATTTCCACCTCGATCAGGGCATTGAGCTTAGTATTCATGGTGGTTACTAACTCTGTGTTCTGGCCCTGGGTGATCGCCAGATTCTGCATTTCAGCCGGGTCATTTTGGAGATCGAACAGTTCCACATCGTTGTACCTGTACAGGTCCTCGATGGACTGTGGGCTATTGTGCTGTAGGGGAGAGAAGTAGCGGGTAAATTTGTACCTACCGTCCACAATCGTCCTTACACTGCCCCGTTTGGTCAGATTGGGCTTGCCACCACCCTTAAGGGCCTCGGAAAATGTCATGCCTTTCTGCATCAGCTGCACAGAATTGGCTAGGGGATCACTGTCAACCATCACCAGCCCACTGTAGGTAAACAGCGCCCCCTCCCGCAGATCATTAACCTTCGCCCTAGAGGGGTTAGTGAGCAGTGGTGTCATGTCCTTGCCGGGTAGTTGGCGACCCGCGAATTCGGCCACCTGATCGGGAGTGGCGCCCGCCAAGGAGAGCAGGGTCGGGGCAATATCCATATGGCTGGTCAGGGCGTCACAGTTTTGACCGCCGCTTACCTCCGGATGCACCATCAGGAAGGGTAGGTGGATGCACTCTTCGTAGGGGGTCGGGCCCTTGCCGCGCATACCACCGTGGGCACCGCCCATTTCGCCGTGATCCGTCGTAAACACCACAATGGTGCGATCGCTGAGGTTCAGATCATCTAACTCCTTGAGGATGGCCAGAATCTGCAGATCAACGCCGCGAATACAGTTCAGGTAAAAGTTATGCAGCCGCCGCCACCGCTCGGTATCGGCAGGAATTTGCCCCAGGTAGTAATCCCAGGCTTTCACGTATTCGAGATGGGTGGCCGGGCGTCCCGGCTCTGTGAGGGACTGGTCTAGACTGGCTGGCAGATGAATATCCCATTCCTTTTTGTAGAACTCATGGTCAGGGGCCCGAACGGCCTTGGCCATCAGGCAGCCGTTATCCTGGGAGTTCTCCCCCGGGGCATCCGTATTGAAATACATGACATCGTGGGGGTTGACCAGGCTCACGGTCAAGGCCCAGGGATGACCGTCCTCATGCAAAGGACGGCCGCGTTTCCGTAGCCAGGTAATGGCGCTTTGGGCGATTAGTCCGTCGAACTCATAGCCCCCCAGTTGGTGCCCCACCAGGTCGCCCGGTGAGTTGTAGTCGGCAAAGCCATAGCGTTCCATCTCGGCAGTCAGTAAACGGGTGGGCTCCTCCTGGTCAAAGGCACGGGTCAGGTGCCATTTGCCCTTGTAGGCCGTGTAGTAACCAGCCTTCCTGAGCATATGGCCGATCGTCGGGATGTCCGTCGACAGATCCGTCACCCAGGGCAGATCCAGGTTCTCATACATGCCAGTGTCGGCGGTTTGCAGGCCGGTGGTGATCACAGACCGGGAGGAGGTGCACTGGGTGGCGGGACAGTAGTGTTTATGGAAGTTCACCCCAGCGTTTTGCAGTTTTTCCAGACCGGGAAGGGAAAAACCGGTGGGCCACTTTTTGAAGTAGGACTGCTGGTCAGTGAAAATAAACAGAATATTGAAGTGATTCATGATTATCGGAGTCTATCTTTTGAAACGGCTCTGGCTGATTTCCTCTTGAAACCACCGCTCTTGTTGATCGTCGGTTTCAAACACTGTAGCTATCCCTAGGGGTCACCTTCGCTGCTGGGGCGGCTCTCTGCAAACAACCTCCCAGGGTCAACCTCCCAGGGTGAAAGCCTCAGTATAGATACCCGATGACCTGGCTCCCTTGAAACTTAGATATTTATCATAAGGTTGCTACACTGGTGGGCAGTATAGAGATACTGTTATCCCTCTAGCGGCGGCGATCGCCCTTGACCCCATGGTGCCACCCCTAAGCAAACGCCTCCCCATCCTGGCGATCGCCGGTTTGAGTGCCCTCACCCTGGGCATGGTGGCGGCCCTGGTCAGCAGCTTTAAACTCAGCCCCCCCGGGGCGGAGGTGACCGAAGCCTCCCTGTGGTCGGCCCTGCACCTGGGGGACCGTCACCACAGTCAAGATCCGGTGTTGGACCTGGCCCTTCAGCCCCCTAGCCAACGGCGTGCCTCCCTCAGCCAATCGGCCCAGGGCCGCCCCTCCATCAGTCAACAGCGGGCCCGCTACCTGCTGGCCCTGGACCTGATCCAGGCTAACCAGGGCGGTCAGGCCCTGCCCCTGCTGGCCAACCTGGAAACCGAGTACCGCCCCTTGGCGGCCTATATCCTGCTGGCCCGGGCCCAGGCCCAGCGGGCCAGTGGCGATGGGGTGGCTGCCCAGGCCACCGAACAACAGTTGCTCAAGGACTACGGTAACGACCCTGCCATTGCCCCCCTGCTTTACCAACTGGGGCAGGGGGATGCCCGCCATTGGGATACCCTGTTGCAACGGTTCCCCGATCACCCCAAGGCGGTGGAGGTGGCCCATCAGCGACTCACCGCCGATCCCCACCGGGCCGATGCCCTGCCCCTATTGATGACCCTGGCCCGGGCTGGCCTGCACCATCCCCAGGCCGGGGCGGCCCTGCTGCGCCTCAAGACCGAATTTGCTGACCAGCTGCGGCCGGAGGATTGGCAAACCATCGGCTTTGGCTTCTGGCGTCGAGACCAGTATGCCCTGGCGGGGCCCGCCTACGCCCAGGCCCCCCCCTCCCCCCGCAACCTCTACCGGGCCGCCCGAGGTTACCAAATTGGTAATCAACGGGATCGGGCGATCGCCCTCTTTACCCAGCTCGATCAACAATTTCCCCAGGCCCCTGAAACCGCCACCGGCCTGCTCCGCCTCTGCCTCAGCCTACCGGACCAGGCCGCCCTGGGGGTACTAGACCAGGTGATCCAGCGTTTCCCCGATCGGGCCGCCGAGGCCATGCTGCAGCGGGCCGAAGCACTGGATCGGCTAGACAGCGCCGACTCCGCCGCCGCCACCCGGAAAACCCTGCTGAAGCGGTACCCCGACTCCGAGGCGGCGGCCCAAATCCGGCTGGGGAATGCCCACCAGGCGGCGGACCAGGGGGACCTGACCACCGCCATTAGTTGGGGGCGGGAGGTGTTGAAGCATAGCCCCGCCAGCGATCTGGCGGCGGAGGCAGGCTTTTGGGTGGGCCAGTGGGGCCGCCAGATTGGCCAGGGGGCGATCGCCCAAACCGCCCTGGAGCAGGTGATTGGTACCCACCCCGAGTCCTACTATGCCTGGCGGGCGGCGGTGGCCCTGGGTTGGGATGTGGGGGACTTCAAAACCGTGCGGTCTAAAACCCCGGCGGTGGCTCCCCTGGCCCGCCGTTCCCCGCTACCGTTGGGCTCTGACTCCCTGCAGGAACTTTACCTGCTGGGGCAAGACCAGGCCGCCTGGGAACGCTGGCAAACCGAGTTTGTCAACCGCCAGGACCCCTCTCCCCAGGAACAGTTTGTAGACGGGTTAATGCGCCAGAGTCAGGGAGACTATCTAGACGGCATCTATCAGGTGGCTAGCCTGGCGGAGGGCACCACCCCAGAGCAACAGCAGGCCTTTACCGAGCTGAAGCAGCGCCCAGACTACTGGCATGGGGTCTACCCCTTCCCCTACGCCGATCTGATCCAAACCTGGGCGGCCCAGCGCCAGCTCAACCCCCTGCTGGTGGTGGCCCTGATCCGTCAAGAGTCGCGGTTTAGCCCTAAAATCCGCTCAGCGGTGGGGGCCACCGGCCTGATGCAAGTCATGCCCGACACCGCCCGATGGATTAAGCAATCCGCCGGGCTAGACCGCTACGATCTTACCGATCCTCAGGATAGTATTCAGCTGGGTACCTGGTATCTAGATCACACCCACGCTGAGTACAACAACCATTCCCTATTTGCGGTGGCCAGCTACAACGCCGGCCCCGGTAACGTGGCTAAGTGGATTCAGCGGGGGGGATATAGCGACGCCGATGACTTTGCCGAAAAAATTCCCTTCCCTGAAACCAAGGGCTACATTCGCTCGGTGTTTGGCGGTTATTGGAATTACTTGCGGCTCTACGACCCAACCATCGGCGCCCAGGTGAAGGGCCTGGAGGACCGGTTTGCTCCCTAGGCCAGGACATCACCCCTAACCTGGTACTCGGCGGCCTCAGTTAGGCGATCCCCGCAGATCTATGCCAGGGCCTATCCGTCACCTGGAGGGGCGGCAGGCGAGCTAGAATACCTGACCGGTATTGGCTTTGACCGGTCAACCCTGGGGCCAGAACCCTGGCCCCAAGCAAGAAAAGGCAGATGGACTTGTCCACCTGCCTTCTAGCCGGAGAGCGATCAGCACGGACCCTGGAAAGCTAACCCCTTACTTTGTTTCAGGCTCAGAGAATTCGGCGTCAATCACGTCATCCTCACCCCCCGTCGATCCGGACTGGGCACCTGGTTCAGCGGTTCCCCCCGCCTGTTGGTAGAGATTGGTGCTGATACCGTAGAGGGTTTGCTGCAGCTCCGTGGTCAGGGACTTGATGGCGTCGAAGTTTTCCGCCGTAATCGCCTCCCGCAGCGACTTGATTTGGGTTTCAGCCTTTTCCTTATCGGCGGCGGGGACCTTGTCGCCCATGTCGGTCAACTGCTTTTCCGCCTGATAGCAGAGGGAGTCGGCCTGGTTCTTGGCATCAATTCGTTCCCGCCGTTCCTTATCCACGCCGGCATTGCTCTCCGCATCCTTAACCATGCGGTCCACCTCGGACTGATCCAGGGTAGAAGCACCGGAAATGGTAATGGTTTGCTCCTTGCCGGTGCCCTTGTCCTTAGCGGTGACATTGAGAATGCCGTTGGCATCAATGTCAAAGATCACCTCAATTTGGGGCACGCCGCGGGGCGCCGGGGGAATGCCGGAGAGCTGGAAGGTACCCAGACTCTTGTTATCGTTGGCCATTTCCCGCTCACCCTGGAGCACCTTGATTTCCACATTGGTCTGGCCATCCTGGGCGGTGGAGAAGACCTCGGATTTCTTGGTGGGGATGGTGGTGTTGCGGGTGATCAGCTTGGTCATCACCCCACCCAGGGTTTCTACCCCCAGGGAGAGGGGGGTGACATCCAGCAGCAGGATGTCCTTCACTTCCCCGGCCAATACGCCGCCTTGGATAGCGGCCCCCACCGCCACCACCTCATCGGGGTTGACGGTTTCGTTGGGTTCCTTGTCGAGGACCCGCTTCACCAGTTCCTTGATGGCGGGAATCCGGGTGGACCCCCCCACCAGTACCACTTCGTCGATGTCGCTCTTACTCAGCTTGGCATCCTTGAGGGCCTGCTCCACCGGAATGCGGCTGCGATCGATCAGGTCGGCGCAGAGCTCCTCGAACTTGGCCCGGGTCAGGGTCATTTCCAGGTGCTTAGGCCCGTCCTGGGTGGCGGTGATGAAGGGCAGGTTAACCTCCGCCTGGGTGACGCTAGAGAGCTCGATTTTGGCCTTTTCCGCCGCTTCCGTCAGGCGTTGCAGGGCCTGCTTGTCCTTACGCAGGTCAATGCCCTCCAGTTTTTGGAACTCGGCGGCCAGGTAGTCGACGATTTTTTTGTCAAAGTCGTCACCCCCCAGGTGGGTGTCACCGGAGGTGGCCAGCACCTCAAACACCCCATCCCCCACCTCCAGGATAGACACATCGAAGGTGCCGCCCCCCAGGTCAAACACCAGGATGGTTTCGTTGCTCTTACGATCTAAACCGTAGGCCAGGGAGGCGGCGGTGGGTTCGTTGATAATGCGCAGTACCTCAAGGCCGGCGATCTTGCCCGCATCCTTGGTGGCCTGACGCTGGGAGTCGTTAAAGTAGGCGGGTACCGTAATCACCGCCTGGGTGACCTTTTCCCCCAGATACTTACTGGCATCGTCCGCCAACTTGCGCAGTACCTGGGCGGAAATTTCCTCCGGGGCAAACTGTTTGCCCGCCTGGGGACAATCGATTTTAACGTTGTTGCCTACATTTAGAACCTTGTAGGCTACTTCGGTGGACTCATGGCTGACTTCATCGTAACGGCGGCCAATGAAGCGCTTCACGGAATAGAAGGTGTTTTCGGGGTTCATCACCGCCTGGCGCTTAGCGATCTGACCCACCAGGCGATCGCCGTTCTTAGCGTAGGCGACTACCGATGGGGTGGTGCGAAACCCTTCGGCGTTAGCGATGACCGTGGGCTTGCCCCCTTCCATAACGGCTACCACCGAGTTGGTGGTGCCCAGATCAATTCCGACAACTTTTCCCATAGTGTTTTGACTCCGGCTCGACAGATACCTCTATAGTGCGGGCTCAAGACGTTTCCCTGAAGGAGGGGATACCGAACCGCTAAAGGGGAGCATCTTCCCTATCCGAGTCACGGCTTAACCCAGGCGCTGAGCCAGGGAGATAGGAGGTAATTAACAGCTCGGTGATTTTGCCCCGCCGGTCGGCCTGGGAGTTGATTGCTCGGGGCGCCTGGATGGGATGTAGGTGGAACCCCTGGTAGAGCTCTCGAATCAAAGGGCAGTCGGAGTTAGAGAGCATCACTGGCACCCTGCGCTGGGCCAGTTTTTGAAACACCCCGGCTAGCCGCTCCTGATCTTGGGCGCTAAACCCGTAGCGGTTATAGCTGGTGAAGCGACTGGTGGGGCTAATCGGGTGGTAGGGCGGGTCAAAGTAAACAAAATCCCTGGGGGTGAGGGGCCACTCCAAAATCGCCTCAAAGGAAAATACCCCGATTTCCGTCCGCTGTAGGGCGTTGGCAGCGGCCTGTAGCAACGCCCCATCACAGATGGTGGGATTTTTATAGCGCCCCAGGGGAACATTAAAATAGCCCTGGGCATTTTCGCGGTAGAGGCCGTTATAGCAGGTTTTATTCAGATAAATCAGCCGCGCCGCCCGCTCCACGGGTTGAGTCAGGTGGCGTTGCTGGCGCACCTGGTAGTAGTAGGTTGAACTGTGGTGAACTTGGTGCTGTTGCAGGCGTTGAGTCAGCTCCCGGGGGTAGTCCCGCACACAGCGATAGACATTCACCAGCTCTGGGTTGATGTCCCCCAGGATGGCCCGCTGACCCCGCTCCGCCAGATGGAAAAACACCGCTCCGCCCCCCAGGAAGGGCTCATAGTAGGTGTCAAAGTCCTTGGGGAAAAAGGCCTCATACTGAGGCAGCAAGCGCCCCTTGCCCCCGGCCCACTTCAGGAAGGGGCGGGCGATCTCAGGGGAAGGGCTGGGAAGGATGGCTACCAAGGGGTGAATACCAGGATTAGATCAACTGTACTGAGGGGTTAATTCTCTCACTATAGCAAAGCTACTTCCTGCTAACTTAGCGAAATTTATCCTCACCCTGCCCACCCCCCCAGGTAGCTGGCTTTTTAGACTAGGACCGGTGGTTACTGCTGGGCAGGTCGCAAACTTTGCTAATTGTTGTTCTTCACGCCCTGACTTAAACCATTCAAGGGTGGATAGGGACGGCGAACCGAATCTATCGGCTTAGATCAGGCCAGTCCTAAGGTTGATGGGTTTAGTTCGGAAACCCGTACAGTTGCGTTTATTGCGATCGCCCCCACCCTAGCGTAGATTAGCACTCGGAGTCGGGGAGTGCTAACCCGGACCCATTGGGTGCGTAACGGATCCAGTCTCTTTAACAACACTGGTCCCCACCCATTCCACCTCTTACTTATTCGGAGATATTGTTTATGGCAGCTATCACCTTGGCCGCGGCCAGCGTCAAGCCCTTGGCCGATCGGGTGTTGATTAAGGTCAGCGCTTCAGAGGAAGCCACCGCCGGCGGCATCCTCCTGCCTGATACCGCTAAGGAAAAGCCCCAGGTAGGGGAAATCACCGCCGTTGGCCCCGGCAAAACCGATGATAAGGGCAACCGCCAAACCCTAGAAGTTAAGGTGGGCGACAAGGTGCTCTACTCCAAGTACGCCGGCACGGAAGTCAAACTGGGCGGTGACGAGTTTGTCCTGCTTTCCGAAAAAGACATTCTGGCGGTGCTGGGCTAACCGGCCACACCGACAACGGTGGCTCGGCCCTAACCCCTTAGCGGGTTGGCTGACCCCACCGCTCTGGTTTCGCGATTCCTTTCCCGTTGTTTATCTTTATTGCGGAGACTATTGATTCCATGGCTAAGCGTATTATTTACGATGAAAATGCCCGTCGCGCCCTCGAAAAGGGTATGGACATTCTGGCGGAGGCCGTTGCCGTCACCCTGGGTCCTAAGGGCCGTAACGTGGTGCTGGAGAAAAAGTTTGGCGCCCCCCAAATTGTCAATGACGGGGTCACCATCGCCAAGGAAATTGAGTTGGAGGATAACGTCGAGAACACCGGCGTTGCCCTGATTCGCCAGGCGGCCTCTAAGACCAACGATGCCGCCGGGGATGGCACCACCACCGCCACGGTGCTGGCCCACGCCATGGTCAAGGAAGGGCTGCGCAATGTGGCCGCCGGCGCCAATGCCATCTCCCTGAAGCGCGGTATCGATAAGGCCACCGCCTTCCTGGTGGACAAGATCGCTGAGCATGCCCGTCCCGTCGAAGATTCCAAGTCCATCGCTCAGGTGGGGTCGATCTCCGCCGGTAACGACGATGAGGTCGGCGCCATGATCGCCGAAGCCATGGATAAGGTGGGCCGCGAAGGGGTGATTTCCCTGGAAGAAGGCAAGTCCATGACCACCGAACTGGAGGTCACCGAGGGCATGCGCTTTGACAAGGGCTATATTTCCCCCTACTTTGTCACCGACACCGAGCGCATGGAAGCGGTGCTGGATGAGCCCTACATCCTGCTCACCGACAAGAAAATCGCCCTGGTGCAGGACCTGGTGCCGGTGCTAGAGCAGGTGGCTCGCTCCGGTCGCCCCCTGGTGATCATTGCTGAAGATATTGAGAAGGAAGCCCTGGCGACCCTGGTGGTGAATCGCCTGCGGGGGGTGCTCAACGTGGCGGCGGTGAAGGCGCCGGGCTTTGGCGATCGCCGTAAGGCCATGCTAGAAGACATTGCCGTCCTCACCGGCGGTCAGGTGATCAGCGAAGACACTGGCCTCAAGCTCGATAACACCAAGCTCGACATGCTGGGCCAAGCCCGCCGTCTCACCATCACCAAGGACACCACCACCATCGTGGCCGAAGGCAATGAGAAGGATGTCAAGGCCCGTTGTGAGCAAATTCGTCGTCAGATCGATGAAACCGAGTCTAGCTACGACAAGGAAAAGCTGCAGGAGCGCCTGGCTAAGCTCTCCGGCGGTGTAGCGGTGATCAAGGTGGGGGCCGCCACCGAAACCGAAATGAAGGACCGCAAGCTGCGCCTGGAGGATGCCATCAACGCCACCAAGGCCGCTGTTGAGGAGGGCATCGTGCCCGGCGGTGGCACCACCCTGGCCCACCTGGTGCCTGACCTATTGGCCTGGGTAGAGGGTAACCTCACCGCTGAGGAACATACCGGCGCCACCATCGTGGCCCGGGCCCTGGCGGCTCCCCTGATGCGGATCGCAGAAAATGCTGGCCAAAACGGCGCGGTGATCGCCGAACGGGTGAAGGAAACCCCCTTCAACGTGGGCTACAATGCTGCCACCGGTGAGTTCGTTGACATGTTTGAAGCCGGTATTGTGGACCCCGCCAAGGTCACCCGCTCCGGTCTGCAAAATGCCGCCTCCATCGCCGGTATGGTGCTCACCACCGAGTGCATTGTGGTAGACAAGCCCGAACCCAAGGAAGGTGCCCCCGCCGGTGCTGGCATGGGTGGCGGTGACTTCGACTACTAGGGTTGAGTCTCGGGGGCTAGCCCCCTTCTCCTGTCGATAAATTGAGTGGGATGCTGCCCTGACCAGGGCAGCTTTTTTTTGTTGTGCAGGGTTAGCTATAGCCGGTGTCGGTCCGCCAATTTTCTTGAGGATTTTGTTATCACCCCCCGCCAGCAGTTTACAGGTGTAAGAGCAGGCGTCGAGTTGCACTGGCTAACGGCCTCGAGCTAAGCTGCCCGGCGGAAGCGGGCAGAGCAAGCCACCCCTAGAGCGCCGCCCGCCGGGTCAGCTTCAGTGAGTTGTTGGGCGGGCACTGGTCTGTTAAGAGGAGATGCATCTAAACCCTGACATGCAAAGGATTTCCTGGGTAGATAAGGGGCGAGAGCAGAGGCCGATGGCCATCGCTGGAGTCGTCTGTTTAGCTAATCCCCAAT
>JAYKIM010000174.1:0-5878 GCA_035286245.1 Cyanobacteriota bacterium | reverse complement strand
TAAACGGGAGGCCACCCTGGCCCTCAGCCTGGACTGCCCTCCCGAGGGCTACTTTGTGGGCCCCACCATCTTTACCGAGGTGGACCCCCAGGCCACCATCGCCCAGGAGGAAATCTTTGGCCCGGTGTTGGCGGTGATCAGGGCGGAGAGCTTTGATCAGGCCCTGGAGATCGCCAACGACACCGACTACGGCCTCACCGGTGGCCTCTACTCCCGCACCCCCTCCCATATTGAACGGGGGCAGCGGCAGCTAGCGGTGGGCAACCTCTACATCAACCGGGGCATCACCGGGGCGATTGTGGCCCGCCAACCCTTCGGGGGCTTCAAGATGTCTGGGGTGGGGTCTAAGGCCGGGGGGCCCGACTACCTGCTACAGTTCCTCGAGCCCCGCCATGTCAGCGAAAATATTCAGCGCCAGGGCTTTGCCCCCATCGACGGGGTGGATTAGGCCAGACCGGGAACCCCGGGCCACCCCCGCCGTCCTAGGGGAATAGGGGGGCCTTCTGCCCAAGATTGTAGGTTGTGGAGACTGCCTGTGGTGAAGGGTTGGGTGTTGCCGATGCTATCCCTGGTGGCGATCTCCGGCCTGGGGGGAATATCTCTGGGCCAGCCCAGGCTCTGTGGCCTGGTGGCCCTGGCCGATGTGCTGCGGTCCTTTGGCCGCGATGGCAGCCCGGGGCAGGCAGGACAGGCGGGGCCTCCGGGGAGGGCAGGGGCGACCCGAACCCTATGGGCTGACGGCCAGCCCCAACAGGCGTATGCCACGGGCCAAGATGGGGAGGATGGCGGCGATGGCCAGGCCGGTCAATCGGGCTACTGTGACCCCCAACCTCGGCAGGTGCGCCATGACCTGCAGGCCGCCCGGGGCGGAGCGGGGGGCGATGGCGGTGACGGCGGATCCGGGGGGGATGGCGGTCAGGTGTTGATTTACTACCGCGATGTCGCCGCCCTCAGCCGGCTTTATGTGGATGCCCGGGGCGGTCGGGGGGGGCGCGGGGGGCGGGGCGGTCAGGGGGGTCGTGGTTGCGGTTGTCGCTATACCGATTGGACCCTGGAAACCTGTGAGGGTACCGCGGGCAGCCCGGGCTATAGCTGTCGATCGGAGCGATTCCGCTGTCAGGATGGCCCGCCGGGATACCCGGGGCGATCGGGACGGGAGGGCCGGGAGGGCAACCCGGGCCAGGTCTGGTTAATCAACCGCGATCAGCCCCTGGCTCCGGAAACCCCCAGTCAAGTGCTATCCCTGGGGGAGGCCACAGATCGATCGG
The DNA here is from genome assembly GCA_035286245.1 of Cyanobacteriota bacterium. Lineage (GTDB taxonomy): Bacteria > Cyanobacteriota > Cyanobacteriia > Phormidesmidales > Phormidesmidaceae > Nodosilinea. The sequence goes on along the minus strand of JAYKIM010000174.1, from coordinate 4,610 downwards.
TAGCCCTGTCAAAACACCTCTGGCAACCCCGGGGAAACATCCTGGCCCTACTAGCACCGGGGTCCCTAGTGGCCAGTGGCGGGCAGGAATACCTGGGCCGGGTGGAGGGACAGGGCCAGCTGGTGTGGGCAGCGCCCCGATCTCCCCAGACCTTCCCAGGCTTGGGGGTGACCCTGACCCTGCAGGACAGTGGGGCGACCGCCTTTACTTTCCCTCCAGACCTGTGGGTTCTGGGGGAACGGAGTGAAACCGAGACCCTTACCACCTACCGGGTCACCCAGGCGGTGCTGGCCACGGAGGCCAGCCAACTGGCCTGGGGTACCTGGAGCGGGCAAAACGGTTCGCTCACCCTGGCGGTGCTGGATCTGGCCGGGGTGTCCGACTATGTCAACAGTGAGTTCCACCTCACCCTGGCCAGCCGGGACCCCCGTACTGACCGGGGCGGTGACCGACGATATCGAACCCAATTCCAGGGACCCCTACCAGCCACCCTGATCAGCCGCCAACATAACCGGTTTGAGCTGGCCCTGGGGCACTTATCCCTAGATCTGAGGGATATCCAGGGGGTTGACCTCCGCCTGGAGTTGGTGATCACCCGCTCCCTCGGTCTCTACAGCACCACCCAAACCCTGGAATGGCGAGGCCAATTGTAACTTTGGCCAGCAGAACACCCCCGAGCTGTGGCTACACCCAAAATCCAGAGCTCAGCCCTCTGGCCAAGGCTATGGAATTAGCGGTTACAGAGTCAGGGACTGGGGATTGGTTTCAATCACCTCCGCCAGATCCTTGAGGAAGGCGGCGGCATCGGCTCCGTAGATAATGCGGTGGTCGCAGGTGATATTCACCTGCATTTGTCGCTTCACCCCCAGCAGACCGTCAGCGGTGGCCACCACCGTAGGCCGAGCTCCGCCGATCGCCAGGATCGAACCCTGACCGGGGGGAAGGATAGCATCAAAGTTACTCACCCCAAACATACCCAGGTTCGACAGCGTAAAGGTGCCGGAGCTGTACTCCTCGGGCTTTAACTGTTTGGTGCGGGAGCGATCCACCAGGTCTCGCCAGGTGCGAGAGAGGGAGTAGATATCCTGCTGGTCGGCATTTTGCAACACTGGGGTAATCAAGCCCCCCCCATCCATCGCCACCGCCACGGCGACGTTGATGTTGGGCCGGTACTGCAGTCCCTGATCGGTGTAGGTGGCATTCAACAGGGGATGCCTTTGCAGGGTCACCGCCACCGCCTTAGCCAGCAGACCGGTCATGGTCACCCCCTTGGACTTAATTTGCTGGTAGAGGGCATCCAGGGCGTCGGTGATAATTGGGTAGCTAACGTGGAAGGTGGGCACCGCCAGGCTGGCGTTCATATTGCGAATCACCGCCTGCTGCAGGGTATTGAAGGGCACCAATTGACCCAGGGGAGCACTGCTAGCGGCGGTGGGGAGGGGGGCCGGGGCGGCTGGGACCGCCGCTGGGGGGATAGGGGCAGGGATAAAGGCGGCGGGGCCGCTAGGGCTGACCGGTTGACCGGCGGCCCGCTCCACATCCTGGGCAACGATACGGCCGTGGGGGCCACTGCCCTGCAGACTAGCCAAGTCCACCTTCAGGTCCTTAGCCAGTTTGCGAGCCCGGGGGGAAACCACCCCCCGACCTGACCGGGGGGCACTACCGCCATTGTGCTCCGGCCCTGGGGCGGGCTCGACGGCGGTATCTGGGGTGGGGGCACTGGGGACCGGGGCGGAGCTAGCCTTGCTGGCGGCCTGTTGTTGGGCAGCGGCGATTTCCGCTTCGGTTTCCGCCAGGAGGGCGATCGCCTCGCCCACCGGGGCACTGCCCCCTGCCTCCACCACAATGGCAGCCAAAATGCCCTCATGGAAGGATTCCACATCCATGTCGGCCTTGTCGGACTCGACGATCACCACCGTTTCCCCCTTTTCCACCCGGTCCCCCGGGGCCTTGACCCAGGAGACTATCTTGCCTTCGGTCATGGTGGAACTGAGGGCGGGCATAAAGACTTCACGAATCATGGGATGACTTCCGCAGGAATGCTAGGGAGAATAGGGGGAAAACCGACAACACTTCATTCTATACCGCCGGGTGCCCCCCAACCAGCTCAGGATGAACCGATCCAGCCCCTAGGACTTAGAGCTCACCCCGAATTTCCTCGATAATGCCATCCTTGAGGAGAATTTCCACCTGCAGTTTTTTCACCAGGTTATCCCCTAGGCTAACGGTAAAGAAACTTTCCACCTTGCCCTGTTCCACCTCAACCCCCAGGTCGACGGTTTGCACCTGTTGTAGTTGCTGAAGATTTTGATTTTTCTGCTCGAGCAGTTTGCTTTTATCCTGATTGAGACGGTTTTGGACATCGGCAATTTGTTGTTGAACGCCCAGGTTGCCCGGTTGGGTTTCCGCCTGCTTCTGGAGTTCCGTCATCATCCGTTGGCCCTGCATTTCCAACTGCTGCAGCTGTCCGTCCATCTGGTTAATCTGGAGCTGCAGTTGCTTTTGGGCCTCCTCTTTCCAGAGGGAGGTAACCACCGCCTTAATGTTCACCACCCGCTTTAGCTGTAGTGCTTGTACGTCATCCATAGGAGTTTGAATCTGAATTAAACAAGGGACATTGAAAATATCTACGGCATCCTGGGGGATCTCTCCAGAGGGCTTAAGCTCGTCGGCATAGAATTTAATTAATTCTCCGCTGGGATGGTTTTTCCCTTGCCTTCCCTCAACCCAGGGTTTAGGTAAACATGGCCTCAATCATATCGCGATAGCGTTCCGTCACCACCGCCCGGCGCACCTTCAGGGTTTGGGTGAGCAGGCCGTTTTCCACGGAAAAGGGCTCAGATAGCAGTTGGAAGGGGCCAATCCGGTCGTCGGGGCGGTAGCCAGGCCGATTCTTCACCTGGCGAGTCAGTTCCCCTCGGATTAAGGTTTCCACCGCCACATCAGTGAGGGGGAGGGGGGGCAGCCCCGGCGGCGGCTCCGCCTCTTCGCCGGGCAGGACTAGCCAGCGGGATTGACCAGCAGCCCAAGCCTGCAGGGCCTCCAGGTTGGGCACCACCAAGGCCCCCAGAGATCGCTGGTCCTGCCCCACCAGCATAATTTGGTCAATGTAGGGGCTGCGGATACAGGCATCCTCAAGGGGCTGAGGTTCAATATTCTCTCCGTTGGTGAGCACAATGGTATCCTTGGCCCGACCGGTCAGCACCACATTGCCGTCCTTACTTAGCCAGCCCAGATCCCCGGTATCAAACCAACCGTCACGGTCGATCACCTGGGCCGTGGCCTCAGGGTTACGATAGTAGCCCGCCATCACCTGGGGGCCCCGGGCCAACACCAGACCGTGGACCCCCTGGGGCAGATCCTGGCGACTCTCGGGGTCAACGATTTTAATCTCCGTGAAGGGAATCGGTTGTCCCGCCGCCCCCCGCAGGTTGTGCCAGGCCCGCCGGGCCGACAGCACCGGAGCGGTTTCCGTCAGGCCGTAGCCCACCAGCAGGGGTACACCGATAATCTCAAAGAAAACATCCAGGTGGCGAGCCAGGGAACCACCACCACTAATAAACTGTTTCACCTGGCCGCCGGTGGCCTGGCGCACCTTGTTATAAACCAGCAGCCGGCCCAACTGGTGCAGGGGCCAGAGGGCTAGGGCTGCCACCCCAGCGGTGAGGCGTTGCCAGGGGGCAAGCTGGGGTTGGTCTAGCTTCAGATCCTGAAAGCGCCACAGATTAGCTACGTAGGCCTGACTCCAGTCCAGACAGGTGAAAATCAACCGCTGCTTGGCCGGGGGTTGATCGCGAAACTGTTTCTGAGCTCCGTCATAGATCGATTCCCAGAGGCGGGGCACCCCCACCATATACCGGGGCCGCACCGCCTTCAGGTCGGCCTTGAGGTGGCGAAGGCTGCTGTAGGTTTGACTACAGCCGCGGGATAGCAAGAAGTACTCGGCGGTGCGCTCAAAGCTATGCCAGGAGGGCAGAATACTCACCACCTGATCGCCCGGCTGGGGTTGCACTACTACTTGCAGGGTATTCACCTGGTGCAGTAGGTTAGCGTGGGTGAGCATCACCCCCTTGGGTTTACCGGTGGTGCCGGAGGTGTAGATCAGGGTGGCCAGGTCCTGGGGCTGTAGGGTGACGGGGCTATAGGGGTGGGACTGGCCCAGTTCCATCAGCTGGGGAAAGTTATACCAGGGCAAGGGCCCCTGGGGTGGGTCCTGATCGGAGAGCAGCAGGCCAAAGCTAAGGGGTAGGTTCGCCAGGCGATCCTCTAGCCGCCTCAGCAGGGCCAGGTTTTCCAGCAGGATCACCGTACTCTCACTGTGCTCGGCGATGTAGCGCAGTTCCTCGGTTTCAGCAGCGCCACTGCGCACCGCATTCATCGCCCCGGCGGTCATAATTCCCTGGTCGGCGATCAGCCAGCGATGACTATTGTCGGCAAATAGGGCAACATGGGTACCCACCCCCACCCCCAGGGCCTGCAGCCCCTGGGCAAAGGTCCGAATCGCCTGGCCCAACTCCCTGTAGGTGAGGCGGGCGGCGGGTTGACCATGGGGATCATCCAGGGCCAGGGTGTCGCCAAACCGCTGAACCGCGAGCGGCCAGATGTCCGGC